>JBJXGQ010000252.1:0-13979 GCA_046160525.1 Burkholderiales bacterium
CATCGACTGCCTGAACAACATGACGGCGTTGATCCATGGTCACGCCGATGCGGATGCCGGCGCCGCGATCGTTGAGCAGGTGCAGCGCGGTGTGAGTTTCTCCGAGCCCGCCGAACCCGAGGTGGCGCTCGCCAGGCTGATGCGCGAGCGTGTGCCGTCGGTGCGGCAAGTGCACTTCAGAAGTTCGGGGACCGAGGCGGTGATGATGGCTGTCAAGCTCGCGCGCGCCTTCACCGGCCGCAGCCGGATCGCTAAGTTCGAGGGCGCCTACCACGGCTACTACGACTACGTGCAAGTGAGCTTCGCGTCGGCGCCGGCGAACTGGGGGCCGGAGCAGGCGCCGCGGAGCGTGCCGAGTTCTGGAGGCCTGTCGCCCGCGGTGGGCGGCGAGGTCGTGGTGCTGCCCTTCAACGACCGCGCCGGTGTGGAGCGACTGCTTGCAGGGCAAGGCGAGAGCTTGGCCGCGCTGCTGTTCGAACCGCTGTCCAACCGTGCGGGCATGGTGTTGCCCGAGCCTGGCTTCCTGGACTTCCTTCACGAGATCACGCGCCACTACGGCATCGTGCTGATCTTCGACGAGGTCATCGCCTTTCGTCTGGGGCAGGCGGGCGCACAGGGCCGCTATGGTGGCAAGCCGGACCTGACGGCTTTCGGCAAGATCATCGGCGGGGGCTTGCCGATCGGCGCCGTCGGCGGGCGTGCCGACATCATGGCGCATCTCGATCCGGCCAGCGCCGGCGCGCGGGTCATCTCGGGTGGCACATACAGCGGCAATCCGCTGTCGGCCGCGGCCGGCCTGGCGACGCTGAAGAAACTCACCCCGGCAATGCATGCGCGGCTCGACACCATGGGCAAGCGCATGCGCGACGGCCTGAACCTGATCTTTCGCGCGGCGGGGCACAACGCGCAGGCGTCCGGGGATGGGTCGCTGTTCCAGATCGTGCCGACTGACCGGCCGTTGACCAACTATCGCGACGTGCCGCAAGACGCCGCGGCGTACGACTGGCTCGACCGGCTGCACCGGGGGCTGCTCTGCAACGGGGTGATCGTCTCGCATCGCGGCCTCAGTTGCGTGTCCTCGCCCATGGGCGAGGCCGAGGTCGACGAAGTACTGGCGGCGTTCGAGCGCGCGGTGGCCGAGTTGTCTTAGCGACCGTTCGGAACCGGAGTCGGACCCGCGGTTTCTTGCTTAAGCCTTGGCTTATGCCGGTCCAGTCCGAATTGACGGCCCTATAGGGTGGGCTGAATACCATGAAGCCCAACGCCGCATTCCTTCGTGGTCCTTCGCGCCCCCTTCGCGATTCTTCGTGTTGAAAGAGGTTGTGCTTTGCGCGACCTACCTCGATTGGGACGCCGCCCTGGTATGGGTTGATGACCGCTTCGAGTACGACGAGCTGCGACTGATTGCGCTTGCTCCAGAAACCAATACCTTGTACTACGTGGCTTTTGTTGATCGTGGCCGCACGCGGAGAATCATCAGCCTGCGCCGTGCCACCCGCCGTGAGGTAAAGCACTATGCCGAAAACATCTAGACGCCGGGTCATTACCATGCCCTCCGAGAAGGAGAACAAGGCGATCCTTGAAGCAGCAAAGGCTGACCCTGATGCGCAGCCGCTCACGCCCAGGCAGCTCAAGGCCATGGTACCGATGCGTGCCCTGCGTGGGCGCCCGAAGTCTGAGAATGCCAAGCAATTGGTCTCGGTACGCTATAGCCCGGAAGTCTTGGCATTCTTCAAGGCCACGGGAGAAGGATGGCAGTCGCGGATGGATGGGGTGCTGCGCCAGTATGTGTTGCGCCGCTCGCGCCAATCCTGACCCGGAGAAACACAACTACCCTTCCGTGTATTCCGTGTTGAAAGAGTTGCCGCGTTCCGAGGCCCAAGCTGTTGGGCTTCAGACATTGCGTTCATCGCATGGTCGTACCGGGCGAGCACGCATGGCAATCCGGTGGGGGGAAGAGCAGAGTAGAACTGGCGGCCAAGACACCTCCTATCCATACGAAAGTATGTGTACCGGTGGCGTACCGATTGGATTAGGATGCCGCCCATGGACATCAACCAAGCCATTCGGGCCGAGCAAGCGCGGCTGATCCACCGCAACATTCCCACGGCGGTGATCGGTGGTTTCATCGTGGTTTGTTTGACGGTGGCGGTGTTCTCTCGCGTGGTCCCCCTTGCCAATATTTCCATATGGCTGGCCGCCGCCGCCCTCCTCAGCATCTACCGCATGCTGGCTTGGCGAAGGTTTCGCCGTACCGACTTCACCGGTAGCGCCGCCCAGGAATGGTTGCGCACAGCCATGACGGGTGCGGCTTTATCCGGCATCCTTTGGGGTGCGGGGTCTTTCATGCTGTCCCCCGCGGACCTGGTCGATTACCAACTGCTCTACGTCTGGGCCGTGGTGATGATGTCCGTGGCCGCCATGTTCAGCTTCAGCGCCTACTACCCCTGCTTCCTTGCGTTCACGCTGCCGTGGACCATCCCCGTCATGGTGGACGTGGCCATGAAAGGCAGTGCCATTCATTGGGGCATCGCGGCGGGGATATTGATGTTCGCCCTGGTTGCCGCGCGCTTCATGTGGACCTTCAGCCAAGTGTTCATCGAGTCCCTCAGGCTCGGGTTCGAGAACATGGAACTCGTCGGAAAACTGATGGAGCAAAAGGAGGCGGCCGAAGCGGCTAACCTCGCGAAATCGCGTTTTCTCGCCGTGGCCAGCCACGACCTGCGGCAACCCATGCATGCCCTGAATCTCTACGTCGGTTCGCTCGCCAGCCTGGACTTGTCCGAGCGTGCCCGCGCGCTGCTCGGTAATGTGCGCCAATGCGGCGAGGCCATGGACAAGATGTTCCGCGCCCTCCTCGACGTGTCGCGCCTGGACGCGGGTACCGTGCAACCTGACATGAGGACTTTCTCTGTGGGCTCGCTGCTGGACCGCATTCGCATGGAGTTCGAACCGCAAGCGCGCAAGAAAGGACTCCAACTTCGCATCGTTAGTTGCCGCGCATCGGTGCACAGCGACCCCGCCCTGGTGGAGCGCATCGTGCGCAATCTGGTGGTCAATGCCGTGGCCCACACGCGGAGGGGAAAAGTGCTGGTCGGATGCCGGCGCGTGAACGACATTCTGCGCATCGCGGTTCATGACACGGGGCCCGGTATTTCGGCGGACCAACATAGCGCGATCTTCCAGGAGTTCTACCAACTGGGCAACCCGGAGCGCAACCGCTCCAAGGGCTTGGGTCTTGGGTTGGCCATCGTGGCACGGCTAGCGAAACTCCTCTCCGCGCCCGTCCATCTCACATCGGAGCCGGGCCGGGGCTCAATCTTCACCATCGACCTTCCCAAAGTGCACGAGCAATACGAAGAGATGCCCGCGGCAAAGGTTGCCACGAGCAGCGTGCATGACAACCTCTCTGGATCGCTGATCGTGGTGGTGGACGATGAAGCCTCCATCCTAGACGCCACGCGTACGCTTCTGGAAACCTGGGGATGCACCGTGATCACCGCCGCATCCGGCGCTGAAGCATTGAAAAACTTGGGCGCGAGCACCCGCGTACCCGATGTGGTGATGTGCGATTACCGCCTACGCGGCGATGAAGACGGCATCAGAGTGGTGGAAGCGCTTCGTGCCGAATTCAACGAAGACATTCCCGCGATGTTGGTCACCGGCGATACCGGCCCGGAACGCATACGAGAAATCGAAGCCAGCGGCTTGCTCGTGTTGCACAAACCCATTCTCGAAGACCAACTGCGTGCAACGTTGTCTCGGCTGGCGTCCAACTGATAAAGATCTCATAGCCCCAATCGCCGCGCAGCCAAAACCGCTTGAGTACGATTGGCCACGCCGAGCGCACGGAATAGCGCGGACACGTGCATCTTCACGGTGATTTCAGCGAGATCCAGGCGCAATCCGATTTCCTTATTGGAGTGCCCCTGCGCCAGTAGCGCGAGTATTTCGCGTTGCCTGGGCGTGAGCACGAGAGACGTTACGTCATCCAAACTGCCGGTGCCTTGCGGGGTGACCCATTCGGGCCGCGCCACTTCGCCCCCCACCACGCGCCGCAAGAGCGTACCCAGCGCCTCCGGCGTGACGGCCTTGGAGACAAAGACCTTCGCACCCGCGCGCAGTGCCGCCATGGCTTCACGCCTTTCTTCCGATGCGGAAATTGCCACCAACTGAGCGCCGGGACACGCATGACCAAAGGCCGTGATGGCCTCCGCCCCCTTCATGCCGGGCAAACCCGGGTCAAGCAATACCAGCTTCACCTCCCTCAGCGTTGGCGCGATTCGCAACCCCTCTTCGGCGGAACTGGCCGCCACCGTCGTGATTTCCAGAGTTGCGCACACCAACTGAACCAAGGCATCGCGAAACATCGGATGATCTTCGATGATGAGAACCGTGGCGCTCATTGCGTGATCTGCCCTTTCTCCATGACATAGGCTCTGTCGCTCACCATACGGGCGAAGTGCAAATTCTGTTCGGACAATAACACGCCTAAGCCTTCCTGCTTGAGTTGCAAAATCATCCGGGCCATCTCTTCCACGATCTTAGGCGCGAGCCCCTCGGAGGGTTCGTCGAGCAATACGAGATAAGGATTGCCCATCAACGTACGTGCAACGGTCAGCATCTGTTGTTCTCCGCCGCTCATCTGCCCGCCCGCGCGGGCGGGCATCTCGCCCAGATTGGGAAACAAGGCGAAGAGTTTCTGCATTGTCCACGACGGCGCGCCAACGCGAACGGGTTGCCGTCCCACGGAAAGATTTTCCTGGACGGAAAGCTCCGTGAAAATTCGCCGCTCCTCGGGTACGTATCCCAGGCCAAGGCGGGCGATCTCGAAGGGCTCCCGCCGCGCGATACTTTGGCCTCGAAACACGATCTCGCCCTGGGTACCATCAAGGAGCCCCATGATGGCCTTGAAGGTGGTGGATTTGCCCGCGCCATTGCGGCCGGTCAAGGCGACGACTTCGCCTTCCCCCACCTCGAAGGATAGGCCGAACAGGATCTGGGCGCGGCCGTAAAAGGCACGCAGATTTTGTACGCGGAGTAACGGTGTCATGCCGGCGCCTTCTCCAAAACCGCGCCGCTTCCCAGGTATAGCGTTCGCACGTCTGCGTTGTTCTCTACTTCCGTGGGCGAGCCTTGGGCAATGATCTTGCCCCGTGCCATGACCACGATCCGGCTCGCATGGGTGAACACGACATCCATGCTGTGCTCGGTGAAGAGCACACCCATGTTGCGCTCTCGCACCAAGCGCGCGGTGAGCGCCATCAGATCATGGCGCTCTTGCGGGCTCATGCCCGCGGTGGGTTCATCCATCAAAAGTAGTTTGGGTGCGTGGGCAAGCGCCATGGCCAATTCCACCCGCTTCAGGTCACCGTAGGCCAACAGGCTGCAAGGGCGTTGCGCCTGCTCGCTCATTCCCACTTGCGCGAGCAAGGCATCCGCTTCATCGCGGAAAGACGCCGCGGCCCTCGACCACACGTTGAACAGATTGCGCGCGGCGCAGTGCAGCACCATCTGCACATTTTCGCGCACGGTCATGGAACCGAAGGTCGCGGTGATCTGAAAGGTACGCCCAACGCCCAGGCGCCATATGGCGCGCGGTGGCTGGTGTGAAATCGAAACGCCATCAAGGAGTACGCTCCCCGCGCCGGGCGTGAGTTGCCCGTTGATCAAATTAAAGCAGGTGGACTTCCCTGCCCCGTTCGGTCCGATGAGGGCCAGGAGTTCTCCGCGTTCCAGGGAAAAGGAAACGCCATCCACGGCGCGCACGCCTCCGAAGGCTTTTTCCAGCGCGCGCACCTCCAGCAAGCTCATCGCGCGAGCCTGGAATAACGGGAATGAACAAAACCCGCAACGCCTTGCGGAAAGAGCACCACCAGCAAGATGATGGTAAGGCCCAGGATGATCCGCCAGTACTCCGTGGCCCGCATGATTTCCGTTTGCAGCACATGATAAAGGGCTGCCCCCACCACTGGCCCGATCAAGGTTTGCAGGCCACCCAGCAGCACCATCACCAGCGCATCCAGGGATTGCGGTATGGAGAGCACATTGGGAAACACGCTGCCCTTGTGAAAAGCGTGCAAGCCACCCGCCAGCCCCGCGAAGGCTCCCGCCAACGCAAAACTGCCCCACTGAAGACGGCGCACGTCGATTCCGCTTGCCTCGGCGCGCGCGGGCGAATCCCGCCCGGCACGCAAGGCATAACCAAAAGGAGTGAAGGCCAGATGGCGGATGACGTACAAGCTGGCGAGCGTGAGACCGGTGGTGAGGTAGTAGTAGACCGCCTTCGAGCCCAGCACTCCGCCGGGCCACACGCCAAGAATGCCGTTATCGCCACCGGTCCATGCCGATTGAAAGGCCACGGACCACACGATCTGGGCGAAAGCCAAGGTCAGCATCGCGAGATAAACACCGCTTAGGCGAATGCAGAAAAAACCGAACACCAATGCGGCGAGCGCGGCGGCGATAGGTGCGGCAATGAGTCCCGCCATCGTGCCCGCCGCGGCTTTCGTAACCAGCAACGATGCTGTGTACGCGCCAATGCCGAAGTAGGCGGCGTGCCCGAAGGAGACCATGCCTCCGATATGCATCACGAAATGCAGGCTCGCCGCGAACAACGCGAAGATCATCAGCTCGGCCGCCAAGCCTTGCGCATAGTCTCCGGCTATCCACGGTAGTAGCACCAGCAGCGCGACTACCAACAGCGCACCGAAACGCATCAGGGAATCCGCCCGTTGAATGGGCGCCTCGGTGGCGAACTCCGAATTTCGGCGTGCGGCGGACGGTTTTCCCAACAGACCGTGAGGGCGCAACACGAGCACCACCGCCATCACCAGAAAAGTGAGCACCAGGGTCATCTGGGGAAAAACCAGCACGCCAAAAGCGTTGATCTCGCCAACGAGCAGCGCGGCGAGGAAAGCTCCCATTAGACTGCCCAGGCCACCGATCACCACCACCACGAAGGCTTCGGCGATGATGCTCACATCCATCTGAAGATTGACCGCTTCCTTGGGGATCTGAAGCGCGCCGCCCAATCCGGCCAAGGCCGAGCCCAAAAACAACACGCCAGTAAATAACCAGCGTTGATTCACGCCCAAGGCGCCGGCCATTTCGCGGTCCTGCGTTGCGGCACGCACCAACACGCCCCAGCGGGTGCGGTGAAACAGCAGCCACAGTAACCCGAGCACGAGGGGGCCAACGACGATCAAGAACAGGTGATATTGCGGAAAGCGCTCCCCCAAAATCTCGACCGTACTTCGCAAGCCTGGCGCGCGCGGCGCCAGAAGATCCTCCCGGCCCCAAACGAACAAGGCGAGATCTTGCACCAGCAACACCACCCCGAAGGTCGCGAGCAATTGGAAGATCTCCGGTGCGTGATAGATACGGCGCAGCAGAAGCACTTCCATCAGCACGCCCGCCACGCCCACGCACAACGCCGCCAAGACGATGCCGCCCCAAAAGCCAGGCGCGCTCCCCCATTGCTGCATCAGCAGCGCGCTCAACGAATAAGCCGCATAGGCCCCAAGCATGTAGAAGGAGCCGTGCGCGAAATTCACGATGCGGGTCACGCCAAAGATAATCGATAGACCCGACGCGACCAGAAACAAGGTCGAGGCGTGCGAGAGACCGGTCAGGAATTGGATTAACACGCGAGGTCGGAGGCCATGACAGCCCCGCATGTTACCAACCGGCGAAGACTACGCAGCAGGCGCTACGGCCAACCTCCGGGCCACCTCCTGCTGGCTAGTTCTGGCTATTTAGCGGGGCACTCGCAACGGCGCAGCACGTAGGCCCCCGGCACATTTCCCCAGGGGGTCAAGGAGAAACAGCCTTCGGGTCTGGAGTGGCAACCCACCGGCACCTGAGCCCGTTCGCTGAACAACTCATGCGCCTCATCGCGGATGGCAGCGCGGTTTCGCAGGGTCTGCAACCCGGCGCTGGCTATGGCGTGAACCAATTCCAGTAGGTTGCCGCTGCAACGAAGGGTGCCACAGGCTTGCGGAGAAAACTTGACGCCGTGGACTGTGCCGCTTTTGTCCTGTGTGATCTGAGCGCCAAGGTTCAAAACGGGAATCGCGTAGGCGTTGGCGAATGCCAAGCACAGCCCGATAAGGCACGCGGGCAATAACAGCTTCATGATTTTGGTCTCCGGTCCCAGGGTCTATCAGGTACCGGATGCGCGCGGCCTTATCGCCGGGCACGCAACCCATAGCCAGCACCCTGTGGCCGGTGTTTCGCACTCGCCATGCCATTGGCGGGAGAAGCCTAGAGGGTGCTAATAGTATTCGCGAAACATGGGCTTGCCTTCTCCGCAATGCCCCGGCTGGTGAGCCGTGTGCAGGAAATTTCGCCAGGCTTCAATCCCACCGCCGAAGGCCTGACAGCGGGAAGGGCGGCTATCTTTGGGCTTCCGCGGGCCGCCTTTGCTTCACGACGCCGTCAACGGGCAAGAAATCCTTCCCGTCCGCGTAGCGCCAGTCCACCATCATCCCCTTGCTGCCTTCGAGCTTCAACCGGCCGACGAAGCCGCCAAAGGTGGATTGATGGTCAATCGCGCGGAAGGTAATGGGGCCGAAGACGCCGTCAACGTGCAATCCGCGGAATGCCTTGATCAATTTCTCCGTGCCGGTGCCATGGGCTTTCTTGATGGCCTGCGCAATGGACATCATGGTGGTGTAGCCCACCACGGAGCCCAGGCGCGGAGTATCGTTGAAGCGCTTGCGGTAAGCGTCCACGAATTTCTGGTGAACCGGCGACTTGATTTGATCCCAGGGATAGCCGGTCACGATCCAACCTTCCGGTGTTTCGTCCTTCAGCGGATCCAGATACTCGGGCTCGCCCGTGAGCAGGCTCACCACGCTGCGGCCTTCGAACAACCCGCGCAGATTGCCCTCGCGCACGAACTTGGTGAGATCGGCCCCGAAGGTCACGTTGAAGATGGCCTCTGGTTTCGCCGAGGAGAGCGCTTGCACCGTAGCCCCAGCTTCTAGCTTTCCAAGTGCCGGCCACTGTTCGGTGATGAACTCCACGTCGGGACGTTTGGCCTTGAGGAGTTCCTTGAAACTTGCCACGGCGGACTGTCCATACTCGTAATTAGGCGCGATCGTGGCCCATTTCTTCGCGGGCAACTTCGCGGCCTCCTCCACCAGCATCGCGGCTTGCATGTAGGTGCTGGGCCGAAGACGAAAAGTGTAGCGGTTGCCCTTTTCCCAAACGATCGCATCGGAAAGCGGCTCCGCCGCCACGAAAAGGATCTTGTTGCGCGCGGCAAAATCGCTCACGGCGAGGCCCACGTTGGAGAGAAAAGTTCCCATGAGGATCTCCACCGCCTGGTTGGACAACAACTCGTTCGCGTGGCGAATGGCATCGTCGGGCTTGCCCGCATCGTCGCGCGAGATCACCTCGATCTTTCTTCCGCCGGCCAGCCCGCCGGCGGCGTTGATTTCCTCCACCGCCATCTGCCAGCCATTACGGTAGGGAACCGTGAAAGCCGGAACGGTGGAATAGCTGTTGATCTCGCCGATGCGGATAGGTTGCCGAGCACTGGCGCATTGCGCCAGTGCTAATGAGAATGCAAAGCAAATTAAGCGGGCGATCACGGTGTCGTGCCAGGGAGAGTTAAGGTTTCTTTTTCGCGGCGTCGCGCAATTCCCGGCGCAACACCTTGCCCACGGGGCTCTTGGGCAAGGCGGCGATGAACTCGATTTCGCGCGGCATCTTGTATCCCGTCAACTGCTCTCGGCAGAAGGTCTTCACCTGCTCTTGCGTCAGGGC
The DNA here is from genome assembly GCA_046160525.1 of Burkholderiales bacterium. Classification (GTDB taxonomy): domain Bacteria; phylum Pseudomonadota; class Gammaproteobacteria; order Burkholderiales; family SHXO01; genus SHXO01. The sequence continues at coordinate 9,775 of JBJXGQ010000252.1, forward strand.
GGGATCTTTCTTCACCACGTAGACCTTCACGGCCTCGCCGGATTCGCTGCTCGGCACCCCGATGGCCGCGGCCTCCAGCACACCGGGACACTTGGCCAACACGTCCTCGACTTCGTTGGGATACACATTGAAGCCCGAGACGATGATCATGTCCTTCACGCGATCCACGATTCTGAGCATGCCCTCTTCGCTCAGCACGCCCACGTCGCCGGTGGCGAGAAACCCGTCCGCACCCAACACCTTCGCGGTTTCATCGGGCTTTTGCCAGTAACCGGTCATCACGTTCGGGCCTTTGATGTAGATTTGGCCCGCCTGCCCCAGTGGTAAGGGCTTGCCGGAATCGTCGCGTATTTGCACGTCGCAACCGGAAACGGGAATCCCCACCGTCGCGCTAAAGGCAGGCAAATCGTGCGGGCATATGGTGGCGGCTCCCGAGGTTTCCGTAAGACCATATCCCTCCACCAATACCTTCCCCGCAATCTGCTGCCAGCGTTTGGCCACGGCTTCCTGGATGGCGGCCGCCCCTCCGCTGCTCAATTTCAACCCAGAAAAATCCACGGTACCTATGTTGGGATGATTCACCAGCGCGTTGTAAAGCGTGTTCACCCCGAGAATGAAAGTAAAGCGGCTCTTGGCGATGATTTTGATGAACCCCGCGATGTCGCGCGGATTGGCGATGAGGATCTGCTTGCCGCCCAAGCGGTACACGAAGAAGCAATTCAGCACCAGGGCGGCGATGTGATACATGGGCAACGCAGTAATGCCAATCTCCTCGCCTTCCTTGAACAACGTAAGGCCCGCAAGCCGGGTCTGCTCCACGTTGGATAGCACATTGGCGTGCGACAGTGCAGCCCCCTTGGAGACACCGGTGGTACCCCCCGTGTATTGCAGGAACGCGATATCGCTGCTCGCAAGCTTAGGTCTTTCCATAGCGAGCCCCGCGCCCTTGGCGAGGGCCTGCGAAATGGGCGTGGACTGCATGGTGTAGGGCTTCACCAGTTTCTTCACCTTGCGGATGACCAAGTTGATGATCATGCCCTTCAAGGCAGGCATGAGATCGCCGATGGCCGTGCGAATCACATGCTTGACAGAGGTGTTGTGAATCACTTCTTCCAACGCGTGCAAGGAACCTTCGAAGATCACGATGGCGACGGCGCCAGAATCCTTCATCTGGTTTTCCACTTCGCGCGCCGTATACAGAGGGTTGACGCTCACCGCGATCATCCCCGCGCGCAAGATGCCAAAGAGGGCCACGGGATAGGCCAGCATATTGGGCATCATGACGGCGACGCGGTCGCCCTTCTTCAATCCCAGGCCTCTTTGAAGATAAGCCGCGAATGCCTCGGATTTACGCAGCACGTCATCGAAAGTAAGCTGTGCCCCCAGGCTATCGAAAGCCACTTTGTCTGAATGCTTGCGGCCGCACTCCTCGATCATGGCGGGAAGAGTTGCAAAGGGCAGCGGCGGTAATTCGGCGGAAACACCCGCTGGGTAGCGCTTAAGCCATGGCCGGTCTATGTGCATACTGATTTTCCCCTTTCAATTAGTCGTTATCGCAATCCGCTCATCGCAAACCATCTTGACCCTTGACCTCGTGCTTCTTCAAGCCACCGACCCGGGCTAGCGGGCGCCCGCTATCGGTCACTGCAACCGCCACTACTATTTCGTTCGAGCGCGGCGCATCGCTCACGCGCGCCTCCACCGCATCGAAGTGGCTGCGCACGAAAGCCGCGTCTTTGTGGCCAAGCGGTACATCGACCGCCGTGCCAATCGTTCCCATCTTCTTGGCGGACGGGACCAGGGCCGCGCCCTTCTCCACGGCCTTGCGCAAGGGAATACCGAGCTTTGGGTGCAGAATCGCGGCCGCATGCTCCAACTCGCCGGCTTCCCCGACGATGGCCGCCTTGCCATAGCTTTCCGCTTGCTTTGGTGTAATACCTAAGGCCTGCACGCAGCGCTCCCCCAAGACCGCGCCCAGTTCCTCGCCAATATCCATCAGCTCGGAGAGGTCTTCGGCATATCGCCCGGCAAAGGGATTCTCGATTACCGCAATCGCCAGCGCACGGCGAGTAGGCGGTTCGATGCGCCTCCCCATTTCCATGTGGGTCTCGTCCACTTGCACGATGAGTTTTCGAATCTTCGCCTTCATATCTTTAACTCCATGTATGGCCGCTCCCCAGGCCGCAAAGAACCCACGCTCACCGCCGCGCCTTGCAGCACCATGACAGCGGCTGTGATTAATGCATCCGTCATCATACCTTGCGCCGCACGCTCGCCGCAGCCGAGGGCACTCGCCACCTCACCGGGGGTTAGCGGCCCCACGTCCACCGTGACCAACCGGTCTCCCAGATCCGTATCGTCCTTGAGCTCACTGGCAGGGCGCCGCACGATAGCCGGACTCTCGATATTGACCGCATTGGCGATCATGGTTGCCGCCGCATCGGCTTGTGCCGCGGTACGCGCCAACACGGTTACCGCATCGGCGATCCCCAAACTGAAGCTGCGGCCCCGCCAGCCGCTGGTGGCAATGCCACGGATGGATGGCGAAGCATGCACTTCAAATGCGCCGTCCAAGGCGCCTTGCTTCCAAGGTTTGTCTTCCGAATTCGCGCACAATCCCACTCGAAAACTCGTCCCTGGGGTGAGGTGCAAGGCGATGTCCCCGCCGTTGTTGGCGTAGGCCTTGGCGATGCCGGGAACGCGAAAGTACTCGATGATCTCATCGGCGACAGCACCCGCCACGGCCGCCATGGGCGTGATGAACAGCGGTGCGAAAGGCGCACAGGCACCGGCCATGCGGCGGGCCACTGGTCCTGCCAAGGACTCGCCGCAGTCCACGGGTAAGCGCAATATTCTTAACTCCGTTACGAGCTCCGGCAATAGGTGCTGGAACCGCTGCCAAGCGCGGTCCATGGCGTTGGAGATCGCGCGCGAGTCGCCTTCAGCCCCGATGATAAGGTCGATAGGGCCGTGCTGGAAATGCCAGCGGCCATCCGCCAGTTGGATGCGTGTGGCCGACGAGGGTGATAGAGCTTGTCGCAATTGGAAGTTAGCCCGCCGGGACCGGCCGAGGAATTATTATGGACCCTTAGCAGGCTCTATACTGAAATGAGGCTCAACTCAGGAACCCCCGCGTGACTACCGAATTCATGACCCTGCAGGAAATCGTCAAGCAAGCCCGCAGAAATCTGCCGCGCGGGGACTGGGACTTTCTGGCCGGGGCAGCCGAGACGGAAACCTCGCTCAAGCGCAATCGCTTGGCCATCGAGCGCCTCGCGCTGAAAGCGCGTGTGTTGAAGGATGTGTCGTCGGTCAGCGTGCGGCGCAAAGTGCTCGGTACCGATCTTCGCATCCCGGTCATCCTGGCTCCCATCGGATCCCTGCAAGCCTTCGAAAAAGGCGGCGGGCTCACGGCGGCGCGTGCGGCCGAAACATTCGGCGTGATGAAAATGCTCAGTTCCGCTTGCACGCCGGACTTCGAAACCGTCGCGCGCGAAAGCGCAGGCCCGAAGATCTACCAACTCTACGTGCTGGGCACCGAAGCCTGGATGATGGACATCATCGCCCGCACGGAAGCGGCGGGGTACAAGGCTTTTTGCCTGACGGTGGACACGCAGGTCCACAGCCGCCGCGAGCGCGACATCTTGAAGCGCTTCGTACCCATGAGTGCCCGGGGGCCCGATGGCAAGGCACTGCCACGGCCCGCTGTCACGCTACAACCTTCCATGACCTGGGAGTTGGTCAAGCGCATCAAGGACCGCTTCCAGATTCCCTTGGTGCTCAAGGGCATCGCATGCGCTGAAGACGCCGAGCTGGCCGTGCAGCATGGCGTGGAAGTCATCTACGTATCGAACCACGGGGGCCGCCAGCTCGATCACGCACGTGGTGCCCTCGACACATTGCCGGAAGTCGTGCGCGTAGCTCGCGGCCGCGCCACGATTGTCTTCGATGGCGGAATCTTGCGCGGAACCGACGTGCTGAAAGCCTTGGCCTTAGGCGCCGACGCGGTAGGCATCGGCCGCCTCGAAGCATTGGCCATGGCCGCCGGCGGCGCCCCGGCGGTTGTCCGCATGCTCGAATTGCTGGAAAGCGAGATGTGCATCAATCTCGCGTTGATGGGTTTGTCATCCATCGGCCAACTCACCCCTGAGTGCGTCATGCCCGCCGAGCCGGTGGGCAATCCCCACGTGTTCAGCGGGTTTCCG
>JBJXGQ010000253.1:0-3806 GCA_046160525.1 Burkholderiales bacterium
GATTCCTTCGCGCAGCGTTTCGCACGCTTGCACGGGCCGAGTGTGTGCGCCATCGCCTTCCGTGTGCGGGATTCAAAGCAGGCCTATGAACGAGCGTTGTCTCTTGGCGCATGGGGCTATGCTGGTCAAAGCGGGCCGGGGGAATTGAACATTCCCGCCATCAAGGGTATTGGCGACTCCCTCATCTACTTCGTCGATCGCTGGCGTGGAAAAAATGGTGCGAAGGTAGGGGAGATCGGCAATATCGGATTCTTCGATGTCGATTTCGAACCACTCCCCGGAGCGCAACTAAACCCGGCCGGCCACGGCCTTCAATACATCGATCACCTCACGCACAACGTACACCGTGGCCGCATGGCCGAGTGGGCGGATTTCTACGAGCGCTTGTTCAACTTCCAGGAGATGCGCTACTTCGACATAGAAGGCCAGGTCACCGGTATCAAGAGCAAGGCCCTGACTAGCCCCTGCGGCAAGATCCGCATCCCCATCAATGAAGAAGGCAACGAGACCGCCGGGCAGATCACGGAGTATCTACAGACCTACAAGGGAGAGGGCATTCAGCACATCGCCTTGGGCGCGCGCGATCTCTTGAAGACCGTGGACGGCCTGCGCGCTAGCGGCGTGCAGCTTCTCGATACACCGGATACGTATTACGAACTCTTGGACAAACGCATTCCAGGCCATGGCGAGGATGCGCAAGCATTGAGGGAACGCAAGATCCTGATGGACGGCAAGGCAGGCGCGCTGCTGCTACAGATTTTCAGCCAGAACCAATTGGGCCCCATCTTCTTCGAGTTCATCCAGCGCAAGGGTGACTTGGGTTTCGGTGAAGGCAACTTCAAGGCATTGTTCGAGAGCATGGAGCTGGATCAAATGCGCCGGGGTGTGTTGAAAAAATAGTCCCCGAAGATTCGGACCGTGCCGGGGAGGCGCGATTCCCTCCCCTGCCTGCGGGGGAGAGCAGGGTGGGGGCGAGCCTGAGATAAAGGACAGGCTTACCTACCAAGAAAGGCCATTGGACCACGGAATACACGGAACACACGGAAATAAGCCTTGATGGGGTGGATGAGGCGGCGCGCTCCTACCCAATGATGAGCGGCAAGGCCGAAGGTCGGAAGTGGGCCAGAGCAAGAATTGGTAGCATTCTGAATTCAAAGCGCTAGACTCAAAATTCGAGTTGTCGCACCGTGATGGCTTTGAATCTACCTACCCAAATCCAATGCCGTCGTGCCGCTAACCCTTCAATCTGTTCACCTATCGCAATTCCCATGGACGCACTTTCACTTGGCACTCTCTACGAATCGTTGCAACGCACGGTAGCAAAGCATGGCGGCCGGCCCGCGTACTGCGTACCGCCCATGGCCGGACGCGCCTACTACCCCGAAGGCAAGGAGTTCACCTGGAACGAGACCTACGCCGCCGTGCAGGAACGCATCCGCTATTACCGGGAGGCCGGATACGGCCCGGGACATCGCGTTGCCATCTTGTTCGAGCAGCGCCCGGAGTTCATCTTCCATCACTTCGCCTTGAATGCCCTGGGGTGCAGTACGGTCAGTGTCAGCCCCGACTATCGCCAGGACGAGATCACCTACCTGCTGGAGCACTCCGAGGTGTGCGTGGCCTTGGGCATCCGAGAACGGATCGCCGATTTGCGGGCGGCGGTGAAGGCGATGGCCAAGCCGATTCCGGTGCTACCCTTCGATGATCTCACCCAACCGCTGCCCGCGCCAAGCGTGCCAGCACGGGATTTCAAACCCAACGGCAATACGGAAGCGGCCCTGCTGTACACCTCCGGCACCACGGGGCGGCCGAAAGGCTGCGTACTCACCAACGAGTACTTTCATTTCTGGGGCCAGTGGTTCATGTCGCGCGGCCACCGGCTGGCACTCGAGGAAGGCCAGGAGCGCCTCTACAACCCGCTACCGCTGCACCACGCCAATTGCCTCTCCATCTCATTGCCCACCATGCTGCTCAGCGGCGGGTGCCTGGTGTTTCCGGATCGCTTTCACGCCAGCACGTTCTGGGATGACATCATCATCTGCCGCGTCACGGCCGTGCAGTTTCAGGGCGTGATCCCGGCCATTCTGCTGAAGCTTCCGCCCTCCGCGCACGAGCGTAACCACCAGGTGAAATTCGCCCTGTGCGCCGGTTGCGAACCCACCCTGCACGCGGAGTTCGAGCGCCGCTACAACCTTCCACTGGTGGAGATGTGGGCCATGACCGAGACCGGCCGCATGACCACCGACCACATAGAGCCGCGCATGATTCACACGCGCGCCCTGGGCCGCTCGGTACCCGGCGCCGAACTGCGTGCAGTGGATGCCAACGACAACGAAGTGCCGTTGGGGCAGCCAGGCGAACTGGCTATCCGGCACAGCGCGCAATCACCGCGTAAGGGTTTCTTCTCCGGATACCTGAAGAACAGCGCGGCCACCGAGGAAGCCTGGCGCAATGGCTGGTTTCACACGGGCGATATGGTCAAACGCGATGAGAGCGGCATGTTTTTCTTTCTGGACCGCGCCAAGAACATCATTCGCCGCGCCGGAGAAAACATCCCGGCCGCGGAGGTGGAGGAGCGCATCACCTCGCACGACAAGGTCAAGCAAGTGGCCGTACTGGCCGTGGCCGACGAGGTGCGCGAAGAGGAAGTGATGGCGCTGGTCATCCCCAAGCGCCCCGAGGATGCCAATGAAGCCTTCGCGCGCGAATTGTTCGGCTACTGCAACGAGCGGCTCGCGTACTTCAAGGTGCCTGGCTACTTCCTTTTCGTGCACTCGCTGCCGACCACCAGTTCTCAGAAGATCCAGAAGGTTCGCATCTTCCCGCCCGGCGTAGACCCGCGTAAGGAACCCGGTGTCATTGATCTGCGCTCCCTGAAGAAGCCCGCCCGAACCGCCAAGACTCAAGCATGAGCATCCTTCCTCCGAGACTCACCGCCCGGATGCGCCGTAGGTGTGATGGCATGCTTCTCAAGGCGCGCGGCACAAGACGCAAACTGTGCGCGCGCAAAGCAGTGCGCTGATTGGATTGCGGACCAACCGCGCTGGAGTTGCAGATCTTCAGCCAGAACCAATTTCAGGCGGTGCCGAGGGTGAGATTCCCTCCCCTGCGTGCGGGGGAGGGCAGGGTGGGGGCGAGCCTGCGATGATGAAGTTCTCCATTCAACCTGAAAAGGCTTTTTGCCACAGAGGGCACAGAGGTCACAGAGAAAAGCATGTGCGTTATTTGCAATGCTCACCCAACTGGTGAATGTGGCTAAGAACCCAAACTCTTAGTGCCTCTGGTCGATCTTCGTCCCGGCGGAATCGTCCGTACCGTGATGCGCTCACCCGAAGGCCAAGAGTTTCCGAACGTGGGTTGTTACCTCGAAATCGTGACGAACGAAAAGCTTGTGTGGACCAACGCTTTCGCCCCAGGTTTTCGTCCCTCCATGCCACTGGCCGCTATGCCCTGCGACGAATTCGCCTTCACGGCTGTCCTCTCGCTCGCGCCCCACGCAAACGGGACCCGTTACACCGCTCTCGTCATCCACGGCGACGAGGAAGGTTGCAAGAAGCATAGGGACATGGGATTCCATGATGGGTGGGGAAGGCGCTCGACCAGCTTGTGGCGCTCGCCACGAATATGTAGGCGGACGCGGGGCTTCTCGGAAACGTAGATGGATCCGTTTGGCTGCTTCCGACCCGTTGCCGTCCCACAAACATAAAAACTCAGCGCCGCGAAGCTGCCGCTGAAGTGCGCCGCTTCAGCGCCTTACAAGCGGAACTGAACCCCGGATTTCACTGCGTTTCATCCGGGCTACGGAT
>JBJXGQ010000254.1:0-4430 GCA_046160525.1 Burkholderiales bacterium
AGTCTTTCTCAGGGACGGTGTAGACATCATCGTTACCGGTGGTACACCTGCCGCCAAGGGTGCTTTGGCGGCGACTAAAACCGTACCGATTATATTTTTGGCTGGCGATCCGATCGGGTCCGGTTTAGCGAAAAGCCTCGCTAGGCCCGGTGGCAACGCCACAGGTCTTGCTGGCCTTACGCCGGAACTCACCGCGAAACGCCTGGAAATGCTGCGAGACATAGTTCCGAAGGGCAAGCGTTTCGAGATGCTGGCCGATCCCTCGAACCCGTTATATGGGACGTACAAAGAGGCAGCTCAATCCGCCGCGCGCATTCTCGGTGTCCGTCTCGAAATGTATGCCGCGTCAACTCCGGTAGGTCTGACACAGGCGCTCGCCGCGCTAGTACGAAGTAAGCCTGACGGGGTTCTCGTCAGTGCCCGGATTGAATTTTTGCCCAATAGGGCGGAGATTGCGCAAGCAATGCGTAAGGCTCGCATTCCAGCCATTTACCCAGCGAGGGAGTATCACGCGGAAGGCGCGCTGGTCTCTTACGGATTTTCCATGCGGGATCTCGCAAAGCAGTCCGCATATTATGTGGATAAGATACTGAAAGGGGTGAGCCCGGCCGAGTTACCAATTCAGCAAAGCCGAACATTCCCTTTAGTGGTGGACGTGCGCGAGGCGCGCAAATTAGGAATTACCATGCCCGAGTCCATCATGATTTTGGCAACGCACGTACTGGAGTAGGCCATTGAGTGAGAGAAGTCGTTCTTGAATTAGGGATGATGGGTATGCTATTCTAGTCAGCATGACTAGAGCTAACCAAACCGGAAAATCAACTAAGCCGAAAAGCGGAACTCGCCCAGGACAGTGGCTGCTTCAGGATGCCAAGGCGCGGTTCAGCGAATTGGTTCGGCTCGTTCGTAGCGAAGGGCCGCAACTCGTCACCATTCATGGTCGCGATGCGGTCGTGGTTGTCGCAGCCGAAGAGTTTCGGCGCTTACGCGGCGAGGTCACCGGCCAAGCGTTGATCGACGCGATGCGCGCTTCACCCTATCGAGATACCGAGATTGAACCCTCCCGTATGCCAATGCCGGTGCGGCGCGTGAAACTGTGACGGGTTGGTTGTTGGATACGAATGTATTGTCGGAGCTACGGCGTCCAAGGCCCGAGCCTCGGGTGGTGGCGTTTGTTGCCGCACAGCGACTTGAAAGTCTGTTCGTCAGCGCCGTGACGCTCGCTGAAATTCGGTTTGGAATCGAATCGGTCAGCGAGGCCAATCGCCGGGCGGAATTGAACGACTGGCTCACCCACAAGGTGCGTCCGATGTTCGAGCAACGTGTGCTCCCAGTGAGCGAAGAGGTGCTATTCAAGTGGCGCCTTCTAGTCGAGGAAGGCCGTAAAGCCGGTTATACGTTTTCCCAGCCAGATCTCTTCATTGCGGCTACGGGTCTTTATCACGGACTGACTGTGGTTTCGCGGGACACTGCCGGCTATGAGAGGTCGCGTGTGCAATTGTTCAATCCATGGGCCGAGACAGAAGACAAGTCCCCGCCCAAGCCTTTGATGACCAAACCGGGCAAGAAGCGGTAACTGCATTATGCATTCGGCGCCATGTGGGGCGCCTTATCGCGCCGGCACGATCTCCAGCTTTCCGCCGCTCCGGTCGCGTTCGAGTTTGATCATCTCGATCATGGCCATGGCCGTGGTGTCGCAATAGGGCACGCGGCTTAGGTCCAGGCGAGTTTGCGAGGTTGGATGTGCGCGTAGGTGATTAGCCAGGTTGTCCATCGAAGCATAAAAGAGATTTCCCTTCACACGGATGCGCTCGGTCTTTCCTTCGCGTGTTACTTCGAATCCTACCTTCGACACGCTCGCTACGAAGAAGCCGACAGACGCGAGCGCCGCTACCAGAATCCCCGCTTCTAGCCCAATGAATGCAACCGCCAGTAGCGTAATGGCGAATACCGCAATGTCCACCCGGTTACGCCAGAATAAACGTATCTCCGAGACTTGAATCATGCCGATTCCCACCAGCACCAATACCCCGGCCACCGCTGGCATGGGCAGGTGGGTGAGAAACGGGCCCAATCCCCATGCGATGAGCACCACTGCGCAGGCCGCCACCAAACCCGATAGCGGGGTTCTGGCGCCCATCTCGATGGCGACACTCGTACGATTGAAGCTGCCGGATCCGGCGAAGGTGGAAAAGAAGGGGCTCGCCATGTTGGATACCGCTTGGGCGAGAACTTCTTTTTGCAGATTTAGTTTGCTTCCTAGTTGGGTCTTAAGGTCGCGCGCGATGACCAAGGATTGCCCCAAACCCAGCACGGCGATGGCGATCGCATTGGGAAGCACGTCTTCCATCACCAGCAAATGCTCGGCGGTCACGTTCGGCATCATGATGGGAAAGGGATGGAAAGGAACGCGCCCCAGAAGTTCTACTTGAGACACAACCGGGCCTACAGTCATCTGGATGAAGGCTCCAACGATGCTTCCGATTAGCACCGCCACGATGATGTAGGTTCGCGGCAACCGCCTCTTCATCATCAATGCGCTGAAGACGGTGATGCCGCTGATGGTGGCAGAGTAGGGGTTGACGATATCGCCCCACGAGACGATTGCGATATAGAATTTTTCGTAAAAGAATTGGGTGTTGAGCGCGGTCATGCCCAACGTCCCTTCCAATGCGGACGTGATGAGTAACACGCCGACGCCCATCTTGATGCCCGATATGGCCGCCGGGCTTAAGTAGCGAAACACTTCCGCTCCGCGCAGAAGCCAGATGCAAAACTGAACGAGCCCCACCATCAAGCTCAGCAACAATATGTACTCCGTGTAAAGCGGGCTGCCCCGGCCCGCATAAGGCATGATGCTCAAGCTAAGCAAGATAGATATCGCCGTATTGGGCCCTCCCACCATGGGTGAATTGCCGAACAGGCTGGAGAAAAACGCGACGAACACGGCGCAGTACAACCCGTATTCGGGGGGAAGCCCCACGAGATAGGCAAACGTGATGGCCTGGGGAATGACCAATATGGCGCCTGCCACACCAGCGAGCGCTTCGCGCTGCTTGTCTGCTGAGTGCCACCAGGAGAGATCTGGCAACGCTTCTCCGATGATCGTCCTTATTTTGGAGGGTAAAGTCATTGCTGCGGAGACACTCCAATGATTTCACCGCGAAGGACGCCAAGGACGCGAAGGAAGCCCTCAAACTCCAGCGATACCCAATGGAGTTGGTCCCTATTGATTTTTCGGTAATTCATCACAAGTTCTTTCCCTCACCCTCCGTCCCTCTCCCGGAGGGCGAGGGAAGTAATAAGCCCTTCTCCTTCCGGGAGAAGGGTGGGGATGAGGGAAACGCTTTTGCATAAGATCTTGGTCATGAAGTTAGGAATACTCAATAGCAGCGGCGCTCGTAACACGCACCTATGCATATTTTCTTGGCACTGGGTTTCCTTCGCGTCCTTAGCGGTGAAATGTTTTGATTCTGATCAACGTTTCCCGGCACCCGTGAAACTTCTCACCCAGTGTACAAACCGCTCTGCGAGTTTTTTCAAGCGGCCTTCGCGCGGATCGAAGGGGCGCAATTGAAGGTGCAAGTAGGCGGATACGTCGAGCGCCTCTTGGTGCGTGAGGGTGCGCCTGCCTCCGGGTGGCATGTTGGCCCAGATGAATCCCGCTGCCTTATGAATGTTGTTCATGCCGGCTCCGGCGTTATAGGAGTCTGGGCCCCATAGAGGTGGCACGCTCGTGCTGCCTTGGCCGCTGGCGCCATGGCATGCGGTGCAATGGCGTTTGTACACCATCTCGCCGGTGGCGGGGTTGGCATCCTGAATGGTTTCGGGCAAGGTCGGCACGCCCCAATGAGCCGGCGGTTTGCCGATCACCTCGCCTTCGGAAAGATAGTTGATGTAGGCCGCCACGGCGAGGACTTCTGGCGCATCCTCCGGTGGCATCACCCCGTTATGGCTATACAGAAAACACTCCCGAATACGCAACTCGATGCCATTGCGAACACCGTTCTTGGCGCGCCACTTTGGGTAAAGCCCTCCCACATTGAGGGCTAACGCATCGGGCACGGTACCGCCTTTCAGGTGGCAGTGGGTGCAACTTAACTGGTTACCGGCATAGCGCGCCGCATATCGCGGCGTGTCCATCACGATGTTATAGCCGTGGACGATGTTGCTCTCGTAGTCGTCGAGAAATCCGCGCGCCTTTAATTCGTCCATGGAAGGGCGTCCCGTGGCCGCGAGTGGCGCGCAAAGAAGAACGGCCAATCCTAGGATTCTTATTAGCATGGACTTCAGATCCAACCGTGTTGGTGGTGTTTGGATTCTCGGGGTTCGTAGGGTGGGTTAGGGACACCAGTCCCGTAACCCACCGGGGCCTCAACTCTCTGCACATCTCCAGAACCGGTGGGTTAAGCTTCGCGAACCCCCCCAAC
>JBJXGQ010000255.1:0-5491 GCA_046160525.1 Burkholderiales bacterium
GGCTAAAATCAACACCTGGTTCAAGCCCCAAGTCCCCAGCCCCTAATCCCTTGAAGTTACCAGCCCCTAGACCCCAGTCCCCAGCCCCAAGCTCCCAACCCCATGTTCCTAATCTACGACCAGCAAGACTCCATCGTCACCCTCACCATGAACCGGCCCGAGGAGCGCAACGCGCTTTCGGAGCCGGAGCAGATGGACGAATTCGTCGCCACCTGCGATCGCATCAACCGCGACATGAGCGTGAAGGCCGTAATCCTCACCGGCGCCGGCAGCGCGTTCTCCTCGGGGGGCAACATCAAGCACATGCGGGAGAAGAAGTATTACTCAGCGGGCTCGCCAGCGCAGATCCGAAATACCTATCGCAACGGAATTCAAAGAATTCCGTTGGCGTTGTACAACCTGGAAGTGCCCACCATCGCCGCCATTAACGGCCACGCCATCGGCGCCGGGCTGGATCTTGCCTGCATGTGCGACGTGCGCATCGCGGCCGAGGGCGCCAAGATGGCATCGAGCTTCGTCAAGCTCGGCATCGTGCCCGGTGACGGTGGGGCGTGGCTGCTCTCGCGCGTGGTGGGTTCGGCGAAGGCGCTCGAACTCATGCTAACCGGCGACACCATCGATGCCCCCGCCGCGCTGGCGTGCGGATTGGTATCCAAGGTCACACCCGCCGATAAACTCATGGACGAAGCGCGCGCCTTCGCGCAGCGCTTCGCGGTTAATCCCGCCATTACGCTGCGCCTTACCAAGCGCTTGGTGCGAGAGAGCGCGCACACTAGTCTGAGCACCTCCTTGGAAATGGCCGCGGCCTACCAAGCACTCGCCCACTACACCAAGGACCACAACGAAGCGGTGAGCGCTTTCCTGGACAAACGCCCGCCGCATTTCACGGGGGAGTGAACATGTTTTACGCACCGCCAAAATCCATCGAAGCTACTGTGTGGGCCAGACTTCCACCGGATCTGAGCAGCGCCCCCGCCGATAACGAATGGGTCCGGGGCCAGCCACCCGGTTTCCCGGCGGTGGCATTTCTTGAAGGCCCCTCCTTCGACCGAGACGGAAATCTCTGGTGCGTGGACATCGCCAACGGACGCATTTTGATGGTGGATACCAAGGGCGCATTTTCCGTGGTGACCCAATACGACGGCTGGCCCAACGGCCTGAAAATTCATCGCGACGGCCGTGTATTCATCGCCGACTACAAGCACGGCATCATGGTGCTCGATCCCGAAACGAAACGCGTCAAACCCTTTCTCGAACGCGCGAACGTGGAGCGCTTCAAGGGCGTGAACGATTTGTTTTTCGCCTCCAACGGCGACTTGTACTTCACCGACCAAGGCCTCACCGGTTTGCACGATCCCACGGGGCGGTTGTTTCGCGTCACGCCCGAAGGAAAGGTAACGTGCCTGCTCAACAACATTCCAAGCCCCAACGGGCTGGTGATGAATCTGGAAGAAACGCAGGTCTACTTGGCCGTGACCCGCGGCAATTGCGTGTGGCGCGTTCCCCTGGCGCGCGACGGCGGCGTGGCGAAAGTGGGAGTCTTCGTGCAAATGTCTGGCGGCATGGGCCCAGACGGACTCGCGCTCGACAGCCAAGGCGGGTTGGTCATTGCCCACGTCGGATTAGGTTCCGTATGGGTAATGAGCCCGAGCGGGGAGCCTGTCTACCGCATTCGGTCCCCCCAGGGCCATCTCACCACCAACATGGCCTTCGGCGGCGTTGGCAACAAGCAGCTATATATTACGGAATCGTCCTCTGGAACGATATTGCGCGCGGATCTCGATGTTGCTGGCTGTACGATGTTCTCGCATCGGTGACTTGACCAGTAAATCTCTGGACTGGTTCACAGCCGCAATACGGGCGGCTGCTCGGAGAATAGCCCTCTGGGCTCTGGGTGGGCACGCTGCGCTTTGCCCACCCTACATGTTTCGGTCTCATAACAAGCGAAGGGGGAAGGCGATTTCGCACCAGACTAGGTGTACGACTGCGCGAGACCCGCGCCCATTGGACGACGTACGTAGGGTGGGCCAAGCGCAGCGTGCCCACGCCGCCATGGCGAGAAACCATGGAGAAGCCCAAACCTTCTTGCCGGAGGAATTCTCCGCTCAAGCGCACCCCAACTCGCTCTTGCGAGTCATAATCACAAACTGCCATGCCTGCACCATCGCCAATATAGAATCCTGGCCACGAACAGTTAAGATTAAGGTAAATGAAGATCGTCGGCCGCCGTAAACAGCAATCCATTACGTTCAACGCTCCAGCACGGCTCCTGAAGGAAGGGGCTAATTTCAACGACGAAATTCACCGCCCGCCCGGCGGGCAATCGGCCTTTATCCCAAGGGGAATCTATCGCTTCGCGACGCACGAGGAAGCAAATGAGCATTGGGAAAATTGCATAGCGCAAGGCATCGCGCGTACCAATCTGGAGCGCACGTCGTGGAAGAATTCAGCCGTCCTGCTACGTTCGAAGAGCTGAAATCGGTACGGAACAAGGATGTCGCGGACCGTGCCATTTTGGAGCGTGCCCTCAACGTCCTTCGCACGCTGAGCGATGACTGAGATTCGGGTCGCACAATCGCGCAAACTTGCCGCCATCCTCGCCGCTGACGCGGCGGGCTACTCTCGTCTTATGCAAGACGATGACCGGGCGACCGTGGCGATGCTCGACGAATGCCGGACGGTATTCCGGCGGCACATCGAGACTCACCAAGGACGCGTGGTGGACATGGCGGGCGACAGCATCCTCGCCATATTCGAAACCGCAACGGGCGCTGTCCAATCCGCGCTGGACATACAGAATGATCTATCGCGAAGAAACGATCCTCTTTCCGAAGAACGGCGCATGCGCTTTCGGATCGGCGTCAACCTCGGCGAGGTCATCGCAAAGACCGACGGCACCATCTACGGTGATGGCGTAAACATCGCCGCCCGTTTGCAAAGCGTTGGAGAACCGGGCGGCATATGCATCTCCGGCAACGTGCACGAGCAAGTCAAGAATCCGCTCAGGGCTGAATTCGAGTTCGCCGGCGAACAGCAGGTGAAGAATATCGCTGGGGCGGTGCGCACGTACCGGTTGATACGGCAGTCCGCCGTCAGACCAACCGTGCCCGCGGGTCGCGCAGCCTCCTCACACACGATGCGCAAAGTCGCGGGTCTGGCCGCCATTGTCGTGGCAGTAGGCGCGGCGAGTGCGTGGTGGTATTCGCAGCGGCCACCTGTCTCACCCACCGGCAAGACATCCTCCGTCTCTCGCACACCGCTTCCCTTACCCGATAAACCCTCCATCGCCGTCTTGCCCTTCGTCAACATGAGCGGGGACAAGGAGCAGGAGTATTTCAGCGATGGTATGACCGAGGACGTTATCACCAGCTTGTCGAAGCTCTCCGGGCTGTTCGTGATCGCGCGCAATTCGGTGTTCACTTATAAGGGCCAAGCGGTCAAACCCGAACAAGTGAGCAAAGATCTGGGTGTGCGCTATGTGCTGGAAGGCAGTGTGCGCAAAGCTGAGAACCGGGTGCGGATTACGGCGCAGCTCATCGACGGCACCACGGGGTATCACCTGTGGGCCGAGAACTACGACGGGGAGCTGAAGGACATCTTCGCCCTACAGGATGGCATTACGAGGAAGATCGTAACTGCACTGGCGCCAAAACTGACTGCGGGAGAGCAGTCCGGTGCAAAGCGCCAGGGCACACACAGCATCGAAGCTTACGACCTCTTCCTACGCGGCATGGCATTGTTCTACGAATACGGAAAAGACTCGCACGCAATGGCTCGCCAAATGTTCGAACGAGCGATCGCCATCGATCCAAATTACGCCAGAGCCCATGTCCAATTGGCATGGGTACACTTCGACGATTGGGAATTTCAATGGATCGAGGGCTCGGGCGGGCTTGACCGGGCCCTCGAAGCGGGGAAGAAGGCTGTCGCACTGGACGCAATTTTATCCGAAGCGCACGTTGTGTTCGGCTGGTCTTCACTTTGGAAGAAACAACACGATACCGCTATAGCGGAGCTTGAACGCGCCGTATCTCTCGATCAAAACTCCGATTGGGCAAATTCCTTCTTTGCGGAAACGCTGAATTTCGCCGGAAGGCCCGACGAGGCCATTGCGTACTCGAAGAAATCGATGCGGCTGGATCCGAATTACCCGCCCTGGGTTGCCTTCTGCCTAGCTCATAGTTACTACCTGTTACGCCGGAATGACGAGGCGGTTGCGGGGCTACAGGATTCGTTGCGCCGCCATCCTAACTTCTTGCCGGCGCGGCGGATGCTCGCCGCCTTTTACGGGGAGTTGGGGCGCGAAAAAGAGGCGCAGGCCGAACTGTCGGAAATCTTGCGCATTAGCCCAGGTGCCTCATTGGAATTATGGCGAGCGAGGTTACCCTACAAGAATCCCGCAGACCTAGAGCGGTTTGTAGCGGGATTGCGCAAGGCCGGACTCAAGTAAGTCTTTTGTCTGCGCCCGTTCCAACCATCGCCACCGGCTCGTTCGGACATTCGGCAAGCCGCGGGGGATGCTGATCCCATGCCGGACGCCATCCGAATCATTATCCTCGCGTCCCGGAGTAATATAGGCATCCAGATGTACAACTGGAAGGGCTCGCAATGGGTAAGAGTTATTCCGTGGCAGAGGCTCGCAGCAGCCTCACCGCGCTTATTGACGAAGTCCAAGACGGAAAAGCGGTGGAAATCACCAGGCGCGGAAAACCCATCGCCGTACTGGTTTCCACTACCGAGTACGCAAACCTAACCCAACGCGGCAAGCGCAGGAAAGGTCTTTGGGAGGCAGTCATTCGTTTGCGGAACCAACCAGGATTCGTTGGCGTCGATCTGAACAACCCGGATACCGGCAGTTTGAGAGACCGCTCCAGTGGCCGGGATTTTTCGTGGCCGGCCTAACTTTCCTGCTAGACACCAACGTTATCTCCGAGCCAGTCAGGCCATCGCCCAACAAACGCGTCCTCAAGAAAATACAGCAGTATCAATTCAGGATAGCCATATCCGCCCTGACCTGGCACGAGTTGGTGTTTGGCATGAACCGGATTCCTGACAGTGCGAGACGGCGAGAATTGGAGCAGTATCTCGTTCAAGGGCTGGCGGCGGAGATTCCAGTGCTGCCTTACGATCATCTAGCCGCGTCTTGGCATGCCACGGAGCGCGCTCGGCTTGCCGCAGGCGGGAAGGTAGCTTCCTTCGTGGACGGCCAGATCGCGGCGGTCGCGGCGGTCAATCAACTTACACTGGTGACCCGTAACACTAAAGACTTTATTTTCTTCGAGGGACTTCAGATCGAGGATTGGTCGTCATAGCGCCTACAACCTCGCTCCCCCAACGCGAAGCGGACTGCTAACCGGAGCATTTAGGGCACCTCTAAAAATTCGCTGTTTTAGAGTGGAGGGTTTGGTAGCGATGTGATAAAAAGTCTCGGCACACTAAGAGAGCAAGGCCGATGCAGAAATCCAAACGCAGGAAGGCACCCAAGCCCAGG
>JBJXGQ010000256.1:0-5074 GCA_046160525.1 Burkholderiales bacterium
CGTTGGTGGCTACCGTTCCCACGGGCGCCGTCACCGGCCCCATCAGCGTAACTACGCCCACGGGCGGCACCGTCACAAGCACCCCCTCGTTTGTCGTCGATATTCCGCAGCCCCCGCAGATCACTACTTTCTCCCCCACGATAGCCGTCCCTGGCGCCGCCCTTTCCATCACCGGATCGTCCTTCCGCCCCGCCTTGGCGGACAACCAAGTCGTGGTCAATACAACCACGGCCACGGTCACCGGCGTTTCGGCACCAGACTCCATAAGCGCACAGGTACCCGCCGCTTCGGGCGGTAAGCTCAAGGTCACCACCCCCTACGGCACGGCGACCGCAGCCGGTGATCTGTTTATCGTTCCCGCGCCGTACACGGCAGCGCAAGTCGGCGCGACTGGCCGGATTGCCATAGACCAGCCCGGTCAAGCGGTCTCTATCGGTACCGTGAAAATCGCCGTGCTTTTGTTCGACGGCATCGCTGCCGCGGCAAACATTCGCGTGAGTGTCAGCAACGCGAGCACCAGCGGCACGCTCACCATCTATCAACCCAATGGCACTACGGTCGGTGCGGTTCTGAGCTTCGGTGCGGGGCTTTCTACCCTTAGCCTGCCAACGTTACCAGCGACCGGAACCTACACAGCGCTTCTGCGATTTAACGGGAATGCGGGGAGCGGGACAGTCACGACGTGGGTCAACAATGACATTACTGGTGTATTGACCTATGGAACGGCAACGGACGCCGTAATCACCGGCCCTGGCCAACAAGCGAGTTACACGTTCAGCGGTTCTCAGGGAGATCTACCAGGACTTGGGATTAGTTCGACCACGCTTCCCAGCGGGGGAACAATCTTTATCTACCGGCCGGATGTCACTTCGCCAGCATGGCAACAGGTTTCCTTCACCGGACCCACGAACGTATGGCTGCCGTCGCTTCCTGTCTCTGGCACCTATCGGCTGGTTGTCGTTCCGAACAGTTCGGGGACCGGTACTGTCCGCTTCACTCTTTGGAAGGATGTCGCGACAACTCTGGAAAGCGGCACGCCCTACCCGCTGAGCATTCCCAATATCCAGCAGCAAGCCAACCTCACCTTTGCCGTTGCCGCGAACGGGGGCTTCCGCTTGCAGTTCACCGCGGGCACCTTACCGATCAACACCCAAATTGTCGTCTATACCCCTGCTGGCGGGGTGTTGCGTAACTTCTTGACCGGCACCGGCGGGAATTTCGACATCACCAATCGCGATCTGACAGGGGGCACCTATCGCGTACAAGTAATACCGGCTAGCGGGGGCACGGGTAACGCCATCGTCTCGCTCACCCTGGACGTGTTTGATACGCTTACACTTGATGTGGCCAAAGTTATCACAATCGCCAATGCACAACAACAAGCCCGACTCACTTTCACCGGTACCACCGGCCAAAACCTCGCCCTCCAACTCACCGCCGTAACGCTACCGTCCGGGAGTACGGTTTCCGTTCTCAATCCAAGCGGAACGCAGATCGCTTCGGGGACCTTCGGCTCCGCCGGGCTCACGCTGAACATCCCCACCTTGTTAGTGGATGGAACCTATGCAATTCAAATCGTCCCTGGCAGTTCAGGGACAGGATCTCTAACCGCGACGTTGGCGAATCGATGACGGATGCCGGACTTGTCTCGAATAGTAATCGCGGGACTACTCCGATCTTTTACCTTCGCCGTGTGCGCGCTCACCCTTCGCGCGACAGATGGGCGAGGGAATCTGTCTCTCGACGCTCGCGACGCCTCAATTCGGCGTATCACACCCAGTTTTCCACGGTAAGCCCGGACACCTTCCGAAATTCCCGAACATTGTTCGTTACCAGAACCGCGTTCATACTCAATGCGTGCGCCGCGATCTGAAGGTCGAGCGGCCCAATGGGTTGTCCCCGGCGTTCCAAGTCCGCCCGCAAGCCGCCGCAAGCCAGTGCGGCAGCCAGATCGAAGGGAGCGACCTCAAGCGGGAGCAAGAATGCCTGCAAAGCCGACCGGTTGCGCGTTGATCCGCTCTTGGCCACGCCATAAGCCAATTCCGCCGCGGTTACGCTGGATACGCCCAGCTCGCTTAAGGCAAAACGTCTGAATTGGGCCAGTACTCTAACCCGCATTTCTCACAGGCCGCCCCGGCTAGTCGAGCGATATAGTTTCATCCAAGGCTCAACGACGCTTCATGGGCGGCGACTCAATCCGGCAACGGGCTGCACGGGTGCTAGCGCGTTTAGGCCGGTCATTTTCGGCATGCCCGTCTTGCCCGTATGTTCAATACGGGCAAGACGTTCGAGCCAAAACTGCCTCGCCCTAAACGCGCCATCATCCCGCGCCCCTGTGAGAAATGCGGGCTAGCCGGACGTTCGTTGATGATGTATATGCAAGTATTGGTATCGAGCAGGTACTTCACGGCGATTAGGTGCGAAGCCGCGCGCGTTTTTGTTGTACCGCGGGCTGTTCGCGCTCGATCTTGAAGCCTGGCTCGAAGTCGTTAAGGCTTTGAAACAGAATCGACCAAGGATCGCTTTCAGGAATGAGAACGAGGGCGTTACCGACCTTCTTGATGAATACTTCCTTGCCCGCGAGCCGGTACGCTTTGGGAAGCCGAACGGCCTGGCTTCGCCCAGACATAAAAAGCTTGGCTGTTTCCATGTCCTGCTCCATTGATGATATACAGCAATGATATATACGATACGCACTCGTCGCAACATGCTTGTCAGTTCATGCTTGTCAGTTCGCGCACTTCTCCACCATAGCTTCCTCCGTCGTTATCGGTAGCGCAAGCAATCGCGAACTTGGGTAGGCACCGCTCGAATGTTCCGTGGTTCGGTGGACGCACCGTCGAGACTCAACCCAGCCGCAGGGGTAGCTGCCGCAATCGTTTCCCAGTCGCGGCGAACACCGCGTTTGCGACAGCCGGTGCGATGGGCGGCGTACCGGGTTCACCCACGCCTCCCATGGAGTCCGTGCTTTGCACGATGTGAACCTCGATCGCTGGCGAGTCCATCATGCGCAGGACTGGATAATCGTGGAAATTGCTCTGTTCCACACGCCCGTTCTTGATGGTGATCTCGCCCTCCAGCGCCGCCGAGAGGCCGAAGATGATGCCGCTTTCCATCTGCGCTACCACCGTGTCCGGATTCACCACGGGGCCACAATCGATGGCACACACCACACGGTGCACGCGGATGCGCCGCTCCGCATCCACGCTCACCTCTGCTACCTGCGCGACGATGGAGCCGAAGGATTCGTGCAGCGCGATTCCGCGGTGCACCCCCGGCTGCGCGGGCGGCGTGCCCCAGCCCGCCTTGGTGGCGGCGAGTTCCAGCACGGCGCGAAAGCGCGGCTTCTTGGCGAGCAATTGCCTGCGGAATTCGTAGGGATCCTTGCCCAGGGCCGCGCACACTTCATCGAAGAAACACTCGGTGAAAAATGCGTTCTGCGAATGCCCCACGCTGCGCCAGAACCCTACCGGTACCGGCACTTGCTCCAAGACGTGCTCCACCAACTGGTTGGGAATTTCGTAAGGCAAACCGGCGGCACCATCGGCATTGGTCTTGTCGTCCATCATGTTGCTCGCCATCCAAGGGATGAGACGCTCCATGAAAGAGTAATTGACCGAAGGGCCGGTCATGCGATGAGTCCACGCCGTAAAGCGCTTGTCCACGGTGAACGCGGCGCGAAAGCGCGACAGCACGGCGGGGCGGTACATGTCGTGTTGCATGTCCTCTTCCCGAGACCAAATGAGTTGAACCGGGCGCCCTTGGATTTCCTTGGCAATGGATACCGCTTGCGCCACCACGTCCATTTCCGCACGGCGCCCGAAACCCCCGCCAAGAAAAGGCGAATGCACCGTCACGTGCTCCCGTTCTACTCCCAAGACCTTGGCTGCGATGTAACGCACCAAGGTCGCAGATTGGCTGCCAACCCACACCTCCACTTTCCCATCTTTCATCATCGCGGTGCAATTCATGGGCTCCATGGTCGCGTGGGCCAGGAAGGGAACGCTATAGGTGGCTTCGATTTGCTGCGCGTCCGCGAAGGCGGTTGTGACGTCGCCCTCCTTTCGGTAGCTGCTGGCATCCCCTTCTCGCATCGCTTTCTCGTAACGCTGAGAAATGGATGCGGAATCGAGTGTGGCATGGGCGCCCTCGTTCCAGGTGATCTTCACTGTCTCCAAGGCCTGCTGCGCGATCCAGTATTGCTCCGCCACCACGGCCACGGCATTGGCCAGTGCCACCACTTTCGTCACGCCCTGGGTGGCCAGCACCTGCGCCGCATCGTGGCTCGCCAGCGTTCCTCCGAAAACAGGGCATTGCCTCACCGCCGCGTATAACTGGCCCGGCAAGCGCACGTCGATGCCGAACTGCGCGCTGCCGTCTACCTTCGCCACCGTATCTAGGCGAGGCACCGGTGTGCCGATGAGTTTCCAATCCTTTGGACTTTTAAGCTTCGGTGACGCCGGCGGCGGCATCGAGGCCGCCAGGGATGCTAACTCAGCGTAGGACGCACTCTTGCCGCTGGCGTGGCTGACCCTACCTTGCTCCGCCTTGCACTCGAGGGCCGCGACGCCCCACTGCTTGACGGCAGCGGCCACTAACATCTCGCGCGCACTTGCACCGGCAATGCGCATCACGTCCCATCCATCTCGCACGCTGGTACTGCCACCGGTTGCTTGCACGCCCAACATCCTCGCCACGCGGCTTATGGCGCCACGCGTGGTCTCGGCGAAGAAACCCTCATCGGTGGATTCGAAGGACAGGGAATCCAACAGAATGGTTGCATTGCGATAAACGGCATCCAACGGCGCCTCCGCGAAGCGCACCTGGGTCCAAGGTATATCGAGTTCTTCCGCAACCAGCATGGGCAGAGCCGTCGTGATGCCTTGGCCCATCTCCGCTCGCGGTACGGGGATCGTTACCGTGCCGTCGCTTGCGATCCTTACCCAAGCATTCAGGGACGTCTGCGGAGGGACTAGGCGAAGTACACCCGCGGCGCCCACCCTTTCGCCAGGCGGAAGCCGGTTGCATCCCACGAGCAGCGCGCCGCCCGAGGCGCCGGCGGCGATGAGAAAAG
>JBJXGQ010000257.1:0-3657 GCA_046160525.1 Burkholderiales bacterium
GTGGCGGCGGGCGATTTCGCGAGAGTGGCGTATTCGCGCACTTCCAGCTTGGAGCGGAAATCGGCCAGCTTTTTCTGCATGAATTTATCCGCCTGGCTTCCTTCCGCCACATACAACGCGCTATACACCACGGGCTGGTCTGGCAGCGACCAGGACTTGTCTGTCATGGCGACAGGCAATCCGATCATGGTTTTCGATTTCTCGAATACCGCGGCTCCGGAATAAGGCACCCGGCCATTGACCAGAGCTTCCCAGCCTTGCTTGTGCGCATCGCTGAAGGTCTGCGGGGGCTTCGCGTGCCGCGTGTAGGAGATCACTACTTCGCTACTCTTATGTTCGCCCGCCAGCACGCGCGCGACGTCCCAGACTACCTTGTCGCCTTCCTTGAAGTAGGAGAACTGCAGTTCCAGGTCGCTGTCCTCGGTAATCTTCATGAATTGGTTGGGATAGGAAAATGCCATGCGCTGCGAGGCGTAGCGCAGTTCCTTGCCATAGGCAAAATCGATCTGAATGTTGCTAAACGCGGCTGGTTGCAGATCCTTCGCGGCGAGAAAATCCTTCCAGTGCCGCAGAGTGCCGTAATAGCTTAGATAAATGTAGTTGGCCAGGGTTTGCATGTCACGCTCGAACATCGGGCTTGCGGCCGGGGATGTCGAACTGATAAAGGTGGTGTAGCCGCCCGGAACGGGAAGGGAGTAGGTCACCACCTTCTGGTCGTTGAACTCCACGTCCCAGCGGCGTACTTGCCATTTGCGCTGGTAGCCGTCCACGAACACTTCTTCCGATTTGGCTTTCCCGAGCGATACCACCCTAACCTTCTCAGAACCGATGGGCCGGGTGTAATTCAAGCCCTTGAGAACGAGGTCCATGAATACCTTGGAATCGCTCCACAACTGTGCGACAGGGACCGTATCGGGTGCCTGCATGCGCATGTAGAGAAAGCTGCCCATGGAGCCAAAGGTGAGGTAGCCGTTATTCCCCAGATCCGCGTTGCTCTTTTCGTTGGGCTCGAAAGTGGTCCAGGTGCCATCCTTATGCTTGGCGATGACTCGCGGAAAATTCGAACTCCTGGTGTCGTAGAGCATTGGCTGCGCGCCAGGCGCATTGGGGAACATATTGTCCCGAAACTTCTCGAGAAACTCTGTGGCCAAGGCCTCGTTGAACGTACTCGTCTTGGCCTGAAGCGATTTTCCAAACTCGAGATAGTCCGCTGGTAGCGCGATGGTTTCGTCCAGGGGCTTGGTTAGCGTATCGTCGGTGATATCCAAACGAAACATCACTTTTTGCTGCACTTCCGCCTTGGTGGTGGATGCACCCAGCACCTCGGAAATTGGCATGGCGTAGTTCAGATTTTCATTCTCGGATTTGCCGATGACGATTCCGATGACGCGGCCCTCTGGGTCAACCAGAGGCCCGCCGCTGTTGCCCGGCGAGGCGGCGGCGGAGAACCGAATCCACTGCCAGCGAGCCGATTCGGCCTCGGGCGTGTCGGAGGTGTATAGGCCGTCGCGTGCGATCACGCCTTCGCCATAAGCATTACCCACGGCGAACACCGGATGGTTCTTGGATGGCTTGCTGTTTGTCTTGAGTGTCGCGCCGGGCTTCTCGCCCTTGACGTTGAATACGATGAAATCGCGCGCCAGGGAATATTTCAGAATTTGGTTAAGAGAGAGGATCTTGCCTTCGCTATCGCGCAGGAAAATCCGGTTACGTACGGAGGCTGCGCCCAATTCGAAAACATGGGCCGCGGAAACCAGAGTGCCACCTTCCACCGCGAACGCGGTACCGATGGAATAGTACTTGTCCGTACGCTGCTGGTAGGGAATCAAGTCCATTGGGAGGGGCCTCTCGTAGCTTAGCGAATCGCTGGTGGGCTTTTCTACGACCACCTCGAACGTGGCCTTGCGCAGCGCGGACATTACTTCCGGGCGCAGCTCCGCGGCATTTGCAGCACTGCCCAATGCAAGCAACGCCAACCCAAGAAAAGGCACCAGCGCATTTGCGGACAACCTGCCAAATAAAACGCTGCCTTGTGCCCGGTAGTGTCGAGTGGATCTCATCTTTCGTACCCCCTGGTTTCCCGCACGGACACCTTCCGGCATCACGGCGTTGGTTAAATATCGTGAGTAACCTAAAACACGGGGAGTACCTTGGGCAGCAAATATGCCAGAGAGATTTCTGCCCTTGCGTGCCTGGTCGCACGTAGGGTGGTAGCGATGCTCGCTTAGACTTTCATCCACGAATCGCGCAGCGTTACAGCGCGATTGAATACGGGCGTGCCGGGTTTGGATTCCACACGATCCGCTACAAAGTACCCGTGGCGCTCGAATTGGAAGCGCTCTTCGGGTTGCGCATTCTTCAAAGCGGGTTCCAGGTATGCCGCGATGACCTTCTTGGAATCTGGGTTGAGATCTTCCAGAAAATCGCGCTCGCTACCAGGATGGGCAGCCTTGAACAAACGGTCATACAACCGTACGCTGGCGCGGTAGGCGTGCTTGGCGGAAATCCAATGGATATTGCCCTTGACCTTGTAGGTGTCGGAGCCCGGAGTGCCGGATTTGGAATCGGGGTAGTAATCGCAATGCACCGCGGTGATGCTTCCGCTCGCATCCTTATCCGCGCTCTTGCACTTCACCACGAAGCCATAACGCAAACGCACGTCGTTGCCGGGGAAAAGCCGGAAGTAACCTTTTGAAGGGACTTCCATGAAATCCTCTCGTTCGATCCACAGTTCCTTGGAGAAGGGCAGGGCGCGCTTACCCCACTCGGGCTTCTGCGGATGGTTGGGTGCCTGCGTTTCCTCCTCGCCGCCTTCGGGATAGTTGTCGATGATGAGTTTGAGCGGGTCGAGCACCGCCACGCGCCGCGGCGTGCGCTCGTTCAAGTCTTCGCGCATGCAGTCTTCGAGCAAGCTGTAGTCGATCCAAGAATCGGATTTGGATACACCGATGCGGTCGGTGAACATGCGAAAACCTTCGGGGGTATATCCGCGGCGGCGCGCGCCCACCAGCGTGGGCATGCGCGGATCGTCCCATCCGTCCACGCATTTTTCTTCCACCAACTGGATAAGCTTGCGCTTCGATAGCACCACATAAGTTAGGTTGAGCCGCGCGAACTCGTACTGGTTAGGCAAGGGCCGCTGCAACACACCGAAGCCGGCCAGCTTCTCCAACACCCAGTCGTAAAGCGGACGGTGATCCTCGAACTCCAGGGTGCATATGGAGTGCGTGATGTTCTCCAGCGCATCGGAAATGCAATGAGTGTAGTCGTACATCGGGTAGATCACCCACTTGTCACCCGTGCGATGATGGTGTGAGTGGCGAATGCGGAAGATGGCTGGGTCGCGCAGATTGATGTTGGGCGAGGCCATGTCAATTTTCAACCGTAGCACATGGGTGCCGTCCGGATGTTTGCCGGCACGCATCTCGCGAAACAGGCTAAGGTTTTCGCCAACGGTACGTTCGCGGTAGGGGCTGTGCTTGCCGGGCTCCGTCAGGGTGCCGCGGTGCGCGCGCATTTCGTCCGCGCTTAGGGAATCCACATAGGCCAAGCCATGTTGGATGAACAATTCCGCGAAGTCGTAGAGTTCCTGAAAATAATCCGAAGCGTGGAAAAGATGAGGGCCCCAGTCGAATCCTAGCCATTTCACCGCGTCGA
>JBJXGQ010000258.1:0-3042 GCA_046160525.1 Burkholderiales bacterium
CTATACCACGGCAATGAAGATGTCCACCCTTGATCTCTTAAGGTCACGGCGCAATGCGCTGGTAACCATTGGGGCCCGCCATGGTGCCCGAAACATCCGTGTATTCGGTTCCGTCGCTCGCGGTGACGATACGGAAACAAGTGACATCGATCTGCTAGTCGACATGGAACAAGGCCGTAGCCTGCTCGACCTTGTGGGCTTCCAGCAGGAGGTTTCCGAAGCGCTAGGGCGAAATACAGACGTCTTGACCGCGAACGCAATCAGCCCGTACCTGAGAGATCGTATTCTCTCGGAAGCTATCCGTTTATGAAGAAAGACGAAACGGTCTACATTCGGCATATCTATGATTGCATTCGACGCATCGAGGAGTATGTGAGTGAGGGCCGCGAGGCCTTCTTCAGGGACCACAAAACACAGGATGCCGTTATTCGGAACTTAGAGATCATTGGGCAAGCGGTGAAGGATATTCAAGTGGACAAACTCGTGGTTACACGAAACGAAATTCCGTGGTCCCGAATAGCGGGATTGCGAAACGTCCTCGCCCACCAGTATCTAGGCGTTGACCTGGAACTCGTCTGGAAGAGCGTAGAGAACGATCTTCCTGCGCTCGAATCTGCCATACAAGAAATCGCGATCGCGCGAGACTTTAGCTTAGACCAGCCCGACGGTTAACTCGTGCCGCGACTAAGAGACGATGGATGGCACAAGCCTCACCCGACTTCACGGAGTCAATTACACTTCTTAATCCAGTGGTTGCCCTGACCCATATATCGGTGTATCACAGCCAGCAAACTGCGGAAGAAGCACTCAAAGCCATATATTATCGAGATCCAAACACTACTCGCCCAAGCACAATGCGCTTGACTAACGACGAACAGAACGCGATCCGCGGCACGATCCTCGCCGCCGACCCGCGGGCGGTGATCTACCTCTTCGGTTCTCGTGCCGAGGACACCGCCAAGGGCGGGGACATCGACCTTCTTGTGATCTCTAGCAATATCGACCTGATGGCAAAGCTGCGCATAATGGGTGAGCTGCACCGGCGTCTGGGTGAGCGAAAGATCGACCTCGTCGTGGCACCCGACCTTTCGGCGCCCTTCCCGCGCCTCGCCGCCTCCCAAGGTGCACGTTTATGAGCAACGAAAAGCTCCTGCTGCTTCGGGACGAGCTGTCGAATTCGGAACGGGCCGCAGAGCACTTGCGCGTCTCGCTGAAACGCTGCGCGGGCCTTCTTCAGTGCAAGTCGCCATCGCTTGAGGAACTGGAGCGCCTGGAGTCCCTTGCCAGCCGCTTCGCACGCCTTGCCGATCTGCTAATTCAAAGGCTCCTAAGGTTAATCGACGACTTGGAACTCGAAGAAAGTGGCTCAGTGCTGGACGGCATCGGGCGCGCAGAGAAGCGCGGCCTTGTGGATGAGGCAGGATTACTGATAACGATTCGCGAGCTTCGCAACGTGATCGCACATGAATATGCGGCGGACAAGATGCACGAGATCTACCGGGCAGTCACGCAGATCGCCCCTGCGCTCATCGATATCTGCGTCCGAACAAACTCCTATTCCCGCGCGTTGCTAGGAAAGTACGCGTCAACCTAACCTGGATCCCGTTTCATGCCCATCATTGAAGCCGGCCACCTCGGAAACATCCGCGCATTCGGTTCGATCGCTGTACGCTTTCGGGAATCGCCTTGAGGCTCACTGAAACCAAGCTCGCCGAGATCACGCAACGCCTCGTTGATGCACTAAGACCCGAACAAGTCGTTCTTTTCGGCTCCCACGCATGGGGGCAACCAGGGGACGACAGCGACGCCGACTTGCTTGTCATCATGGCCCGATCGGACGAACCCGGGTACCGCCTCGCCCAACAGGCCTACCGCTCGTTATATGGCGTACGCTATCCTTGCGATGTTATTGTGCATACGAGGGAAGAAGTAGAAAGGGCCAGGCAGGTCAAAGCATCCCTACTACGCAAGATCGTGGAAGAAGGCCGCGTGCTATATGGCTAACGCGAAAACGGAGGAAATCCAACGGTGGATGGCGAAGGCTTCACACGACCTCACGGCGGCAATTACGCTTCTTAACTCAGAGGTTCCTCTGACCGATATAGCCGTTTATCACTGCCAACAAGCCGCGGAAAAAGCCCTCAAAGCATACCTTATCGAGATGGACACCCCATTTACAAAGACTCATGACCTCGACGAACTGGTGTCCGTATGTGCAACCTTGGACAACGCCTTTTCTGATCTTTCTGAGCCGGCTGCGGTGTTGACGCCCTATGCCATCGCTTTCCGTTATCCCACAGGCCAACCCGATCCAACCCTAGCCGAAGCCGACCATGCCATCCAATGCGCTCGCGGCATGATCGAATTCGTTGCCAGCCGCCTTTCCAAAACCAGCTAGCAACTCGTCCATACCCATGCCCATCACCGAAGCCAGCCACCTCATCACCCGGGATATGCAGGTCGCACAGCTTCAGAGCGCTAAGCAGCAGATGCTGAATGGCCGGCGCCGGCTCGCCGGTAAACCTATAGAGTGGTGTCGCGCAACTCGCTACCCACTTAACCTTCCTCCCTTTTCACTCCTTGTCGGAGAGGATTAGGGGGGGCCAAACAAACAAAGGGTGTGAACCATGAAACTTAAGGTAGTCATACATGAAGCCGAAGAAGGTGGATACTGGGCCGAAGTTCCGGCGATCCCAGGGTGCGCTACCCAAGGCGAGTCCTTCGAGGAGCTGCTGAAAAATATCTACGAAGCCGTCGAAGGCTGTCTGTCGGTGGATGTGCGAGATGTTCCTGCCACTGAAAAGAACAGAGTGGTGGAGATCGTGGTTTGAAAGCCATTAGTGGCAAGGACTTATGCCGGTTATTGGAGCAGCACGGATGGCAGCTGAAACGCGTTACCGGCAGTCATCACATCTATACCAAGCCAAGCGACGCATCGCGAATTTCAGTTCCCGTGCATGGAAATTCCAGCTTAAAGCTCGGCTTACAGCGGCACTTGATGAAACTGGCCGGAATCAGCGAAAGCGAGTTGTAGTGGCAACC
>JBJXGQ010000259.1:0-6413 GCA_046160525.1 Burkholderiales bacterium
TTCGGCGTGCGCCAATCCATCCACTCACACACTTCGCGCGAAAGCGCCCGGCGCGATAGGCCCGGTTCCTCACCCACACGGCGCATAATGCGCTCTAGCAACTGCGCGCTGAAATCTTGACCACACATCAACATGCAACCAGCGTAGCGAAAAAAAGCCGCGGTGTCCAGCAAAAAACTTATGGGACATTGTCAGCTCCCGGAGGGAGAAGGGCTTATTTGCTTCCCTCGCCCTCCGGGAGAGGGACCGAGGGTGAGGGAAAGATCTCCTCGGGAGTTACGAGAAAATTGATTATGGATGAACTGAAACAACTCACGCTTCTCGAAACACGCGTGCTCGGAGTGCTGGTGGAGAAGGAAATCACCGTACCCGATTCTTATCCCTTGACGCTCAACTCCCTCGTATCCGGATGTAATCAGAAGAGCAGCCGCGACCCGCTGATGAACATCACCGAGACTGAGGTAAAGGAATCCCTGGATGAATTGCGCCGCCGCTCGCTGATCATGGAAACCAGCGGTGGCCGGGCGTGGCGCTATGCTCACAATGTGCCCAAGGGTTTGGGATTGAGTAGTGCTGAAACTGCCATCATCGCCGCCTTGTGGATGCGCGGCCCTCAGACAAGTGGCGAGTTGCGCATCAACGCCGAGCGGTTTTATCGCTTTGCGGATTTGTCGTCCGTGGAAGCCTACTTGGAAGACATGGCAACGAAGACGCCTTCGCGAGTGCTCAAGTTGCCGCGCCAGCAAGGTGCCCGCGAGGCGCGCTGGACGCATTTGTACTCCGGAATACCCGTCGTGGAACCCGAGCCGGAGTCGCAGGCACCTCCAACACGCAGCACGGGGGCGCTGGCGGAGCTGGCTCGCCGGGTCGAGGAGTTGGAGGAAAAAGTGAGCAAACTTGAGTCCGAATTAGGCGCAATCAAATCCGTATGCTAATGGGTTGGGCGATGATGGCTATAATCCTCGGTCTTAATCGAGAGATGTTTGCACGGATACGCGGAAACATCTAAGTACATAACCGAAGTCAATTCAGAGGGAACACATGGGTAAAGGTGATCGACGAACTCGCATGGGCAAGATCTACAATGGCTCCTACGGCAAGACGCGCCCTGGGCGCGGAAAGAAGAAAGCGCCTGTGAAAGCCCCGGCTTCGGCAAAAGCCGCTCGCTAGTTTTAGCGCCAATAGAAAGGCGGCACCATGGTGCCGCCTTTTTTCGTTTCAGGAGGCACCATGAACTTCGATCGTTATTACCGCTATGCGGAACTCGAAAGCGCTCTGCAAGGCCTTGCGCAGTCGCACCCTGATCTCCTGCGTATCGAGTCCATCGGCAAGAGTCACGAAGGCCGCGACATTTGGCTTGCGGTGATAACCCGCTTCGATTTCGGCGGTGCGAACGCCAAACCCGCGCTGTGGATCGACGGCAACATCCACGCGACGGAAGTGGCCGGCTCCATGGCCTGCTTGTATTTCATCGAATTCCTGTTGCAGCAGTACGGCAAGCGAGACGATGTGACTCGGTGCCTGGATACGCGCGCCTTCTACATCTGCCCGCGCTTGAATCCCGATGGCGCCGAGTGGGCCTTGTCGGATATCCCGAAAATCATTCGCTCCAGCACGCGGCCCTATCCCTTCGATGAGGAGGTGCCCGGCGGATTGGTGCGCGAGGATATCGATGGGGATGGGCGTGTGCTCACCATGCGCGTCAAGGACCCCAACGGCCCGTGGAAAGTGTCCACCGAGGATGCGCGCTTGATGGTGCGCCGGGATGCGACCGAAGTGGGCGGCACCTACTACCGGCTGCTGCCCGAAGGCAATATCGAGGATTACGACGGCGTGCTGATTGCGATGAAGCCCAAGAAAGAAGGGCTGGATCTGAATCGCAATTACCCGTCCCAGTGGCGCCAAGAGCACGAGCAGCAAGGCGCCGGCCCCTATCCTGGTTCCGAGCCCGAAGTGCGCGCGGCCGTGCAATTCATCAGCGAGCATCGCAATATCACTGGCGGCATCGCCTTCCACACCTACAGCGGCGTGCTGCTGCGCCCCTATTCCCACCAGGCCGACGAGCAATTGCCGGTGGAAGATCTCTGGACCTATCAGAAGATCGGCAAGAAGGGCACGGAACTCACCGGCTACCCCAACATCAGCGTGTACCACGACTTTCGCTACCATCCGAAAGACGTCATCACCGGCGCTTTCGACGATTGGCTCTACGAACACATGGGCGCTTTCGCCTGGACCGTGGAAATTTGGAGCCCGCAGCGCGAAGCCGGTATCACCGATTACAAATTCATCGAGTGGTATCGCGAACATCCCGCCGAAGACGATCTAAAACTTCTGCGCTGGAGCGATGGTCCGTTGCAAGGAAAAGGATTCGCCGATTGGTATCCCTTCAAGCATCCGCAACTGGGCGATATCGAATTGGGTGGCTGGGATACCCTCTATAGCTGGTCCAATCCGCCGCCGCACTTGTTGGAAAAGGAACTCCAGCGCTTTCCCGAATGGCTGCTGTGGAACGCCCTCATCTCGCCGAGAATGGAATTATTCGAAGCGAGCGCCATGCGTATCGATCAAACGCACTATCGCATACGTCTCGTGCTACACAACACGGGCTGGCTGCCCAGCTACGTAACCAAGAAAGCCCTCAAGAACAAACTCACGCGCGGCGTGATATGCGAAATCGAATTGCCCGAAGGCGCATCGCTTATCACGGGAGAAAAGTACCAGGAACTCGGACAACTCGAAGGCCGCGCCTACAAACCCACCACACCGAGCAGTTGGGCCGGCTGGGGAGGCGACAACACCTCTGACCGCATCAAGGTGGAGTGGGTAGTAGAGGCCGTCGCGGGCGCGAAGTTCGAGTTGATTGCTCGCCATGACCGCGCTGGCGTGGTGCGCGCCAGCGTCGTTTGTTCTTGAGTCCTGGCTACAATCCAGGTTTCCCACTCAAAGGACACTCTCATGAGCACCACCACGGCCAGCGGCCTCATCATCGATGACATTACCGAAGGCGCGGGCGAGACTGCAACCTCGGGCCAAAGCGTTACCGTTCACTACACGGGTTGGCTCACCGATGGCACCAAGTTCGATTCGAGCAAGGACCGTGACGATCCCTTCGAGTTCGATCTGGGTGCGCGCCGCGTCATCGCGGGGTGGGACGAGGGCGTGCAAGGCATGCGCGTAGGCGGCGTGCGCAAACTCACCATTCCGCCCGATTTGGGCTATGGTGCACGCGGCGCCGGCGGTGTCATTCCGCCCAATGCAACGCTCGTGTTCGAGGTGGAATTGTTGGGAGTCAGTTAGGCAAGTCCTCCCTGCGGTGTCTAGGTCAGCGCGCGCATAAGCCCGCCCACTTCTCGAAAAGGAGAACATCATGAGCGTCTACTTCGGCGAAATCCGCCAGATGGGCTATGTGGTTCCCAACATCGAAGACGCCATGGAGCAGTGGCACCGCAAGCTGGGCGTGGGCCCATGGTTCTACAACCCCAAGGTCATCGTCAAGAATTACCAGTATCGCGGCCAGTTTTATGAGCAGACCATGGCAATCGCCTTGGCCAATTCCGGCGCCATGCAAGTCGAACTCATCCAGCCGCGCGAAGACGTGCCCTCCATGCACCTCGACTTCCTTCGCGCCGGTAACGTGGGGCTACAACACATGGCCTTCTGGACACCTACCTTCGCGCAGGACCTGAAACGCTTACAGGATCTCGGATACCAAGTCGCCATGAGCGGCGAGGTGGGCGGCAAACAAGGCCCGTTCGCCTACTTCGATACGGAATTCCATCCCGGCACGGTCACGGAGTTGTCCGACATTTCAGGACCCAAGGGCAAGATGTTCGAGATCATTCGGGCGGCTGCGGCCGAGTGGGACGGCCGCGAGGCGGTGCGGGCGTTTCCGGACATGAGCAAGTTTTGAGTTGCCGCGCGCCAAACAACGGAGCAGGAGTGGCGTCTAGCCGGGAGTGCCGGTGTGATACCGGTATGATGTAGGCGTTGCGTTGGTATTTCGGGCGCAGCTAACTGGACGTTAACAACCGCATGGCCATAAGAAAATCCGAATCCGCATTCTCGTATTGGCCAGAGCCCCGCGAGCATCTGGCTCGCGTGGAGGCCCCGGCGCACAGGCCGCCGCACGGGGGCGATCATGTCTAATCCCTTCTTCGACCACCCGATTCTGAATTCCCCCTACGAATACCCGCTGCGGCACTGGGAGTTGGATGACGATGGCCAGCCTACCCAGAAAATCACTCCGAGCCGGCGCCGCGCCAAATTCATCACGCCGATCCCAAGGCCGAAAAAACGCAAAGCCAGTGCGGCTCAGGATGGTTTCTTATTCGACGAAGGCAAGGGGCTGTCCACCAAGGCGCAGCAATACGACCCCACCTCCATCATCAACGAGGTGCGCCAGAACGTCGATACTTGGCGTGCCTTACCCAACGCCAGTCAATGGCAAGTTTCTCCAGAGACCACGCGCCTTCTCCAGCACTGGCGGCACCATGAATTCGGCGGTGTGCGCCCGTTCTTCTGCCAGGTGGAAGCGGCTGAAACCGCTATCTGGCTGACCGAGGTTGCACCCCAGACCAAGGGCGGCAAGCGATTGCTCGACCACCTGGCGAGCGCCAATAAGGATGCCAATCCCGAGCTGATGCGTTTCGCGCTGAAGCTCGCCACCGGCGCGGAAAACATCCCCGGCGACGAGTTGCCGGTGTACCGCAACTTGTGGGAACACATCCGCAAGGACATGCCCAAGAAAGGCCGTGGTACTGGCGGGG
Source organism: Burkholderiales bacterium (assembly GCA_046160525.1). Classification (GTDB taxonomy): domain Bacteria; phylum Pseudomonadota; class Gammaproteobacteria; order Burkholderiales; family SHXO01; genus SHXO01. The sequence goes on from JBJXGQ010000259.1 coordinate 4,770, forward strand.
AACTCGATCCCCTCAAATTGCCAACCCGGCTAAAAACGGCCATCGAAGCGCTCTACGGGCACTACGAGAAAACCTTCAGGCTGTGGGAAGACAAGGGCATCAAGGTGCCGCCTTGCTTCATCATCGTGTGCCAGAACACCGCCATCTCCAAACTGGTCTACGACTTCGTATCTGGCTTCCACCGTAAGAACACCGACGGCACGACGACGTTGCAAAACAGCCGCTTCGCGCTGTTTCGCAATTTCGACGAAGCTACCGGCAATCCGCTGCCGCGCCCCAATACATTGCTCATAGATTCCGAGCAACTCGAAGCCGGCGATGCCCTCGATGACAATTTTCGTAGCATGGCCGCCGATGAGATCGAGCGCTTCCGGCGCGAGATCGTCGAGCGTAGCGGGGACGCCCGCTCGGCGGACAACATCACCGATCAGGAATTGCTACGCGAGGTCATGAACACCGTCGGCAAACCGGGGCAGCTTGGCGGCTCCATCCGTTGCGTCGTGTCAGTCTCCATGCTCACCGAGGGCTGGGATGCGAACACTGTCACCCATGTACTGGGCATTCGCGCATTTGGCACCCAGCTACTTTGCGAGCAAGTGATCGGCCGCGCGCTGCGCCGCCAGTCCTACGAACTGAACGAAGACGGCCCCGACAAAGGGCTGTTCAACGTCGAATACGCGGATGTTTTTGGCATTCCCTTCGACTTCACCGCCAAGCCGGTCATCGCCCCGCCGCAGCCGCCGCGCGAGACAGTGCAGGTCAGAGCCATGCGCCCCGAGCGCGATGCGCTCGAAATCCGCTTTCCCCGTGTCGAGGGCTACCGCGTCGAATTGCCGGAGGAACGGCTGAGCGCCGGCTTCAACGACGAATCCATCCTCGAACTCAACCCTGATCTGGTCGGGCCATCCATCACACGCAATTCCGGCATCATCGGCGAAGGCGTGGACCTGGGTCTCAAGCACCTCGGCGACATGCGGCCCTCCACGCTGGTCTTCCAGTTGACCCAGCGGTTGCTCTACACGAAGTGGCGTGACCCCGGAGAGGAGCCCAAGCTCCACCTGTTTGGCCAGTTGAAGCGCATGACCAAGCAGTGGCTCGATACCTGCCTCGTCTGCAAGGGCGGCACCTATCCCGCGCTGTTGATGTATCAGGAACTGGCCGACATGGCATGCAACAAGATCACCGCCGCGATCACGCGCAAGTTTCAAGGCGAGCGGCCGATCAAGGCGCTGCTCGATGCCTACAACCCGGCTGGCTCTACCCGGCATGTCCGTTTCAACACCTCGCGCGCTGACCGCTGGGAAACGAGTTCCAAGTCCTGCCACATCAACTGGGTGGTGCTCGACAGCGACTGGGAGGGCGAGTTCTGCCGGGTGGCGGAGTCGCATCCGAAGGTGCGCGCTTACGTGAAGAACCACAACCTTGGCCTCGAAGTGCCGTATCGGTATGGCTCCGAGACGCGCAAGTATTTGCCCGACTTTATCGTCCGAGTAGAGGACGGCCACGGCGAGAACGACCTGCTCAACCTCATTGTCGAGATCAAGGGCTAGCGGCGCGAGGATGCTGTGGAGAAAAAATCCACCATGGACACCTACTGGGTGCCCGGCGTCAATCATCTGGGGACATACGGGCGCTGGGCGTTCG
>JBJXGQ010000260.1:0-9865 GCA_046160525.1 Burkholderiales bacterium
GCTTCAACTCCAGGCAGATCTTCGGCAACTGGGTGGTCTTGCCCGAGCCAGTTTCGCCGCAGACAATGACCACTGGATGATCTCGAATGGCCGCCGCGATGTCGTCCTTGCGTTGCGAGACGGGAAGCTCCTCGGGATATTCCACGCGCGGCAACCCGGCCAGCCGGGCCGCGTAGGCAGCGGCGGAGCGTTCGATGTCCGCTTGCAAGCCCTCCAGGGCGGCGGCGTCCATGCGTCCTTCCTCGTAGCGGCGCAGTTGCTGGCGCAAACGGTGCCGGTCGCGGGTCATGCACAAGCCGATGCGCTTGGCAAGAGGGCGGGAAGCGCTGGACGCGGAAGAGGCTATGGCAGGGGAATTCAAGAGCGTAGGAACGGCATGGACACGCGGCGTGCATTGTAATGGACGGCGGTTCTTAACTCCGCCGCTGGCGAGCCGATATGCAAATCATCTAGGAAATCCCATAAATCCCATGCAATTTCGCCACGTTGCCATTCCCATTGCAATTCTCCTGCTCCCAGGATGCCGCTCTACCATCCGGGAGGTTGCCGATGCCGCCAACGAAGCCGCGCAATATCCCTTCAAGACAACTCTGACCCTCGCCGCCATCGGCGCCGTGGCCTACTACGTCGTGGATCCCCTGGCACCAAACTGGGAAGTGGCGCATAAGCAAATTGGCGATACCCGCTACCGCATCGACTTGCGCATGAAGCGCTTCCATTTAGGCGCCGACGGCGAATCGGACCAGGTCTTCAAGCGCCACGCGCAGGATCTGGCCGAACGTGTGGGCGACGGCGAATACCGGCTCGTGTCCTATAGCGAAGGCATCGATTCCAACATGACCGTGCCCCAACGCTGGGGCCGGGGCGTGATCGATCTGGCTCCTAGCAAGAGCGTCTCAACGTCCGTGGAGCGCTAGTCTGTTCGTACCGTCTCGGCCGGCTTGAGCTTATACTTCTCGCGGTTTCTGGCCCGACGCTTCCGCCGCCGTTCGTACTCCTGAGACCTCTCCCATAGTGAGGCAACCCTGATGGCACAAGATTCCGCACCGCTGGCCTGCGCCAACGTCAAGTCCGCGGCGCAAGCCCGTGCGCTGGTAACGCAACGCAACCTCGAACACGTGAAGGTCGGCGTAACCGACAGCGACGGTATTCTTCGCGGCAAGTACATGGGCCGCGACAAATTCTTCTCCGCCTTGGACAAGGGCTTCGGCTTTTGCGACGTGGTGCTGGGCTGGGATTCCAACGACCAACTCTACGACAACACCCAATACACGGGGTGGCACACGGCATACCCGGATGCCATGGTACGGGTGCTTCCGGAAACTTGCCGTGACTTACCCTTCGAGGGAGAGATGCCTTTCTTCCTGGGCGAGTTCACGGGCGAGGCGCAGACCGTGTGCCCGCGCGCGGTGTTGCGCAGGGTGCTGGCGCGCGCAAAGGACATGAACTACAGCGTGTTCTCCGCGGCGGAGTTCGAATTCTTCCTGTTCAACGAAACGCCGCACTCGGTGCGCGAGAAACACTACCGGGGCATGCAGACCATGACGCCGGGTTTCTTTGGTTACTCGGTGCTGCGCAATTCCGTTCATTCCGAGTTTTATCAAGAGTTACTTCAGATGTGCAACACCATGCGCTTTCCCATCGAGGGATTGCACACGGAAACCGGTCCTGGCGTGATCGAGGCGGCGCTGCAATACACAGGCGCGCTGGAAGCAGCGGACCGCGCCGCGTTGTTCAAGACCTTCACCAAGGTGCTGGCCCAGCGCAAGGGGATGATGGCCACCTTCATGGCGAAGTGGTCGCGGGATTACCCTGGCCAGAGCGGCCACTTGCACATCTCGCTCAACCATACAAGGCGCGAAGGCGCCGTGTTTCACGACCCCAAGCAACCCCATTTCATGTCCAAGGAAATGCGCTGGTTCGTGGGCGGCCAGCAAGCGCTCATGCCTGAAATTCTGGCGATGATCGCCTCCACGGTGAATAGCTACTCGCGGCTAATTCCAGGGTTCTGGGCGCCCACCGCCGCCAGTTGGGGTGTAGAGAATCGCACCACCGCGTTGCGCGTGATTCCCGGCAGCCCCAAGAGCCAGCGCGTCGAGTACCGCATCGCCGCCGCCGATATCAATCCCTACATCGCGCTTGCCGCCGCCATCGGCACGGGGCTTTGGGGCATCGCCAACAAAGTCGAGCCCGACGATCCGGTGAAGGGCAATGCCTACGACCGAAAATATCCGGAGAAGCGCCAACTGCCGCGCACCCTAACCGAAGCGGCCGAGCGCTTGACACGTTCGAAACCCGCGCGCGAATTGTTCGGCGACGCCTTCGTCGAACACTACGCCGCTACACGCGAATGGGAAGAACGCGAGTTCCGCAAGGCCATCACCGATTGGGAACTTGCCCGCTACTTCGAGATTATCTGATGCTAAGAGCCCTGAGCCCCGTCGATGGGCGCGTTTATGTTGAGCGCGCACTAGCAAGTGAAAAGGATATCGATCGCGCACTGAGCAGCGCATCGGTTGCGCAGAGAGATTGGGCTGCCCGCGGTCTCGCCGGGCGTTGCGCCTTGCTCGCGCGTGCGGTGGACGCCTTTGTCGCCAAGCGCGACGACATCGCCACGGAAATCACCTGGCAGATGGGCCGGCCCATCGCCCAGTCTCCCGGCGAAGTGCGCGGATTCGAGGAGCGTGCGCGTTACATGCTCTCCATCGCCAACGATGCGCTTGCGCCCATGGACCCCGGAGGCAAAGCGGGGTTCCAGCGCCAGATCAAGCGCGTCCCGCTGGGTGTGGTGGCGGTCATTGCCCCTTGGAACTATCCTTATCTCACGGCCGTCAACGCGGTCATCCCCGCCCTCGCGGCGGGAAATACCGTGGTGCTTAAACACTCGCACCAGACACCCCTATGCGCGGAGCGTTTCGATGAGGCCTTCAAGAGCGCGGGGCTTCCCGAGGGCGTGTTTCAGTATCTGCACCTATCCCATGCCGATACCGCGCGCTTGGTTGCCGATACGCGCATTGCCTTCGTCGCCTTCACCGGCTCCGTTGCGGGCGGGCACGCCGTGCAACAGGCATTGAGTAAAGGATTCGCCGGCGCGGGTCTGGAACTAGGCGGCAAGGACCCGGCTTATGTGCGCGCGGACGCCGATCTTGCCCACGCGGTGGAAACCATCACCGATGGCGCCTTTTTCAACTCCGGCCAGTCATGCTGCGGCATCGAGCGCGTCTACGTTCACGAGCAGTTGTTCGATGCCTTCGTGGACGCAGTCGTTGCGCTCACCAAACAATACAGACTCGGAAATCCCACGGACCCCAGCGTAAACCTGGGTCCCATGGTACGCCCCGAGGCCGCGCGGTTCGTGCGCGGCCAAATCGAGCAAGCGGTGCAACTAGGAGCCAAGGCGCTCATCGATCCCAAGCATTTCGCCGCCAGTATGCCCGGCACTTCCTATCTCGCACCGCAAGTGTTGACCGGCGTCGATCACTCCATGCGAATCATGAGCGAGGAAACTTTCGGTCCGGCGGTGGGCATCATGAAGGTGTCCAGCGACGAGGAGGCCGTCAAGCTGATGAACGATAGCCAGTATGGCCTCACCGCCGCGATTTTCACGCGCGATGCGAAGGTTGCGGAGTCCCTCGGTGACCGTATCGAAACGGGCACTGTATTCATGAATCGCTGCGACTATCTCGACCCGGCCTTGGCCTGGACGGGAGTCAAAAATTCAGGAAGAGGCTGCACCCTTTCTCGCGTGGGTTACGAGTCCCTCACCCGCCCCAAGTCCTATCACTTTCGATTGCCAACATGAGCGCTGTGCTACGCGGTAACTGGAATTACCCCACGCGCATCTGGGCGGGCCCAGGGCGCATCCTGGAACTCCCCGCGGCATGCGCGGAGCTTGGCATCAAGCGCCCGCTGGTCGTCACCGACACGGGCCTGAAGGACAGCGCCATGGTGCGCCGTGCACTGGTGCTGCTGCGCGATGCCGCGCTCTTCGCCGGCGTGCGCGGTAACCCGGTCGCCGCCAACGTGGAAGCAGGGCTTGCCATGTATCTCTCCGGCGGTCACGACGGCGTAGTGGCCTTTGGCGGAGGCTCGGCGCTCGATGCTGGCAAGGTCATCGCCTTCATGGCGGGGCAAACGCGCCCGCTGTGGGATTTCGAGGACATCGGCGATTGGTGGACGCGTGCCGATCCTAAAGGTATCGCACCGGTGGTGGCCGTTCCCACCACGGCGGGCACGGGATCGGAAGTGGGGCGTGCGGGCGTTATCTTGAACGAGACCACCCCCCAGAAGAAAATCATCTTCCATCCGAAGATGATGCCCGGCGTGGTGATCGCGGACCCGGAACTGACCGTGGGCCTGCCGCCCAAGATCACCGCCGCCACCGGCATCGATGCCTTCGTGCATTGCTTCGAGGCTTACTGCGCGCCCGGCTTTCATCCCCTGGCCGACGGCATAGCGCTGGAAGGCATGCGCCTCATCAAGGAATATTTGCCTCGTGCCTTCGCCGATGGAAAGGATATGGAAGCACGTTCGCGCATGCTGGCCGCGGCCAGCATGGGAGCCACGGCGTTTCAAAAGGGATTGGGCGGCGTGCATGCCATCGCCCATCCCGTGGGCTCTTTCTTCGACACCCATCACGGCCTCACCAATGCCGTGCTGCTACCCTACGTGATGATCCATAACCGAGATGCCATCGCGGCGCGCATGCAAGACCTGGCCCGGTTGCTGAATCTCCCCGCCGCGAATTTCGATGCGGTGTTGAATTGGGTCTTGCAGTTCCGCAAGCAGCTCGCCATCCCGCACTCTCTCGCGGAAATCGGCGTCACCTTGCGCAACCCCGGGGAGATTGGGCGCGAAGCCGCCGCCGATCCTTCCGCGAGCGGTAACCCCATACCCGTGGATGCGCCCACGCTGGAGCGCTTGTTCCGCAGCGCCGTGGCGGGCGACCTCACGCTAGAGGGTTAGCGTAGTGATACCGTATCGCCCGAATATTCCCTCCCCCGCCCTCGGGGGAGGGCTAGGGTGGGGGCAGCTCTTGCCATTGCGCGTAATGCCTGCCCCCATTCCAACCTTCCCCCGCAAGCAGGGGAAGGAGTTTTATCGAAATAGGCCCGTCCTTTACGCTAACCCAGTGCTTTTTTAAGATGAAAGTGGCAAAAGTGCTGGTCATCGACGGCAACACCGCGCAAACCCGCGCCCACCACATTTCATCGGGCGGTCAAGCCACCGGCGAAGGTTACGTCCGCACATTGCTCTCCCTGGAGCCCGCGCTCCAATGCGACATTGTGTCTCCCGCCGACGGCCCCCTCTCCTCCGGGCTGCGGCTCTCCGACTATGCGGGCGCCACCATGACCGGTTCCGCCCTCAATGTCTACAACGGCGGCCCCGCCATCGAACGCCAAATCGACTTGGTTCGCGAAGTGTTCGCCGCGGGCTTGCCATTTTTCGGGAGTTGCTGGGGTTTGCAGATTGCAGTCGCCGCCGCGGGAGGTGTAGTGAGCGCCAATCCCCTGGGCCGCGAATTTGGTTTCGCCCGGCGCATCACACTCAACGACGCTGGGCGCCAGCATCCCATGTTCGCGGGCAAGCCCGCGGTGTTCGAGGCCCCCACTATCCATCGCGACTACATCGAGCGCCTGCCGCCCGGCGCCATTGCGCTCGCGCACAATGAAATGGGATTGCAAGCCGCCGAGATTCATTTCGATAAAGGTGTTTGTTGGGGCGTGCAATACCACCCCGAATACACCTTCGGCGAACTTGCCGCCACCGCACGGCGTTATGAAAACACTTTGTTATCGGAAGGATTGATGGCAAGCGGCGAAGATGTACAACGCTTCATCGCCGACCTGGAACTCCTGGAGCGCGGCACCAACACCCAAGCCGTCGGATGGCGCTACGGCTTGGGGCAAGGCATCTTGGACCCCACGCACAAATTGGCGGAACTCAAGAACTGGCTGCAGCGCCAGGTGCTTTTACGCCGGTAAGGATTTCAGGCAAGGTCTTTCCGCCACGGAGAAAAGCAATAGGTCATTTACGATTTCGCAAATGGCTCGTTGAGGCAAGGTCTCCTTCCATGTCCCAAGACGGCAAAAGCATTCAGCGCAAAGACGCAAAGGACGCAAAGGAAGTCAAAACCATCATGGAGGCCATTGCCTTACCAAATGGGTGAGCATTGCGAATCCCGAGTTTCTTCGTATTTCCTTCGTGTCCGTCGTGGTTAATCGCCGTTTGTAAGATCAACGCAACGCAAAGAAAATCTCCAAGAGGGGTTCTTTGCGTCCTTTGCGTCTTTGCGTCTTTGCGTTGAGGAAGGTTTTGATTAAACTTTTCCTCCCGTCCAAACGGAAAGCGACTACGCAGCGGCGGGGATGGGAATGCCTTCTTGCTCGCAGGTGGGCGCCACGTCCGCCACCGTTGCACGCCGCAATTCGCGCGGCCAGCGTAGATCGTCGTAGGGTTTCCCCCGGTGCATGGTGCAGCGGTTATCCCACATCACCAAGTCGTTCACGCGCCAGCGATGGGTGTAGACGAACTGGCGCTGGGTGGCGTGTTCGATCAGTTGCTGCGCCAGCGCCTTGGCCTGCACGTCGGGCATTCCGTAAATGCGCCCTATGTGCGATGCCACGTACAGCCCCATGCGCCCGGAACCGGGATGGCGGCGCACCATGGTTTGCGGTACGGGAGGATAGGCACGGCGTTCCTCGCCGGAAAAGTCGGTGAAGCCCAATTTCTCGCGTGAGTACATGATCGCGTGTTCGGCCACCAGTCCTTGCAAGCGCTGCTTCATCGCGCTGTCCAGCGCATCGTAGGCCGCGCGCATGTCGGCGAACTCCGTTTGGCCGCCAATGGGCGGAATCGTGTACGCATACAGCAGCGACGCCTTCGCGGGAGTGCGCTTGAACGAACTGTCGGTGTGCCACAAGCGGTTGCCCATCTCGTACATGCGGCGGCGGTCTTTCTCGCCCCAAACTTGGCCGTCGAGTGCCAGATTCGATATGTCGCCAAGATCCGGGCGAAGGCGCAGTTTCGCATCGGGCCGCGACGCGTGCACCGAGGTTTCCAGAGGGCCGAAGTTACGCGCGAAACCGAGATGCTGCTCCACCGACAAGCGCTGGTCAGGAAACACCAGGACGCTATAGCGATTGAAGGCCTCTTCAATGGCAGTGCGATCGGCCGTGCTCAATGGCACGGACAAATCGATATCGCCCGCTTCGGCGGCAAAACTCTCGGTGACAGGGGCTAGCGTAATGGCCATGGTCTTTAACTCCTCATGTAAGCGAGTACATCCGTTACGGGTCTAACTGTTTCAGTTTAAGTCTAAGGCTTTTCGGCCAACAGCGCTTCGATGCGCTGAACCACCTCCGCGCTTTCGGGTTTGGTGCGCGCGGCAAAACTATAAGCCCTCTTCCCGTCCCGCGCTAAAAGGTACTTGTGGAAATTCCACTCCGGCGCATCGCCGGTTACCTTGGTGAGTCTCTCGAATAGGGGATTGGCCTGGCCTGGCACCACACTCGTCTTCTCCATCATCGGGAATTCCACGCCGTAGGTGCGCTCGCAGAAATCCTTGATCTCCTTGCTGGTGCCCGGCTCCTGGCTACCGAAATCGTTGGCAGGGAAACCGACCACCACCAAGCCCGCCGCCTTGTATTTCTTGTACAACGCCTCCAGCCCCTTGTACTGCGGCGTGTTGCCGCAGTAACTCGCCGTATTCACGGCCAGCACCACCTTGCCGGCGTAGTCGCAAAGATTGACTTCGTTTCCGGCGAGATCGTGCATCTTGTGATTGAGTATGTCAGGACAGGCCATGGAATCCTCGCTATAGCTAAAGGTGAAGGCTACCAACCCAAAGAGCGCTGCAATATTTAGTCGAGAGAAAGTGCGGTATTTCAGCATGACTGCTCCCTTGTGCGATTGAGTGCTTGGAAGTGTACTTCAGAGTTGAATCCGCCCGGGTATCTCCGAATCACTTGACAACTCCGCGTGCCGCGGGCCCCGACTGGTGGATCGTAGGCGCGTGGCGCAACAGGATCGAGAGTTCTTCCATCTCCTCCAAGGCAAGGATAACTTGTTCGAGCGGCAATTCGGACCATCTCCGAAGTTGCTCGCGGCGCGATCCTTCCCAGGTCGTCAATTTCCAATCGATTCGCTCGTCTTCAATCGGTCTTGTCATCTGGGGCGATCATTCTTAGTTGATCGATGTCCGCTTGATCTTGCGGACGGTTGGCTATCGTCTTCATCCGAATCAAAGTTGGGTCCCAGGGTGTCGATGACGATTTCCTTACCATCGCTATCCGATAAAAACACCTGCAAGCGGCCGGAGAGCACCACGTAGAGCTGGTCGCTTCGATCGCCCTCTTGGATGAGAAGCGTGTGCTTCGGGTAGGAGCGCACAGTGCCCGCCGCGGTGAGGGCTTCGAGGTCGCGATCGTCGAAAAGAAATCCAGGCATGGTGAAGCGTGATTCTAAAAAACCGCCGTTGAACACGAAGGACACGACGGTACGCGAAGGAAATCAAAAACATCGAAGCAGCGTCGCTCTCACCAGATTGGCGAGCCGCAGTGGCGCCATGTTTCTTCGCATTTCCTTCGTGTTACTTCGTGTCCCTCGTGATTAATCGCTGTTTGTAGGTTAAAACCCAAAATCAGTTTGCGGATTGCTTTGGCGCCGTCTCGGCACCGCCTCCTTGAGTCTTTTCTTAAGCAGCGGCCACCGGAGCTGCTGTGGCGTCAAGGAAACGCTCAATCGTCAACATTCCGGACGGCGCCTCGCGCACGAGTCTCACGGGATCAACATCTCCGTACGAATGAGCTATCCGGTTGCGGAGTGCCGCAACTTGACCCATGGCAGACGCGAGTTCCTTGCTCAGTAAGCCTTGACCCGCCAGGATTTCGAAGGATTCCCGCTGCGATGAAGGCACGCCCAGCCCTCGCGCCGCGATCAGGTGCGCGGCGAGATCGATCGCGTCCTGGATCAAGAGAAACAATCCGAAGGAAACATAGGCTTCAAGACGCTCATCTTTCAAGACATCCTCAGCCACGGTCGGCAGCGCCGCGCGCAGTTTCGTGATTCGGGCGCGGCACGCCAGGTGTTTCTTGATCAGCAACTCACCCACGGCGGGCTTCCGCTAACAAGCGGCGGCGGGCACCGGCCACGCACAGATCCAGCGTGGGTTTGAAGTCGAAGTAGCGCATGATTGCCTCGGCACGGAACCGCGGCCAAGCGTCCGGTTCGTATTCAAAAAGCGCAATACCATCGCGTGCGATCTCGTAGCGCAGGAGCTCGGATGCAACGCCGAGATCAACCACATGCGGTTCACGTCCGCACAGTCTGGCGAGGTCCGAACCGATTCGCAAGCCCCCCCAAAACTCAGCCCCCAGAATTCCGATATCCACGTCACTCGAAGGTAACGCACGTCCGCGCGCCACCGAACCGAACAACACGATTAGGCGCACATTCGCCACTTCGCGGCCAAGGCGCGAGGCTTCAGCGCGAAGGCCGGGGAGCGGTAAAGCGGCGGCGGCATTCATGCTCGCATGATACTCCAGCGTGCTTTGCGCCCGCCGCCATACCCAGATACGCGGCCGGCTATTGCGATCGATTCGCCCTTGCGAGCGAGATCCTCGCCGGCCGGCGGAAAAGATAGACACCAGATCTAGACCGGTTCCTTCTGTGGAATTCCGGACATCTCCTCCATCACCTTCAACATCGCCGCTGAATCCCAGTGCGTACCCTCTTGCGCCCCCCGTTGTGCCATCAAGGCGTTGAAGGCTTGCGCCGCTAGGGCGCCCGCGGGCAGCGCGGTCTTGGTCGCTTGCGCGTTTTCCAGCACGATGTGAATGTCCTTGTGATGCAAGGCGGCGGGTAA
>JBJXGQ010000261.1:0-4834 GCA_046160525.1 Burkholderiales bacterium
TTCGCCCGTCTCACGGTGGAAGAAAACCTTGGCATGGGCGCCTACACGCGCAACGAGGCGGGCGCGGTCAAACAGGATTTGGAGCATGCCTACGCTTTGTTTCCGCGCCTGAAGGAACGCAGGACGCAATTGGCCGGCACCCTTTCCGGTGGCGAGCAACAAATGCTCGCCATTGCGCGCGCCCTCATGAGCAAACCGAAGCTATTGGTCTTGGATGAGCCCAGCATGGGCTTGGCACCGCTCATGGTGCAAAAGATTTTCGAAACCATCCGCGAAGTAAGAGACGAGGGCGTCACCGTGCTGCTGGTGGAGCAAAACGCCAAGCTCGCGCTGGAGGTGAGCCAGCGTGGCTATGTGATGGAAAGCGGGAAGGTGACTCTCACGGGGCAAGCCAAGGAGTTGCTCGAGAACCCGCAAGTGCGTAAAGCGTATTTGGGAGAGTAATTAAAAAAGGGAGCCAGATGGCTCCCTTCGAAGTAAGTCTAAATCAGTCGTCCCTGTGCTTTTTCTTCCAGCCTTTCTTCTTGCCCTTGCGGTGGCCGGGAGGGCCTTCGTGGTCATCGGCTTCAACGACTCTCACGCGCTCCTTCACCACAACCTTTTCTTTCACCACGACATCCGGCTTGCGGGTGCTGGAGCCCACGGCTGCTCCGGTGGCACCACCGATGGCACCGCCGATGATGGCACCCTTGGTACCGCCAACGTGGGAGCCGACTCCCGCACCCACACCTCCGCCGACCGCACCGCCCACTACGGCACCCAAATCCACATCACCCGCTTGTGCCGTACTGGCGGCCAGCGCCAGAACCAATCCCGAGAACACAGAAACGAATCGCATACATGACCTCATCATTAAGTGCGTTCAAGCGAACACCGCAAGGGCACAACGCAGGACCCGTGCCTTGCGCACAAGGTCAAATCCGGATGGAGATTTGTTACGAAACCCAGTCCCGGGCCACGAGGAAGTCCGTGTAAAGACGGGCTTCGGCACTCCCTGCTTCGGGGTGCCAGTCGTAGCGCCACTTCACGATGGGCGGCAGCGACATGAGAATGGACTCCGTGCGCCCCTGCGACTGCAAGCCGAACAAGGTGCCGCGGTCGAAGACGAGATTGAATTCCACGTAGCGGCCGCGCCGGTAGGCCTGAAAATCGCGCTCGCGTTCGCCGTAGGCCAAATCGCGGCGGCGCGCAACGATGGTTTCGTAGGCGGGTAGGAAATTTTTACCTACACTACTCATCACATCGAACGAGAAATCGAAATTTCGGTCCGCCAGATCGTCGAAGAATATGCCGCCGATACCGCGCGGCTCCTTGCGATGCTTGAGATAAAAATATTCGTCGCACCATTTCTTGAAGCGCGGATGGTAGTCCGCGCCGAAGGAATCCAGTGCTGCCTTGCAAGTGCGATGAAAATGGGCGGCGTCTTCCTCAAAGGCGTAGTAAGGCGTCAAATCCATGCCGCCGCCGAACCACCAGACCGGGTCCGCGCCCGCTTTCTCGGCCACGAAGTGGCGCACGTTCATGTGAACCGTGGGCACGTAGGGATTGCGCGGGTGCAACACCAGGGAAACACCCATGGCCTGAAACCCGCGCCCGGCCAGTTCCGGCCTTGATGCGGAAGCCGATGGCGGTAACGCCGAACCCAACACGTGCGAGAAAGAAACACCCGCGCGCTCGAATAGATTTCCTTCTTCCAGCAAACAGCTTAAGCCGCCGCCGCCCTCGGGGCGGTCCCATGCGTCGCGGCGAAACGGCTTGCCATCGAGTTCCTCCAGTCTCGTAACGATCCTCTGCTGCAGCTCCAGGAGGAAACTGCGTACGACTTCAGTGCTCACGAACGCTTTGGGGCCAGGGCGCGATAGCCGATATCGCGCCGCATTTGTTTGCCAGGGAATTGAATTTGGTCGGCGACTTCGTAGGCGCGGCGCTGCGCGATGCGCACCGTGTCTCCGAGCGCCGTTACGCACAGCACGCGGCCGCCGTTGGTCAGGATGCGCTCGTCCTCTTTGCGGGTACCCGCGTGAAAGACGTGAACGTCGTCGCTGTCGCGCGGGATTGCGCTGATCTCATCGCCCTTGCGCGGATCGCCGGGATAGCCCGCTGCCGCAAGCACGACGCCCAGTGCTACGCGCCGGTCCCACTGCGCCTCGACAAGGTCCAGCGTGCCATTCACGCCATGCTCCACCAGCGCGAACAGATCGCTCTTCAAGCGCATCATGATGGGTTGAGTTTCTGGATCGCCCATGCGGCAGTTGAATTCCAGTACTTTGATCTGGCCAGCGGGCGTGAGCATGAGCCCTGCATAGAGAAATCCCGTATAGGGTTCGCCATCCGCATCCATGCTGGCCACCGTGGGTTGAATGACTTCGCGCATGATGCGCGCGTGCAGCTCCGGTGTGACCATGGGAGCGGGCGAGTAAGCGCCCATCCCGCCCGTGTTGGGCCCCTGGTCCTTGTCGAGCAAGCGCTTGTGATCCTGGCTGGTGGCAAGGGGCAAGATGTTGCGCCCGTCCACCATGACGATGAAACTGATTTCCTCGCCTTCGATGAACTCCTCGATCACCAACTTATTACCCGCCCCCCCCAGGGACTTGGAGCCCATGAGTTGATCGATTCCGCCATGGGCTTCATCCGCGGTCATGGCCACGATCACGCCCTTGCCTCCCGCCAATCCATCGGCCTTGAGCACGATGGGTGCGCCTTGGGCATCAACGTAGGCATGGGCTTGGGCGGCATCGGTGAAGGTTTGGTGGCGTGCCGTGGGAATGCGGTGAGCCACCATGAATTCCTTGGCGAAATTCTTGGAGCTTTCCAACTGCGCGGCCTTGCGCGTAGGGCCATAGATTTTTAGCCCTTCGTCGCGAAAGGCATCCACGATACCTTCGGCCAGGGGCGCCTCCGGGCCCACCACGGTGAGTGCGATGGATTCGCGCTTGGCGAAATCCAGCATCTCGCCAATGTTGCTAAGGGGCGTGTTGACAACTCCGTCCTCGCCGTCCGTGCCTCCATTGCCGGGCGCAACGTGGATTCGCCCCACGCGGGGGGATTGGGCGAGACGCCAACCCAGCGCGTGTTCGCGGCCGCCGCTACCGATGAGGAGGAGATTCATGTTTTCGTGAGGCGTTAGGCGTTAGGCGTGAGGCGGTTGTACCTAACGGCGTTGCGTTAGTGACGAAAATGGCGGACTCCCGTGAATACCATGGCAATGCCATGCTCGTTGGCGGCGGCGGTGACTTCGTCGTCTCGCATGCTACCGCCGGGTTGGATGATGGCGCGGGCACCGGCTTTGGCGACGACGTCCAAGCCATCCCGAAAGGGGAAGAAGGCATCGGAGGCCACCACGCAGTGAGCGAGGCTCAAGCCTGCATTCTCGGCCTTGATGGCGGCGATGCGCGCGCTGTCGATGCGGCTCATCTGCCCGGCGCCCACACCGACCGTTTGCCCGTCCTTGCAAAACACGATGGCATTGGACTTGACGAACTTGGCCACGCGCCAGGCAAACATGAGGTCGTTCATTTGAGCGGGACTGGGTTGCACGCGAGTGACCACTTTTAACTCTTGCGGGGTGACGTTCTTGGAGTCCGGTGTTTGCACCAGCAACCCGCCGCCCACGCGCTTGCTATCCCATGGATTGGGTTGCATGTGCATGGCTATTTCCAGCACGCGCACGTTGGTCTTCGCGGATAGCACGCGTTTCGCCCCGGGCGTAAAACCCGGTGCCATGAGTACTTCGACGAACTGCTGCGTGAGCGCTTGTGCGCAAGCCTCGTCAACTTCGCGGTTGAACGCGATGATGCCGCCGAAAGCCGAGGTGGGGTCCGTGCTGAAGGCGCGCCGGTATGCGGCCTCGGGTGTCTGGCCGGTGGCTACACCACAAGGGTTGGCGTGCTTGACGATCACGCAGGCGGTTTGCTCAAAAGTCTTTACGCACTCCCACGCTGCATCGCTGTCGGCGAGATTGTTGAAGGACAACTCCTTGCCTTGCAGTTGGCAGTAACTGCTAAGGCTGCCAGCGGCTGGTTCCATGTCGCGGTAGAAGGCCGCTGCTTGATGAGGATTCTCGCCGTAGCGTAGATCCTGGACTTTGGCGTGGGAGAAGTTGATCTGGTCCGGGAATGGCGCGGACTCCCCCTTGGCATTTCGAGCCGTGAGGTAGTTGCCGATGGCGCCGTCGTAGGCCGCGGTGTGGGAGAACGCCTTACGCGCCAAGCGAAAGCGCGTCTCGCTACTGGTGCTGCCGGTGTCCCGTAGTTCTTGCAGCACGGGGCCGTAGTCCGCTGGGTCCGTGACGATGGTCACGTGGGCGTAATTCTTTGCCGCGGCGCGCACCATGGTTGGCCCGCCGATGTCGATGTTCTCGATGGCATCTTCCAAGGTGCAGTTAGGTTTTGCGACAGTTTGCGCGAAGGGGTAGAGGTTGACCACCACCAAATCGATGGTGCTGATACCAGCGGCTTCGATGGCCTGCATATGACCAGGCAGGTCACGCCGTGCGAGGATGCCGCCGTGCACTTTGGGATGAAGGGTTTTGACGCGGCCATCGAGTATTTCCGGAAATCCCGTGTGATGGGACACTTCCGTCACACGCAGGCCATTATCCGAGAGAATCTTGGCGGTGCCACCCGTGGACAGTAAGTGGAATCCCAGGCTCAGCAATTCACGCGCGAGGTCTACGACCCCCGCCTTATCCGAAACGCTGATCAGCGCATACCTCATCTAGGATGTCTTGATGCGATGCGATTGAATTTTCTTGCGTAGTGTATTGCGGTTCAATCCGAGAATGTCCGCCGCCTCCGTCTGGTTGCCCCCCGTGTGATTGAGAATGACCTCGATC
>JBJXGQ010000262.1:0-9284 GCA_046160525.1 Burkholderiales bacterium
TCACGTGAATGGTTGTCTACCCCAAAGGGGAACCGCTATGCCATGGGTCTCCTCCCCCAGCGGTAAACTGGCGAACATTGGCACATTCCCGCTGTGCGCGCAAGCTCAAGTCTCTTGCGCGCTGTCCCGCCAACGAGCGCCTGGCGGGGATAATGCGTGCAAAGGGACCAGTGGCGGCCGAAAGCGGAGGACTCATGATTACCCAGCAACAGTACGACTTCTACCAAGACCAGGGCTACATCCTGGTGGAGAACGTGATCGAGCCCGCCGTGCTGGCCGAGATCAAGACGGCCATGAACAAGATTTTGGAGGGCGCGCGCGGCAAGACCCAGCATGACGACGTCTACGATCTGGAGCCCAATCACACCCCCGAACAACCCAGGGTGCGGCGTATCAAGAAGCCCCATGTGGTGCATCCGCTGTTCAACCAGGTAATACGCAGCGCAAAGATGGTGAGCGTGCTCACGCGATTGCTTGGGCCCGACGTGCGGTTGCATGGCTCCAAGTTGAACCTGAAGGCACCGCGTTACGGCTCGCCAGTGGAGTGGCACCAGGACTGGGCCTTCTATCCCCACACGAACGACGACATTCTCGCCGTGGGCGTGATGCTCGATGACGTGCTGGAAGAAAACGGCCCCATGGTGGTCATCCCTGGCACCCACAAGGGACCCACCTACGATCACAATGCCGAAGGCCGGTTTTGCGGTGCCATGGATGCCGCGGCTACTGGCTTGGATTTCTCCAGGGCTGTTCCCGTGACGGGCCCGGCGGGCTCGTGTTCCTTCCATCATGTGCGCCTGGTTCACGGCTCGGCGCAGAATACCTCCGAGCGGCCACGCTCCCTGCTGCTCTACGAGGCCACGGCCGCCGATGCATGGCCCTTGGTGAACTGGACCAACCTGGAGGAATTCGACTCGCGCATGATCTGCGGCCAACCCACGCTGGAACCCAGGGTGAGGCCCGCCCCTATCCGCATGCCTTATCCGCCCGCGCTCAAGCAGGGTTCCATCTACGAAAACCAGACCGTCGTGGGCCGGCGGTTTTTCGAGGTGAAGGCCGCTTAAACAGCCGAAGCTTTACTTGGGTGCCGCCTCCGGCACAGGTACCGGAGACGGTGTAACGACCGGCACAACCGCCGGTACAACCTGGGGCGCCGCGGCCGCGGCGCCCGCTGATGCAATTCCCAGCCAATCCGGCAAGGGCCGCCTCAACTTGCCAGGGTCGTCCAGTTTCCAGTTCCCTTCCAGGGTCAATTGCTGAAGGCTACTGCCGGCGCGTTCGAGTCCGGGGTGAGCCGATACCATCGCCGGAGGTGTGGCAGGCGAGGTCGCGATCAAGCGTTGCAGCGTGGCGCTCAGATCGAGCATGCCGCCCAGGTGCCCGTACATCGCGCCCAACGTGTTGCCCGCGGATATAAGCGCCGCCTGCTCGTGATCCTGGGTGTAGTGCGGTGCCGTCATGAGCCCCGACCCAAAGGAAGGCCGCGCGATCTCATAGGCTAAATCCTGCGAGATCATCGTCAGCAGCAAGGCAAGATTGACCCGCCGGCCCAGCGCCTCCGTGGGATGCCGGTGCTTGAGGTGGGCGATTTCATGGGCAAGCACCGCCGCCAATTCTTCCTCGCTTTTAATCTCCTTCAGCAGACCTTGGTAGACGACGACGTAGCCACCCAGGGTGGCGAAGGCCTGAATCCCTTTTTGATCGATGAGGCGAACTTGCACCGGAATTTCGTGGGGGAGCCCCTGTGCGATCGCGATCTTCTCGGCGAGAGCGTTCAGGGACTCGGCCACCTTATTGGGCTTGGGCAACTCCACGGCATAGGGCAGGGCCATGCGCCGCTCCAAACCAAAGGGTACCAGCGAGCCCAGGTAGCGCACACCATCGGCCAGTAGCAATGCCAGCAACCCCAGGATCACGACGACGGTGAGAAGCTTTCCGCCGGTGTCGCGAAGAGAACGGCGCCGCGGTACGCTCAAGGAATTCGGTGGGGATGGCATTCTTGTTTGACCTCGGAGATGCAAAGCGTGCCGCTTCGGGGCGGTCATCATACCCAATTGGGAGGCCTTGGCCATTGACGCTCCGGAAGGGGGAAGACTACTATCGCTTCGCATACCGGTGTAAAGGATGGCCCAGATTAGAGCGCACAGCGCCACGCTTGGGCACACCCGAGAGGTCGATACGAAGCTGTAACCAGCAGTTATCCGAACCACCCAATTGGAGGAAACCATGGTATCCGCATCCCGTTTGAGTAAATTCGCCATTGCACTTGTTCTAGCCCAGGGCACCTTTGCACTGGCCCAATCCGATTTTCCCGCGCCCACCGGAGACCCAAGCGTCGTTCCCGCGGGCGCCAAGCTGGAGAAATTGTTCGATGGCGATTGCTTCGCCGAAGGCCCCGCGGTGGGTCCCGATAACGCGGTGTACTGGAGCGATATCACCTTCACCAAGTTCTGCAAGGATCCCAGCGGCAAGTCGCCCATGGCGGGGCACATCTGGCGCTTCGATCCCAACTCGGGCAAGGCCACCATCTTCCGCAGCCCCTCGGGCATGTCCAATGGCCTCAAATTCGACCGCGACGGCAACATGATCGTGGCCATGGGCGCGGACTTCGGATTGCGCATGCTGGCCAAGATCGACATGAAGTCGGGGCGCAGCACGATCCTGGCGGGCACCTTCGAGGGCAAACCCTTCAACGCGCTCAACGACATCAGCATCGACGAGAAGGGCCGCATTTTCTTCACCGATCCGCGCTACCTAGGACACGAGCCGGTGATGGCCGATGGCTTCGCCGCCTATCGTGTGGATCCGGACGGAAGCATTGCGCGCGTGGCGACCGACTGTGGCAAGTGCAACGGCATCATGGTGTCGCCCGACCAGAAGCGCGTCTACATCGTAAGCAACGACAACGGCTTTTTGGCCTTCGAGAATCTGAAGAAGGGCGAGTCCACCATCTGGGGATTGCATGCGCTCCAGGTATGGGACCTCGCGGCCGACGGTACCCTGAGCAACCGCCGAATGTTCAAGGACTACAGCAAAGACCGCTCGCCCGCTTGTTCCGGGCCCGATGGGCTGATCGCCGATTCAGACGGTAACGTCTACGTGGCGGAGCGTTGCGAACACCGGCCAGGTATCGCCGTCTATAGTCCCGACGGAAAGGAACTTGCGTTCATCTCCACCGGCAAGGAGATGCCCACCAACGTGGCCTTCGGGCGCGGTGCGCTCGCCAATGTGCTCTACGTGACCTCGGGCAAGAGCCTGTATCGCATCAAGGTGGGAAAGAAGGGTTATCAGTTGCCATAGCAATCATCCGGGGGCGCGGTGCGCCCCCGGATCATTTTCAAGGGAAGGGAATCAGCCATGCAAGTAGCCTCGGCACAGCGAACGTACAAGGTCCTGTCGCAAGCGCAAGTGGAAGCCTATCGCCGTAATGGGTATCACTTTCCATTGCGAGTCTTGAGCACCGCGGAAGCGCGGGAGACATTGGGCAAGCTGGAAGCCTTCGAGCGCTCGCAAGGCAAACCCTTGGGCGGCAGCATGCGCACCAAGCCTCATTTGCTGTTCACCTGGGCGGACGCGTTGGTGCATCACCCAAAAATTCTCGACGCGGTGGAAGATATCCTGGGCCCCAATTTCCTGGCGTGGAGCAGCAGCTTCTTCAACAAGGAAGCGCACGATCCGGGATTCGTGTCCTGGCACCAGGATTCCACTTATTGGGGTTTGAGCCAGCCCGACATCGTCACCGCGTGGGTCGCCTTCACACCGAGCAATGTGGCCAATGGCTGCATGCGTGCCATTCCGGGCTCGCACTTGAAGGACCAACTTCCGCACAAGGACACCTTCGCGCAAAACAATTTGCTCACGAGAGGGCAGGAAGTCTTGGTCGAGGTCAACGAAAGCGAGGCGGTGGATTTCATTCTCGAACAAGGCGAGTTTTCCTTGCACCACGTGCGCATCGTGCATGGTTCGGAACCTAACCACTCGGATGGGCGGCGCATTGGCCTGGCTATCCGCTACCTGCCCACCTACGTGAAGCAAACCGCTGGGCCGCGCGACACCGCCATGCTGGTGCGTGGCGTGGATGCCTACCACCACTTCGAATACGAACCACGCCCCAAGGCGGATATGCACCCCGAGGCCGTGGCCTATCACCGGCGCGTGGTGGAAGAAACCAACCAGATTCTGTATCGCGGCACGGGTAAGGCGCCGAAGCTCAGCTAGCTAGTTTCTCGAAACTCATGACAAGTTCTTCCCTCATCCCTTACCCTTCTCCCTGGGGGAGAAGGGCTTTTCCTCCCTCGCCCTCCGGGAGAGGGAGCGAGGGTGAGGGCAAGCATCCCGTCATGAGTTACAAAAGCATGGATAGGACAAAGAATATCAAAGTATGGCACGGTACCACGGCGGCCTTGGCCGCCGCGTTATGCCTGAGCCTGATTTCGGCTTCAGCGCTCGCGCAACAGCCCATCAAATGGAAAATGATGACGCTGTGGCCGGCCGGGTCGCTGCCGCAAAAAATCAACGAAGAATTCGCCGAGAAGGTCAAGCAAAGAAGCGGCGGGCGTTTGGTGATTGAAGTGCATTCCGGCGGCGCCATCGTGCAGCCGCAAGAAAGCCTGGATGCGTTGAGCGCTGGCGTTCTCGATGTGCAAAACGCAGGCCCTGGTTACGCCACGGGTAAGGATGCCGCCTTCGCATTAGTGGGCGATTTGCAAGGCGGCTGGGAGACTCCGCGGCAAGCCATGGACTGGTTGTACAAGGGCGGCGGGTTGGAGTTGGTGCGCGCCCTCTACAAAAAATACAACGCACACTTTGCCGGCGGGGTTTGGTATGGGATGGAATCCCTCGTCTCCAAGAAGCCCCTGCGCACCCTGGCGGATTTCAAGGGTTTGAAGCTGCGCGCGCCCACGGGAATGGGCCAGGACATCTGGCGCATTCTGGGCGCGGCACCCGTGAACTTGCCGGGCAGCGAAGTCTATACAGCGTTGGAGCGCGGCGTAGTGGACGCCAGCGATTGGGGCACGCTGGCCATGAACCAGGAGCTGGGCTATCACAAGCTCGCCAAGTATCCGAGCTATCCCGGCTTCCATTCCATGCCCATGAGCGACGTGGCGGTGAATCTGAAGCGCTGGAATGCGCTGCCGGAGGATCTGAAGAAGATCTTCGAAGCCGCCACCGAGGAATTCAATCAAGACATGATTCGCCGCAACAGCGAGGCCGACGACAAGGTGGCGAAAGAGGCCAAGCAACTCGGCGTGGAAACGGTGAATCTGCTGCCGGCCGACCGCTTCAAGTTTCGCGAAATCGCCATGGGTGTGTGGGCGCAGTTCGCCGGGCGCAGCGAGATGGCCAAGAAAATCTACGACTCGCAAGTGGCCTATCTGCGCAAGCTAGGACTGGTGCGCTAGTAATTCCCGCGTACCGCGCATTCAGTCCCCTCCCCCGTTCACGGGGGAGGGCTAGGGTGGGGGCGACATAGGAGGAAAGGCCGCAATGCTCGGGAATAAAAATGAATAACCAATCCCTACTAAGCCGCGCCACCACCAAACTGGGAAATGCAACCAGCTTGGTGTTCGTCATCATCGTGCTCATTTCCGCCTACGAAGTGGTGATGCGCTACGCCTTCGGGGCGCCTACCATCTGGGTGCACGAGATCAGCATCGCGCTGGCCGGTGCCGCCTTCGCCATCGGAGGGCCCTATGTACACGACACCCGCCAGCACATCGCCATCACTTTTTTTCTTGAGCGCATGAGCACGCGAACGCAGCGGTGGATGCGTGTGATGCACTCCGTCCTCGGCGTTTTGTTTCTGGTTTTTTTGGCTCATGCGGCAGGCAATCAAGCGATCGGTTCGGTGAGCGAGGGAGAAACCTCGGGCACCGCGCTCAATCTTCCCATTCCCGCCGTCATCAAGTCGGTATTCGCGCTGTGCTGCCTGCTCTTGCTTGTTCAAACGCTCATCCACCTTGCCAAGGACGTGCGCTCCGCTCGTAGCCGGACATGAGTATCGAGTGGATCACCGTCTTCATGTTCGGCGGCCTCGTTGTGCTGCTTGCGCTGGGCGTGCCGCTGGCGTTCTCCACGGGGTTGATCGCGGTGGTGGCCGCGCTCTCGCTTTTCGGCGTGGACAGCCTGCAACTTATCGCCAGCCGCATTTTTTCTTTCATGGGCGAGTACGTGCTGGTGTCCGTGCCCATGTTCATCATGATGGCATCGCTCATGGAACGCTCCGGTGTTGCCAAGGAATTGTTCAACGCCATGCGCGTGTGGGCCGGCGGGCTGCCAGGGGGGCTCGCCATTCAAACCATGGTGGCCGCTACCTTGATGGGTGCGATGACTGGCATCATCGGCGGGGAGATCGTATTGCTGGGGCTCATCGCCTTGCCGCAGATGCTGCGCCTGGGTTACGACCGCAAACTCGCCATCGGCACCATCTGCGCTGGCGGGTCGCTGGGCACCATGATCCCGCCTTCCATCGTGCTGGTGATCTACGGGCTCACGGTGAACGTGTCCATCGGCGACCTCTTCACCGCCAACCTCGTGCCGGGGCTCATTCTCTCCGCCACCTACATGCTCTACATTTTTATCCGCTGCCAGATCGACCCCAAGCTGGGCCCGCCCGCACCGGCCGCGGAGCGCAATGTGAGCTTCGCCCAAAAACTCAAGTTGATGGGTGGCTTGGGCCTTCCCATCCTGGTGATTCTTTCGGTGCTGGGCACCATCTATCTTGGCATTGCCTCGGTAACGGAAGCGGCCGCCATGGGCGTGGTGGGAACAGCCATCGCGGCCGCGTTACGCCGTGAATTCACCTGGAAGATGGTGAGCGATTCCGCCAAGCAGACCATGGCAACCTGCGGCATGTTGTTGTGGCTCTCCTTCGGTGCCACGGCCATGATCGGTGTCTACAACTTGGCAGGCGGCCCCGCATTCATTCACGGCTTGATTACGGGCCTGGACGTTTCACCAGTCGTCATCATCCTCATCATGATGGGAATCTTGTTGTTCCTGGGATGCATCATGGATTGGGTGGGCATCTGCCTGCTGACCATGCCCATCTTCGTGCCCATCATCAAGTCCCTGGGCTACGATCCCATCTGGTTCGGCGTGCTCTTCTGCCTCAACATGCAAGTCTCCTACCTCTCGCCGCCCTTCGGCCCCGCGGCTTTTTACTTGAAAGGCGTGGCGCCCAAGGACATGACCCTGGACGAGATTTTCAGCGCGCTCTGGCCCTTCATGCTGTTGCAGCTAGTGATTCTCACGCTGGTGATATTCGTGCCGCAGACGGCGTTGTGGCTGCCTTCGCTCAACGACTGATGAGCATGAAATTTCGCGCGGCAGTCCTCGATCAAGTTCGCCAGCCCCTCACCGTGCAAACGCTGGAGATGGAATCTCTTGCTCCAACGGATGTGCTCGTGCGTATTTACGCCAGCGGCCTGTGCCACACGGATTTGGAAGTCATCGAAGGTTCGCTCGCCTATCCGCTACCCATCGTGCTGGGGCACGAGGGCGCTGGAATCGTGGAGGCCGTGGGGAAGGACGCCAGCGTCGTTCGCATGGGCGACCACGTCGTGTGTTCGTGGAATCCCCATTGCGGCCAGTGCTACTACTGCGAGCGCGATCTGCCCATACTGTGCGAACCGTTCCTGCGCCACCAACCCAAGGGGCATTTGATGGACGGCCGCTCGCGCTTGTCACGAGACGGCCAAAAAATTCATCACTTCTCCGTGGTGTCATCGCACGCGGAATACTGCGTCGTACCCGAATCGGGTGCCATCGTTGTTCCGAGGGAAATTCCCTTCGACCGCGCTTGCCTCATCGGCTGCGGCGTGATGACAGGCGTGGGTGCCGCCGTGCGCAAGGCGCAGGTGGAGCCCGGTGCCAGCGTGCTCGTCATCGGCTGCGGCGCGGTGGGAATGAACGTGGTGCAAGGCGTGCGCATTGCCGGTGCGCAACGCATCATCGCGTGCGATCGCGCGCAGCCAAAGCGAAGCATGGCCTTGGCCTTTGGCGCCACGGATGAAATCGATGGATTGCGTACCGATGTCATCGAGCAAGTGAAGGCCTTGACCTCGGGGCGCGGGGCGGATTACGTCTTCGAGGCCGCCGGCCATGCGGATGCGTTTCGATTGAGCGTGGAAGCGGTTCGCCCAGGGGGCCAGGTCGTGTTCCTCGGCAAGGTCAGCGTAAATCAAGAAATGAGCTTTCGCTGGGGATCGCTGATGGGCGAGAAACGCATCGTGAGGTCAAGCTACGGCAATGCTCGCCCGCGCCGCGACTTCCCCTGGCTCGCGCAACTGTACCTGGACGGAAAACTCAAGCTGGACGAACTCATTACCCGGCGTTTGCGCCTCGAAGAAATAAACGAAGGTTTCGATGCGATCCGGCGCGGCGAGACGTTGCGCCAGGTCGTCACCTTCGATCATTAAGCCCAAAACAACTTTTAGCCACGGAGAGCACAGAGGGCACAGAGGAAAAGAGACGATGCTAGGAAAGTGCTGATTAAGTCTACCGTTCGTGGTGAGCCTGTCGAACCATGAATGGAAGCCTTCGCAACACCAACCTGTTGCACAGACCGCCCTTCGACAAGCTCAGGGCGAGCGGACTTAATCAGAAAATCCCTAGGAGCTACCGCGATGAACCGAGCATTCGAATATGTACCCATCGCCTACCGGCTAAAGGGTGCAATCCTCGTAGGTTGGGCTGAGTGAAATGAAGCCCAACGGATCGCCGCGCGGGTACGAATGTTGGGCTTCACATAATACGTTCAGCCCAACCTACATTGAAGCTGCATAACCCAATGCCCCTCACCGCCTTCCGCCATCCGCCTTTGAAGCCAGGCCAGATAGACCGGCCCCATCTCCTATGGCAGGCTGGTGACTTCCTGCTGGAGAGCGGCGAGTCCATCCGCGATTTCGAGTTGAGTTACGTCACGCATGGCACGCTGAACAACGCGCGCGACAACGCCGTGCTCGTCACCATTTCCCTCACTGGCAATCATCACCGCCTGGATTTCCTCATCGGTCCGGGCAAAGCCCTAGACCCTGAGCGCTACTTCATCGTGTGTGTGGACCCCATCGGCAACGGCCTGAGCATTTCACCGAGCAACAGCCCCAGCCAACCTGCGAGCCGCTTCCCCCGCTTCGCGCTGCGCGACATGGTGCGCAGCCAGCACCGCTTGCTCACCGAGGCGCTCGGTATCACGCAATTGCACGCCATCGTGGGTGCCTCCATGGGCGGCATGCAGGCTCTGCAATGGGGTGTGAGCCACCCGCGCTTCATGCGCCACATCG
>JBJXGQ010000263.1:0-13182 GCA_046160525.1 Burkholderiales bacterium
TGGCCGGCCAGATCTTGACCGATTCTGGATACCTGCCGGTTTCCTGCCGCCGCTTCGGGCCGGGGTAGCGGTCGTATTTCTCTGAGTCAGCTTTGCTTCCCGTTCCTTGGACATAGGATGCTCCTCGTTGAAAAGGAGGAACATCATCTGGCCCAGTAACCATTCGAAATCATTGTGCGTTGGTGGAGAGGGATTTCAAACGCTTCGCCAGCCGCCAATCTAGCGCCGCACCGGCGCATCGTCAAACGCCACTTAATTGGGCGCCGTGATGGGGTGGCATCTTCGTCTACATCGTTGGACTCGAAGGCCCCGGCATACTGAGATAACCCAAGAGAAACGAGCCAGTTGCGAATGCCGCTCATGATGGTTACGTGCCGTGATACAGAAGACCCGATGCAATCAGTCCCCGGGCACTACGCGGCAATGCCTAGCGCTATCGCTGGAACTGCTACTCTTGCCGTTTTCTCTCCTGTTCTCTTAGCCGTCCCGCTGGTGCGCGCTGCCTTCGATGTTCCCCTAGGCCGCTTATGGATGCGGCACTGGGAATGGGTTCAGTGACGAGGGAAGATCGTAGGTCAGGATCCGCCGCTATTGGAAGCGAACAGTTCGTCAGTCAGGTGAAGACAGAGTTGGGTATCGCAGTCGGGCGTCGCCAGATTGCCGCGGAAAATATAACGTATCTTCTTCGCGCGCCCTCTTCGCCTGTACATAACATGGTCCGACCCCGGCAATCGAGCATAGGGCAGCCGGCAATAGCTTCTCAGTGTGCCCCAACGATGTCGCGATAGGCCCGGCGGCATTTCTGCCGGCCCTCAAGCTCGAATAGCTTCGCCGGCCAGCGGGCGCGGCACCTTGGCGTAAGGGCTGTTCAGGAGCCACGCCGGGAATTGCCTGATCAGGCTTGGCATACCCCTCATGCGGATTTTTTTCTCCCGCAGTCCCTCGGAAAACGCCAAGTCGCCCAGGTACACTTTCGCCATCGTGGTGAGGTCGGCGTCGAGCCAGATGTCGACCTCGAAGCCGGGGTCCCGCACGCACACGTCGACTCCCGAGCGCTCGAGGAGCAGCCAGAACTTGCGGGCACCGCGGTAACGCGCTGGGACGCCGCTGAAATTGAAGTTCACGACCACCCGGCGCGCGGGCAGCCGGTCCTTGGCGATGCGCCGGCGAATACTCCACATCAGCAGCCCGGCATCGAGATTCTCGGGCTGGACGCGCAGCGTCCAGCGCTGGCCCCATGTGCCCAGGCCCACGATCACGCTGCGGAATTCCTCGCCCGATTCGGTCAGGTGATATTCGCTGCCATGCATCTTGGTTATGACGCCCGCCGCTTCCAGCGTGCGCAGCCGCTTCACCAGCAACGCGCGCGAGATGAGCGGGATGCAGCGGTGGATCTCGTTAAAGCGGTGGCTGCCCGCAAGAAGTTCGCGCAGGATGATGGGCGTCCAGCGCTCGGCGAACACCTCGCACGCCACCGCCACCGGACAGAACTGACCAAAGCCGCTTTTCATCCAGCCACATTATTCTCTGGCCGCGCTCCATGCAAGTTCATTTTCTGTACTGGAATGTGCAAGCCGAAGGGCGCATCGTGCGCGTGCTTCCTGAAGAACCGGAGACAAGCATGAAACTACACGGATGGTATCTAGGCGCGGCGCTCATCGTGGCGCCAGCGGTAGCACTGGCCGACGCGGTGCTCGACTGGAACGAGATCGGCGTGGCGACGGTCCTCGCCGCGCGCCAAGGCCCGCCGGGAGACGCGCGTTCCATGGCGATGATGCATGTAGCAATGTTCAACGCGGTCAACGCCATCGACCTGCTCTACACACCCTATCGGGCTGAGCTTCGCGCGCCGGCCGGAGCGTCGGTAAGCGCCGCGGCGGCGGCCGCCGCCCACACCGTTCTCGTCAGGCTCTTCCCGGAGCGGCGCGAGACCCTGGGCAAGGCCTACGCGGCGTCGCTCAAGCAGATTTCCGGCGAGCGCGGCGTCGAGGCCGGCGTTGCGCTTGGCGAGCAGGCGGGCAACGATCTCCTCGCGCTGCGCGCGAACGACGGCGTCGGCGTAGCGAATGTCTACCGCCCGGCCACCTCTCCCGGCGTCTACGTCCCCACCACGATGCCGGCTGGCTACGACTGGCGCGAGGTGAAGCCTTGGTTCATGACGCAGCCTTCCCAGTTCCGTCCCGAGGCCCCGCCGCTATTGACGAGCGCGATTTGGGCGCGCGACTACAATGAGGTCAAAGAAGCCGGCGGCCTTGCGAGCCAGAAGCGCACTGCGGAGCAAACCGAAGTCGCCCGCTTCTGGACCGCCACCGGCGCCACGACCTGGAACCCCGTCGTTCGCTCGCTCGCAACTTCGAAGCCGCGCACGCTGGTCCAGAACGCGAGGCTGTTCGCGCTCGCCAACATGGCGGCCACCGACGCCTACATCGCGGTGTTCGACGGCAAGTACGCGTTCAACTTCTGGCGCCCGGTCACCGCGGTCAGGAACGGCGAGAGCGACGGCAACGATGCAACCACCACCGATGTAGCCTGGCTGCCGCTGGTCGAGACGCCGATGCATCCCGAGTACCCCTGCGCGCACTGCATCACCGCGTCGGCCGTCGCCACCGTGCTCGAAGCCGAGTTCGGCACCGGCCGCGTGAGCACCATCGTCATGACCAGCCCCACGCTGTCCGGCGTTAGGCGCCGCTGGGAGCGTCTCTGGGACTACGTGAAGGAAGTCGGCAACGCCCGCGTCTGGGGCGGGATCCACTACCGCAATTCGACCGAGATCGGCGAACGCA
Source organism: Burkholderiales bacterium (assembly GCA_046160525.1). Lineage (GTDB taxonomy): Bacteria > Pseudomonadota > Gammaproteobacteria > Burkholderiales > SHXO01 > SHXO01. The sequence continues at coordinate 2,784 of JBJXGQ010000263.1, forward strand.
TGGGCAAAGAAATCGGGCGCCTCGCCGTGACGAGCGCCATGCAGCCCGCGCAGTAGCGAGTCCCGCTATCGCTGGGCCGCACGCCGGCGGCCCGTGCCGGCGAGGGAGCTACTTCAGGCCAATGCAGTTGGCGTAGTAGGTCATGATCGCCGGGTCGTCGGAAAAAAATCCGACGGATTCTGACCTCGCGCGCCAGCACGTCGAGCGCCTTGTACATATCGCTGTCCGTCCAGTGAATAGCAATTTCCGCGATGAGCTTTCTGCGGTGTCCGAGGGAGGCAACGCCCAGGTCCTTGAGATCTTGCTCACTCAAGGTTTTCAGGACCTCTTCATCTACATCGTTAGCCTCGAAGGCTGCCGCGTATTGCGAAAGTCCTAGCGAATCCAACCAGCTTCGTGTGGTGTTCACGGGCGATCTCCCTAAGCCGGCTTACGGATCCCCAGTTTGCTCAAAAGGATTGAACAACTCTAGCCCTAAACCTCTAAAGTGTTGAACATTGCGCGTTGCCAGCACTAGATTATGGACGAGGGCGGTAGCGGCAATTTGCTTGTCCAACGCATTCTCATGGTTGGGTACGCGCAACCGCCCCCAAACCTGGGCGATGTCTTCGTCCAACGGCAGAATCCTGTCGGCATAGTGCTTCAATACGTTCGACAACCACTTATCGAGCATTTCGGCTTGCGCGGAGTCACCCCGGTGCCGGATCGTTTCCACGCCGCGCCTTAGCTCCCCAAGAGTGACTACGGAAAGGTACACGAGGATATCTTCATTCGAGAGCCGCTGAAAAAAGGCTAGAACGCCTGCGTGTGCTCTGTGTCCCTTACGCACTTCGCTTAAGACATCAGTGTCGATCAAATACACGCCGGGTCCTGGGCTTGTCTTCAATACGAGCAAAATCCTTGTCTTCTCCGGCATTGGGCATTGACGCCAGCACCTGTGCAAAGGAGCGCTTCTTCGTTCGCTTTAGCGCCTTCGCCAGAATTTCCCGGTGCTCCGCTTCCGCGCTTCGCCCGTTTTTCGCCGCGCGCTCCCTCAGGGCTGAAACCAGCGCGTTGTCTATACCTCTTACCAACAAAGTAGCCATGAGTGCCTCCTCTCAACTTGTGATTACAATGCTATCATTTTGGCCGGTCCAACGAGATTCGGCGGCATGTCCGGCTCAATAGACGGCAGATATCGCGGGCGCCTTGCCTGCTAATCTTGCTACTCCATTTCAATATCCTGCTGAGCCGTGCCTTTGGTTCGAGTTGCCCTCGATGTTCCCCTAGACCGCTTATTCGACTACCGCCTGCAAGATTCTCAGCAGGCCTGCGTTGGCCAGCGAGTGATCGTTCCTTTCGGGCCGGGCCGGCGCGCGGGTGTGGTGGTGGAAGTGGGAGTGGAGGCGGCGGTCGAGGCGCACCGCCTCAAGCATGTGGAGTCGGTGCTGCACGAAGAACCGGTGGTGCCGGCGGATGTGCTGGAGCTATGCCGTTTTTGCGCGGGCTATTACCACTATCCCTTGGGCCAGATCGTGATGCTCGCGCTGCCGCCGAAGCTGCGCAATGCGCGGGGCGCACCGGAATGCCAGGATCGCTGTGTGGTGTTGGCCTCCGCGGGACGTGAAGCGCTGGCGCGCATGCCTCAACGCTACGTGCAGCAGCGGGCGCTGCTCGAATTCATCGGCGCGCGTGCGGATGTAAAAGAGAGCGAGATCAACGAGCAGCTACCGCGCGCGCGGCCGCACCTCAAGAACTTCGAAGCACGTGCTTGGATCGAGTTCGTATCCGTTGCATCCACCCTCTCGGCCAGTACCGAGGTCTCTCAGGGTCATTCCTTAACCGCGGAGCAGGTGGTCGCCGTGGACGCCGTGCGCGGCAAGTTCGGGTGCTTCGCGAGTTTTTTGCTGCTGGGGATTACCGGTAGCGGCAAGACGGAAGTTTATTTGCAGCTCATCGCGGATGTGGTGCGCCGGGGCCAGCAAGCGCTGATGCTGGTGCCCGAAATCAACCTAACTCCGCAACTCGATGCCAGGGTGCGGGAACGCTTTCCTAAAGTGCCCATCGCGAGTCTGCATAGCGATCTGTCCGATACAGAAAGGCTTGCGCGCTGGCGCCTGGCGCATAGCGGCGAGGCTCGCATCGTAGTGGGTACGCGGCTGGCCGTGTTCTCTCCGCTTCCCAATCTGGGCCTCATTATCGTGGATGAAGAGCACGACGAATCTTTCAAGCAGGAGGAAGGGTTGCGCTATCACGCGCGGGATTTGTCTCTCGTGCGCGCGCAACACCGAAAGGTGCCGGTGTTGCTGGCTTCGGCCACGCCTTCCCTGGAATCCTATGCCCGCGCGCAAGCGGGGCGATACGAGCTATTGCGGCTACCGTTTCGCGCGGCGGCGCAACCGCCCAAGGTTCGGTGCGTGGACACACGGCAATTGCAATTGAAGGAAGGTTTGAGCGAACCTTTACTTCAAGCCCTATCCGAGCGGCTTGCGCGCCAAGAGCAGAGCTTGGTTTTCATCAACCGGCGCGGCTACTCCCCCGCTTTGCTGTGCTATGCCTGCGGGTGGATGGCGCAGTGTATTCGCTGCTCCGCGCGTTTGGTGTTCCACTCCAAGACCGCGCAACTGCGCTGCCACTATTGCGGCCACCAAGAGCGCGTGCCACACGCCTGCGAAGGCTGCGGCAACCAAGACTTGCGCCCGCGCGGGCATGGTACCCAGCGCCTCGAGCAGGAATTGGCGCGCGTATTTCCATCAGCGCGTATCGCCCGCGTGGACCGGGACACCACGCAGCGCAAGCACGCCTTCGCCACCTTGCGCGATTTGGTGCACGCGCAAGAGGTAGATGTTCTGGTGGGCACTCAGATGCTCGCGAAAGGCCACGATTTTCCCAATCTCACCTTGGTGGGCATCGTGAATCCCGACGCGGCGCTCTTCAGCACGGACTTTCGCGCCGCCGAGCGCTTGTTTGCGCTGCTCATCCAGGTGTCGGGTCGAGCGGGGCGCGCGGATATTCCCGGCGAAGTCATGATTCAGACGGATTTCCCGCACCATCCCATTTATGCCGCCGCGCAGCGGCAAGATTACGAAGGCTTCGCCAATGCCTTGCTGGAGGATAGAAGGGCCACGCAATTTCCTCCGTACAGCTATCAAGTGCTGTTGCGCGCGGAAGCCGGCGAACGCCCGGTGGTGGACACCTTTCTTGCCATGGCGGCGCGCAATTGCAAGGAGCAGGCGCCCGAGGTGGAGGTGTTCGACCCGGTGCCGGCACCCATGGCGCGCATTGCCGGCAAGGAACGCGGGCAGCTTCTCGTGCAATCGGCATCGCGTACCGCCTTGCAAACGCTGCTGGGCAAATGGCGTCCTTGGCTGATGGAGCACGGCGGCAACCAAGTGCGCTGGCATCTCGATGTGGATCCAAGAAGTGTTTAGCTCGCATTTCTCGCAGGCCGCCCCCGTGAGAAATGCGGGCTATCGCGCGGCATATAATGCGCGCCCGCATTGCTTACCGGTCTTGCCCTTCAAAAATCCATGATTCACGCTGACATCAAGAGCGAGTTGGTCTCGCTCATCGAGGCAGCCCTCGCGCAAGCTCTGGGAAATCCTGCTCACCCGTCCGTGACCTTGGGCCGGCCCAAGCAGGCTGGGCATGGGGATTTTTCCTGCTCCATCGCCATGCAAATGGCCAAGGCCATGAAGCGCAATCCGCGCGAGCTTGCAACCGCGATCACCGCCGCTTTGCCAGCCTCTCCCGTGTTGGAACGCGCGGAAGTGGCGGGTGCCGGATTCATCAACTTGTTTTTGGAGACCGGTGCCAAGCGCTCCGTGGTTGGGTATGTGCTCGCACAGGGGAATGACTACGGTCGCATCGATGCGGGCCGTGGCAAGAAGGTACAAGTGGAATTCGTATCCGCCAATCCCACGGGGCCCTTGCACGTGGGCCACGGGCGTGGCGCGGCGTATGGCGACAGCCTTGCCAATGTGCTGCAAGCCGCGGGTTACGACGTACAACGCGAGTACTACATCAACGACGCCGGCCGGCAAGTGGATGTGTTGGTCCTCTCGGTGTGGCTGCGCTACCTTGAACAGCGCGAAGTGAACGTGCCATTTCCGCCTAACGCTTATCAAGGCGATTACGTGATGTTACGGGCACGCGAACTCGCCAATCTTCATGGCGGGAAATTCGTCCGCGCCGCCCCTCAGGTAATGGCTGGCGTGCCCGGGGCCAACCCCGATGCTTCGGAGAAGGAACAAGAGGCGTTGGGGGAAGCGCGCCTCGATCAATTGATCGCCAACGCCAAATCGTTGCTGGGCGAGGATTTCAAGTTGGTCATGGGCCACACTCTCGACCAACAGATCGCTGAGATTCGCGGTGTGTTATCGCATTTTCACGTGCACTTCGACCGCTGGTATTCCGAGCAATCCCTGTACGACGATGGCAAGGTCGCGCGCGCGTTGGATAAGCTGCGCGCCAATGGCCATCTGTACGAGAAAGACGGAGCCACTTGGTTTCGTTCCACCGCCTTTGGCGATGACAAGGACCGCGTGGTGCAGCGAGAGAACGGGCTCTTCACCTACTTCGCTTCCGACATTGCCTACCATCACGAGAAGCTGGAGCGCGGTTTCGACCGTATCATCGACGTGTGGGGCGCGGATCATCACGGCTACATCGTGCGGGTGAAGGCCGCGCTGAGCGCCTTTGGGCACGAGCCCGAGAAATTAAACGTTCCGCTCATCCAATTGGTGGCGCTCTTCCGGGGCGGCGAGCCCGTGCGCATGGGCAAGCGCAGCGGCAACTACGTCACCTTGGAGGAACTCTTTGAGGAAGCAGGTGTGGATGCCACGCGCTATTTTTATCTCGCGCGCAAGAGCGACCAGCATTTGGATTTCGACCTGGACCTTGCGAAATCCCAGAGCAACGATAACCCGGTGTATTACATCCAGTACGCCCACGCCCGCATTTGCCGGGTGCTGGAAGAGTGGGACGGCGACCCGGCGGCCTTGCCTGGTGCTAACCTGGGTTCCTTGGATACGGAGCAAGAATTCGGTTTAATAAGAGCCATGATGGACTATTCCGATACGTTGGAGGAAGCCGCGAGGGACTTATCTCCCCATGTCATGGCCTTCTACCTGAAGGATCTTGCGGGCGCGTTTCATAGCTATTACAACTCGACGCGTTTTCTGGTGGAAGATGAGCGGGTGAAGCTCGCACGCCTCGCGCTGGTCGCCGCTGTGCGACAAGTATTACGTAACGGGCTTCGGTTGCTCGGGGTATCCGCGCCCGAGCGCATGTAGCGCGTAGGGCACGGCGTACACTGGCATGCACACATTAAACTGCAACTCATGAGCATGGATTACAAGAATAGCGGTGCCCCGCCGGGCGGCGGCAAAAGCGGGCGATTGATGCATCCGTTTTCCGTTGGCCTCATCATTGGCTTCGCCCTCGGGCTGGGACTCGCCTTCGGATTTGCGCTCTACATCAACCGATCCGCGCCACCCTTCAAGGAAATCCCGGCAGCGCATGAGGAACTCAAGCCCATGGCGGCGCCCAAGAGTGCGCGCGCGCCGGATAACGCGGGCGCTCCAAGCGGTTCCACCGGCACGGATGGCGTTCCGAAACCAAAATTTGATTTCTATGAGATTCTGCCTGGCAAACAAGACTCGATGCCCGCCAAGCCAACCGCGGATGCCTTGGCCAAGGAACGGATCTTTTTACAGGCCGGCGCATTCCAGAATTCCGCCGATGCGGACAACCTAAAAGCACGTCTTGCGTTAGCGGGGATAGAAGCGCAAATCCAAACTGCCCAGTTGCCGGACAACAAGACTTGGCACCGGGTGCGCTTGGGGCCTTACGAAAGCACGGAAGAAGCGGTTGGGGTGCAATCCACCCTAAAGGAAATGGAGATTCAAGCGAATATGATTCGCTCTAGAGAGTAAGTCTGGACAAACACCATGGAGAGTACGATGAACCTAGCTTTGCGCCATTTTCACCAACTATTTGCCCTTCTAGTCTTTTGTGCCGTTGCGTTGCCTGCCTCCGCGCAAGCTCCCGTGGGCGATAAGGAATACAAGCTCATCAGCCCCGCGCAACCCGTGCAAGGCAAGGGGGTTGAGGTCATCGAATTCTTTTCCTATGCCTGCTCCCATTGCGCGGAGTTCGAAAGCCCGCTACGCGGTTGGTTGAAGACCCAGCCGCAGGACGTGAGCTTTAAAGCGGTTCCGTTGATATTCCGCGAGAGCTGGGCGCCACTGGCCCGTCTGTACTACACCCTGGAAGCCATGGGCCTGGCGGAGAAGCTGCACTCCAAGGTGTTCCATGCCATTCACGCCGAAAGCAAGGATCTGGGCGATGCGGATAAGATCGCCAAATGGGTCGCCACCCAGGGCGTGGACGCAGAAAAATTCACCCAGACCTTCAACTCCTTCGGCATCGATGCCAAGGTGGAACGCTCCAAGAAAATGGGGCGCAGTTACGGCGTGATGTTCACACCCACGATGGCTATCCAAGGCAAGTACGTGACTGGCCCCTCCATGGCCGTTGGACCGAACAACCAGCCCAGCTTGCAGCGCTTCTTTCAAGTCGTGGATGCGCTGATCGCCAGGGAAAGGGGTAAGAATTCGCAGGCTCCGGTGGCGCCAGGGGATGCCCCGAAGCAGAGATCCGCCGCCAAGGCCTCGAAGCCCGCACCTAAGCTCGGCGCGTAATTCCTCCGGTGAATCCATCCCGCCGCCGGGTACTGGGTTTTGGTTTCGCGGGGCTTAGCCTCGCCCTGGGCGCACGCGCGGCGGATGAACCAGCGAACGGCACGCGCCCCAAGTTTTTCCCCATTCCACCGCAGCCGGTGGATGATCCGCAGCGCATCGAGGTGCGTGAGTTTTTCTACTACGGCTGCGGCGCGTGTTACGCCTTCGAGCCCTATTTGCGCGAATGGGAACAGCAACGCTCCGCCGATGTGCTGCTGGTTCGCACGCCCGCGCTGCGTACCACACGCTGGATTCCCCTCACCAAAGTCTATCTGGTGCTGCTCAAACTGCGCGCCCATGTTCGCCTGCACCAAGATGTGTTCGACGCTTACCACTTCGACAATACCGATCTCGGAGACGCCGGCACTTTCGCGGAGTGGGCGCAAACGAAGGACTTGGACGCAAACCTAGTCCGCGCAACGTGGGATTCGAAGGAAATCGCCATGGCGCTGGAACTCACCCGAACCGCCACGCAACGCTATGGCGTGCAAGGCGTTCCAACCTTGATCGTGGACGGGCGCTTCCTCACCTCCCCGTCTCTTGCTGGCGGGCCAAGGGAAACCATCGCGCTCGTCAATACGCTCATTGACCGGCGCCGCCGGGAGCGCGCCGAAGAAACGTCGTGAAGGTGTTCATCACCGGTGCCTCCAGCGGCATTGGTGAGGCATTCGCGCGTTATTACGCACGCCAGTACCCAAATTGCGAATTGGGATTGCATGGCCGCCGCGAGGCCGCGCTCAACGCCTTGGCGCAATCCCTTGGCGTCCCATGCTCGCTGTATCCATGCGACGTTCGCGATCTCCCGGCCATGCAAGGGGCCGGAGAAGCATTTCTTGCAAGCCATGGGGTGCCGGATCTCGTTATCGCCAATGCTGGTGTGAGCACGGGTACCGCCACCGAACATAGCGAAGACGCGGAAGTTTTTCGCGCGGTGTTCGACACCAACGTGATGGGCATGGTGAACACCTTCCAAGCGTTCCTGCCCGCCATGTTGCAAGCGAAAGCGGGCAAGCTTGCCGGTATCGCCAGCGTGGCGGGGTTTCGCGGCCTGCCAGGGTCCAGTGTCTATAGCGCATCCAAGGCAGCGGCCATTACTTACCTGGAGAGCTTGCGCGTGGAGTTGCGAAGCACGGGCGTAAAAGTCATCACGCTATGTCCGGGATACATCGATACGCCCATGACCCAGCGTAATCAATATCCCATGCCGTTCTTGCTCAAACCTGAAGAAGCCGCGCGGCGCATGGCACGCTGCATCGATCGCGATGCGCGGCTCGCCGTGGTTCCGTGGCAGATGGCCGCAGTGAGCGTGTTGCTCAGAGCGCTGCCCGGCGCTATCTACGACCGGCTATTCGCCAAGGCACCGCGCAAGCCGCGCCAAACTACTTGAGACTGGTGCCAAGTACGGCGTCTAACTCGGCTAGAGCGGCGTCCGGATCGGTGACTTTGATGGTGGTCATTCCTAAGGCCCGCGCCGGTTTCAGATTGATTCCCAGATCGTCGAGATAGACGATCTCGTACGCGGGAACGTCCACGGCCTCAATAGCCAATTCGTAGAAGCGAAGCTCGGGTTTTCGCACGCCCACCTTGCTCGATTCGATGACCAAATCGAACAGCTGCATGACCTGTTCGATTTCGCGCCCGCGCTCTTCGCTCACGGGCAGTTTCGTCTTGAAATTGTTGGTGACGCAGGCGGTGCGAAAACGTCCCCGCAAGCGCCTGAGCGCTTCCACCATTTGCGGGCGGATCTCGCCGTAGAGTAACTGCGCCACTTGGGCGCCGCCCACGCGATAACCCAGAGCTAACGCTTCATTGCCGAAGGCGCCATCGAACTGTTCGTAACTCAGCTCACCGCGTTCGAAGCGGGCCCAGGCATTTCCATCGGGATTGGTGGAGTTGATCCGCCGCAGCAAACCCGCGGGGAGATTGTTGTCACGCTCGAAGCGCGCAAACGCCTCGAAGGGACTGGTCGTGATAACACCGCCGAAATCCCACAGTACGGCTCGGATGCCCAATTATTTCTTCTTCTTGTGATCCTCGATGGCGAGCTTCAGCATCTTTTGCTCCTCGCAGGGAATGGGCGAGCACAGGCGGTTCAACTCCGCCAGGTGCATTTCCGCTTCCTTGAGTTTGCCGGCCATCAGATAAGCCTCGCCGATATACTCGTGCGCATTCCTGTGTTTCGGGTTGAGCTTAAGGGCTTCAAGGTAATGCTGGAAGGCCATGTTCAAATCTCCGAGCTTACGAAAAGAGTAGCCCAGATAATTTCTTGCATCCGCGTTTTTCGGATCGGCGGCCACGGCCTTTTCCAGGAAGGCCACGGCCTTCTTCCAGTCCTGCTTTTGAATCGCTTCTTTCCCAGATTGGAAATTCACGTCGGTGCTCTCGGTTTCCTCGCCGCCTAAGTTGGCGCGCGCGCCTGGAGAAACCAGGGCGGCGGCAAACAGGACGGCCGCCACCAGCACAACGTAACGAACCGCTGCATTCATAGCTACCCTCTCATAAGAAATTGCACTGCTCGAGTTCCTCGGTCACCGCGCGGTAATCCGCCGCGCCTTGGCTCCATGGCGCGAAGGCCAGCACGTCCTTGCCGTGCATGGGGCTCTCCGCTAGATGCACATTTTCCTTGATCACGCTTCGGCATACCTGCTCGCCGAAGGCTTCGTTGAGCCTGCGCAGAATCTCGTGCGAAAGCTTACGCCGCCCGTCGAAGCGCGTGACCACGACCTTGCGCTGAAATTTTCTGCCCAGGCGGGATTCCAGTACATCCAACGCTAGCTTGAGCTTGTGGATGCTTTCCAGCGATAGATAGTCCGCCGACACGGGCATGAGCACGCGGTCGGAGGCAAGTAGAGAATTCAAGGTAAGCACCCCGAGCATGGGGCAGCAATCGATCAATGTAATCGAGCGTGACTGCGCAGGCATCTTGTCCATCCCTTCCTTGAGCCGCTTGGCTATGGAGGGATCGTTGCCGAACAAGGCATCGATCTTGGACAGTTCCGGCGAGGAAGGGATGAGCCTGATCTGCGAGGGTTGCCGCATGATCAGGGATTCAAGCGTTTTGCCGTTCTGGAAGAAGCTGTAAAGGCTCTTGTCCCCCGGCACATTGCGTATTCCGAAGGCCAAGGTTAGGTGCGCCTGAGGGTCCGTATCCAGTAGCAAGGGCGCGCGGTGCTCGGCCGCGAGGCAGGCGGCAATGTTCAGCGTGGTCGTGGTCTTCCCAACGCCGCCCTTTTGGTTGAATACGGCGACTACGGCCATAGGATGACCCGCTCCCCCGTCAATGAATGCCTGCCTACCACCTGCTGTCCCCTTGGTCTTGTAACGGCCCCTGTAACTTCCGGCAATTATCCATGGTTTTGGCTTGGGTGCGGCGAGCCACGCCGGAGGCGGCTCGGAAGCCAAGGCGATAACAAGGATCATGCGTACATGCACGCAAAAGCTTTCAGCCCTTGACCACGGAACACACGGAATACACGGAAGAGGCGGGGTATTTTCCGGGTATTTCGTGGTAGCGGTCTTCCTGACAATTGCGGAAAGTCGCCGGGGGTAGCCCCATAAGCGCTAACATAAAATAACACGATCTAGTACACTCCTTCTGTCGGTCAGACGGGACGAGCTATGGGCGAAGATCAGGAAGATAACGAGGAGGACGCGAGCCCCCGGCTTGAGGAGGACTG
>JBJXGQ010000264.1:0-7163 GCA_046160525.1 Burkholderiales bacterium
CTCAGCAGGAAAACCGTAGCCGGAAGAGTGAAGAACTCCGCGCCAAATCCAATGACGAAGGCTTGGGCGCGGCGGCGTGCGAAATAGACGCTTTTGCCGTCGGCGGAATACACTGGTGCGTGAAAACTATGCAGACGCTCATAGGTGACATAGCCTATTGCCCAAGCGGCCGCGCCGGCCACAACGAGGAAGATGATTAGCGCGAAGGCGATAAAACGCGTGGATCTGGTTTTCATCCAATGGGGGGCTCGATGTCATGCAAAATTGACGTTTCCGCATATACCGGCTTCTCCTGCTCTATCGATTAGTTGAATCAGTGCGGCGCGCTCCAACGCTCTCGACCTGCGACGAACCAATATCACGATCCCCGCGTGAGGTCCTGCCTCCGCCAATACCAAAAAGTCGTTACGATTACAAGTGATCAATATGCTGCCTAGCTTTGCCGCCATCCGCGGCACTTCGTCATCGAACGCCGTCGCGGGCAACATGCCGCGCAGTCTCGGAACTTCATGTCCCAGCGCAACGAGCGAGTAGATCACATTGTCGGGTACATCGTGATCGAGCAGGAATTTCACCTCGCACCGGAGTCCATCTGCCGGGCTACCAAAATATCGATCTCGCCCCGGTGGTCCTCATAGTAGGCGAGACATTCATACACCTGTGCCCGGGTAATGTTGGGAAAGCAGCGGTCCACGATGCTATCCACGGTTTCGCCGTTTTGGAGTAAGCCGATCACATCGTGCACACCAACGCGAGTGCCCTCAATAACGGCATGTCCGCCGCGTACTGCCGCGTGCTGGACAATGTAGCGGTAACTAGTACTAGAAGAAGCTGGATGCGTTGCCATGGTGTGATTCCCGTACAAAAATCAAGTCGTATCATTTAGATGATACTCGGGCGCGGCCCAAATAAAACGTCATCCCCAGCTTTTCGTATAGATCACTCGCTAACGAGATTTCTTGCTGGGCTTCTTGCGTTTTTCCGAGGGAGGCATGTAGCGTTCCGAGCCCGAAGTGGCAATGCGCGGCGAGTGGCCGCATACCCAGTTCGATCGCGATTTCGAGAGCTTGTCTGTACGCCTTACCAGCCTCCTCCGCCTCGCCAGGTTCTTGGGCGTGAGCCTCGCCAAGCGCTTTCAACGCCCAAGCTTCCCAACCCCGCTCCTGTCGCGCACGCGCCAGTGTCACTGCCCGCTCTGCTTGTTCTCGCGCCTCGGAAACCCGTCCGAGTTTGAGGCTGGCGGCGGCCAGTAGTGTGATGAAAAGCGAACGGAGAAAATCCCCCAAAGCTGCGTAGCCTTCAGCAGCCTCCCCGATCAATGGCAAGGCGTCCACTGCGCGCCCCAATCCGGTATAGGCAAGGCCTAGCGACACGGTTACGAACGGCAGCGCGAGGCGAAATCCCATCCCCCGGCACAGCGCAGGGCCCGGCTCCAGTACCCGGGTCGCCTCCACAAATTCTCCACGGCGCAGATGGATGTACCCAAGACTCCAGCGCGCCCACACTTCGCTATGCGCATGCCCGCTGGCCTGGGCGGCTTGCAGAGCCTCTTCACCTACGGCGAGCGCTTCGCCAAACTCTCCCAGATCGGCCAGGACCCATGCCAGCAGAAAGCGCGCAGAGGACGCTGGCACGGTTGCCAGACCGAAGCGCTCGCCTGCCCGCGTGCCTTCGACTGCGGCGATCATGTCGCGCAAAGGCCCGGCCGCCAGGCGCAACTTACCAGCGTGCAGGAACCCTTGGCCCAGGTAGTGATTCGCGACGACACGCAATCCGAGATCGCCAATGGCCTCGGCAATGACGCGCGCGCGCTCCGCTGTATCGATTGCCATAGCATGCTGGCCAAGGGAATCGTAGGGGTTCGCTTGGTATGCGTATACCCATCCTAGCCGCCGCTGGTCACCGAGCTGTTCGGCAAGCGCGCGCGCTTCCTTCAGAACTTCGGCTTGCCGCGCGAATTCGCCAAGCGGGTGGAGAGCGCTGCGCTGCTCGAAGCACAGGTCGGTCATCTGCTCGGTGCGTTCGCGAGTCTCGGGGAGTTCCCCCAATGCGGTGCGCGCATGCTCGAAGTGGGCGAGCCCCTCCTGGGCCGCAGAGCGATCCAGGGCTCGCTGCCCGGCCTGGCGGCAATGCTTGATTGCTTTTTCCCATAGCTGGCCGCGCAGAGCGTGGTGCGCTAAACGCTCCTCATACTCACTCATGCGGTCCTCGTAGAGCCGCTCTATCGCATCCACGATCTGTGCGTGAAGCTGGCGGCGGCGCTCCTGAAGCAAGCTGCCGTAGGTGACCTCGTGCGTAAGCGCATGTTTGAAAGTGTATTCAAGGTCCGGGAAGATCTGCGTCTCGTAGACAAACTCCGCCTCCTGAAGATGCGCGAGCCCCTGCTGCAACAACTCCGGCTCCGCGATCGCTGCCAGCAGCGCGTAGGGTACGTCCTTGCCGATCGCCGATGCCGCCTGCAGCAGTCGCTTCTCCTCCGGAGGCAGCCGGTCTATGCGCGCAGCCAGAACCGTTTGTACCTTCGCCGGGACTTTCAGCGTCTCCACCGGCCGCACCAACCGGTAGGCGCCGCGCTCACCGGCAAGCGCTCCCGTTTCCAACAAGCTACGCACTGTCTCTTCCAGGAAGAAGGGGTTACCCTGCTTGGCCAGCATCCGCACGAGCGGCTCTAATCCCGGATCTGGGCCGAGCATCGCCGCCAGCAATTCTTCCGCGCTCTCCGCGGGCAGGGTATCGAGCCGAATCTGCGAGTAAAAAGTTTTGCTGCCCCAACGGTGCCGGTACTCCGGACGGTAGTTCACCAAGAGCAGCATGCGTACCGAAGCCACGCTGTCCACAAGGCTATCGAGCAGCGCTTGGGTTTCCGCATCGACCCAGTGCAGGTCTTCGAACACCAACATCAACGGCTGCACCTGCGCTTCGCGCAGGAACAAGCGTTTAATCGCATCCAGCGTGCGCTGCCGGCGCTGGGGCGGTTCAAGCGCGGACCATACCGCATCGTCCACGGGCACATCAAGCAGAAACAGTAGCGGAGGCAATAGGGGTTCAAGCGCGCGATCCAAGGCCAGTATCTTGCCGGTAACCTTCTCGCGCATCTCGCGATGGTCGTCGCGGTCGCCGATTTTGAAGTAGCCCTTGAGCAGATCGGTGACAGGCAAATAACCAGTGGCCTTGCCGTAGGACACTGACGACGCCGCGACGACCAACCAATCCTGCACCCGGTGCGAATGGGTGAACTCATACACTAGACGCGACTTGCCCACTCCGGCTTCGCCAACGATGGCAGCCACTTGGCCATGACCCGCATCCGCCTGGCCGAGTACGCGGCGCAGATGCTCAACCTCCGCATTGCGCCCGACAAACCGCGTGAGACCCCGAAGAGCCGCTGCTTGTAGCCGGGTGCGGGCCTGGCCCGTGCCCATTAATTCGAAGACCTCGATCGGATCCGCGAGACCCTTCACGGGGATGGGCCCGAGCGATCTCACCTCGACGTAGCCCTCGGCAAGACGCATGGTCTCCGCGGTCAACCTCACGCTCCCAGGCGGCGCCAGTTGTTCCATGCGAGCGGCGAGATGGGTGGTCTGGCCGACCGCGGTGTAATCCATGCGCAAGTCGTTGCCGATAGCGCGCACCACCACTTCGCCGGAGTTAAGACCGACCCGGATTTGTATCTCCACCCCATGGGATCGGCGCGCATCGTCCGCGTAGCGCTTGAGGGATTCTTGCATCCTTAGCGCGCTATAGCAGGCGCGCACCGCATGGTCCTCATGCGCCAGCGGTGCACCGAATAAGGCCATGATGCCATCACCCATCACCTGGTTCACCGTGCCTTCATAGCGGTGTACCGCTTCCATCATGCGCTCCAGGACTGGATCGAGAATCTTGCGCGCTTCCTCGGGATCGCGCTCGGCCAGCAACTCCATGGAACCCTTCAAGTCCGCGAATAGAACGGTGACTTGCTTGCGCTCGCCTTCCAAGGAGGATTTGGAAGTGAGGATTTTTTCGGCTAGGTGCGAGGGGGTGTACTGCTTAGGACTCGGCTGTGGATCATTACCGGACGCCTTACGTCGCGACTCGTTTAGCGGTTTCCCGCAGCCTCCGTAGAGATACCGGTAACGTTCAAATAAACCTCGGAGAGTGGCAACTCGCATCCAAGCGAGGAAATCGCCACCGACTCCTCCAACCGGTTCGCCGTTTGCAGCAACCAGCGCTCTTCTGGCTGGCGGCAATAATGCTCGACTAGTGCCCGGTCCTGGGCAATCAACAGGTAATCGGTCAACGAGGCCAGAGTCCGGTATTGCTCGGATTTCTTGCCTCGGTCGTAGGCCTCGCTGGATTCGGAAAGTACCTCAACGAGCAACGTTGGGTTGAGAAGTGTGTCAGCCGGTGGCTCGAACTGGGGTTGCCCGCAGACCACCACGACATCTGGGTAGGTGTATAAGCCAGAGGCGCTCACCTTTACCCGCATGTCGCTGGGGTAGACCCGGCAGGGTTTCCCCCGCAGGTACTGACGCATCTCACCCAGCACATTTGACACGATCAGATTATGAGCCTCACTCGCCCCGCCCATGGCAAAGATCTCGCCGCGAAAGAACTCGTGCTTCTCGCGCACGGTGCGTTCGAGTTCGAGGTATTCGTCCAGGGTGTAGTGCTTCTTGGGTTGAACGGACATGGCGGTGACGATCCAAGGGGCCGGTGCTTTCAAGTTTACTCGCCTGGTCCTTTCCCCGCCATGGCGCTGTGGCGGCATTCAAGCTACCTAGCGCGGCAATTCGAAATTCATGAGAAGAACTCCGATAAGCCGCCGTGGCCGAAAGGATTAACGAATAGCACGCCCTCAAATTGCGCGAGATCCTGAAAATCCTCGGTAAGAAGAACACTCACGCCGGCTTCCTGCGCGGTTGCCCACAGCATGGCATCCCAGAACGGCAATTGAAACCGGCGCTGGCCGTCGATGGCGTGCAAAAGCGTGTTCGGCCGCGCCGCAATCACGGGGAAAAGCGCTTGCCAATCCTCAATCCGTTCGCGCGCCTCTTCAGTGGAAAGATGTCCCTTGCGTGTGACGACATGATAAAACTCGGCCAGCGCTTGCAAGGGGACCACCGTGTCCTGCTCTACCAAAATACCTAACAATGCCTGTACGCTTTGATGCTTGTTCGGATCCGCGGTATCGATCGCGTATACCAACAAGTTGGTGTCCACCGAAATCTTGGCCATGAAATCTATGTCAACAGGCTCTAGGACCGCTCGTATAAATCTTCCCGGCGTACACGCCCGATCTTAAGGGCTCGCGCAACAGCCTTGAGCCGCGTAAGCGCCAGCCGCTGCTCACGCGAAGCGCGCTTGTTTTCGGGAATTCCCGTCAAACGCGCCACGGGTTTTCCACGCCGCGTAATGAGAATCTCGCCGCCCTTCTCCACCGCCGCCACGTAGCGGGACAGATGCTGGTTGGCCTCGCGCAGACTCACTTGCTCTTTCGCCATAAAAGGGACCTCTTCTCCATAAATGCCAGGAATTGTAGGATGTCCTACTTTTCGGGTCAATCTCAGATATCGTGACAGTCCTGGACTGCTCTCTTAGCACCCAACGCCACCGAAGTCATGATTGTCACCCAACCCGCACCATTGATCCGCCATCCACCGGCAGCGACACGCCGGTAATGAAGTTCGCCTCGTCCGATGCGAGAAAGAGTGCCGCATTGGCCACATCCCAGGCCGTGCCCATCTTGCCGCGCAGGGGAACTTTCGCGTCGCGCTCGGCCACCACGGCGCTCCGGCTTTTTCCATAGGTGGTTGCGCGCGTGTCCACTGCCATGGGTGTATTCATCAATCCAGGCAAGATGACGTTCGCGCGAATGCCGTACGCAGCGTTCTGCAATGCAAGCTGTTGCGTGAAGGCGATCATGGCTGCCTTGGTGGCCTTGTAGGCCACGAGAGGGTAATCGATCCACGCCGCCATGGACGAGATGTTGATGATGACACCGCTGCGCTGCGCACGCATGATGGGGATGACGTGCTTGCAAGCCATGATGGTGCCGCGCAGATTGATGGCGCTCACGCGATCGAAAATTTGCTCGGTGATGTCCTCCAGCGGCGCGTCTCCCCCGCTAATGCTCACACCGACGTTGTTGTGCAAGATATCGATACGCCCCCAACGGCTGTGCGCGAATTGAACGGCGGCGGCGAGAGTGGCTTGCTGCGTCACGTCGGCACGGAAGGCCGCTGCGTCGCCTTTCTCGGCGGTGATCATGGCGGCCGTCTCTTCTGCGGATGCAAGATCGCGGTCCACGGCGAGAATCTTGGCACCCTCGCGCGCGAAGCGCAGCGCCGTGGCGCGGCCGT
The DNA here is from genome assembly GCA_046160525.1 of Burkholderiales bacterium. Lineage (GTDB taxonomy): Bacteria > Pseudomonadota > Gammaproteobacteria > Burkholderiales > SHXO01 > SHXO01. The sequence continues at coordinate 6,342 of JBJXGQ010000264.1, forward strand.
TTCCGATGCCTTCCCCTGGGCTTTGGCCAGCCCCTACGATGATGGCGGTTTTTCCTTCTAGTCTCATGATGCTCTCTCCTGATTTCGCGCGCACAGTAACCGGTACAACCCACCCCGGTCGCTCTCCACCTTCCAACCTGCCCGTGCCAGTGAAGTGCGCAGCTCTTGCACCTCCGCGGAGGTGGCTTGCAACCACTCCACGATTAACGCCACGTGTGCTTTGCGGTCGGGCGCCGGGCGAAATCTTGATTCCGGAGTATCCACGCCCACGTTATCGCGTTCCACCACAACCACTCGCACCGCCTCGGGCGCCAGGCCCATGGCGTGTGCCTCCATGGCGATCCGTCCGATGGCCTGGGCATCGTCATCCGTGGCGTTGGGCCGGTCGATGAAAAGAATCGCAGCCGCGCCACCGGCGCTGCGGTCATGCTTGAAAGACAAGCGCCCGATGATGCGCGTGACGTCCCTGAAGTGCGGCATGATGGCTCGGGTTTTATCGCTGGGCTTGGCCAACAGCGCCGCGTAGGCAGGCGAGCGCAACACATCCGGCGATTGCGTTTCGTACATGGCCGCGTAGCGCTGAGCGCTTGCCTGGGCGATGTAACGGCGCGCGGTGAGAAAGCCTGGCACGCCCAAGCGTTCATCCAAATGCTCGAACTGGTACCAGGATTGGAATTCGCCCTCGCGGGCAACAGCCACGTCGTGGGTGATGAGAAGAAATCCGGGAGTCATGGTCAATCCGTGATGGCTTGAGAAACCAGTTGTTTGAACAAGCGCCTGTAGTACTGACGGGTGGCGCCGGGCGCTTGCGACATGTAGATG
>JBJXGQ010000265.1:0-16435 GCA_046160525.1 Burkholderiales bacterium
CATGCTGACCACGGAATCCGGTGACGACATGAAAGCGAAGGGCAAGGCCGCGGGCGCGACCGGATGGCTCGTCAAACCCTTCGATCCGACGAAGCTACTGGAAGTTGTGAAAAAAGTAATTGGATGAAGCTGCAAAGGCCGGGAAGCGTGAGACGTGAAGCGGGAAGCGTGACGGCACAGCGTGCGGTATCACGGGTTTTTGTCTCATGTCTCAAGTTTCACGCTTCACGTCTCCCGTCTCCCGATATCAAAAATAACGCGCCACATACCAGGTACGAGAAATGACCATCGACATGAGCCAGTTTTACCAGACCTTCTTCGACGAGGCGGGGGAACACCTCGCCAGCATGGAGGCGCTGCTACTGGGGCTGCATGTGGACCAACCCAGCCTGGACGATTTGAACGCGATCTTTCGCGCGGCGCATTCCATCAAGGGTGGCGCCGGTACCTTCGGATTCACCGATCTCACAGGTGTCACGCATATCCTGGAAAACCTGCTGGACAGATTGCGCAAGGAGGAGTTGGCGCTCACCACAACCATGGTGGATGCCTTTCTCGCCGCTGGGGATGTACTAAAGGGGCAACTGGAAGCGCATAAGGCGGGCACGCTGAGTGATCCCGCCGCCGCCGTGGACATCTGCAAGCGCCTGGAAAGTTTGACGAGCGGCGGCGCGGCGCTGGCCAGTGCTCATGCGCAGCCTGCTTCTTCCTCCGGCGATCCCGTGGCGCTAGCGGGAAAGACCATCGGGCACCTGCTCGCCGATGTCAGCGACGCGGTGACCAGCGTCCCGGGCCGCGCCCAGATCACTTTTCAGACCGCCGCCGGCAAGGGCGATCTGGAGAAACTCTGGGCGGGACTACGCGAAATGGGTAGCCTGGAAATCCGCCAGCGGCCAGTGCGCAAGGGCCGCACGCGCGATTATTCCGGCCAGTGGGAAATCGAAGTGGTGACCTCGGCTTCGGAGTCCGCGTTGCGTGACATCTTCGAGTTTCTGATCGAGGCCAAGGATCTGAGCATTCGCATGGAACCCGCGGCGGGCGCTAGCCACGAGGCGTCCGCCGCTTATGGTTTTTTCGAGGATGTTCCCGCGCCGGGAGCGGTGGCAACAGCGGCGCCGGATGCGGGCTATGGATTTTTCGAGGAGATTCCCTCGCCAGTGACGGCCGATCCTGGTTATGGTTTCTTCCAGCCTGTGCAAGCCGCTGTTACCGCCGCGAGTGAAACGCCCACCGGGGCCGGCCACCCGCCTCCCGGCCAACCCAATATCACCGGGATAAGAAGCGCGCGGCGCGATGCCGGTAAGGCAGTGAGCGCGCCCGTGCCCAGCAGCGAGAGTTCGTCGATTCGCGTCAGCGTGGAAAAAGTGGACCAACTCATCAACCTGGTCGGCGAATTGGTCATCACCCAATCCATGATCGCGCAGATGGCCTCCAAGGTGGACCCAGTGGTCTACGAGGGCCTGATGAACGGGTTGGGGCAATTCGAGCGCAACACACGCGACTTGCAAGAATCGGTGATGTCCATTCGCATGATGCCCATCGCGTTCGTGTTCAGCCGTTTCCCGCGCGTGGTGCGCGATCTGGCCTCGAAGCTCAATAAAAAAGTGGAACTCAAGACCGTGGGCGAGGGCACGGAACTCGACAAGGGCGTCATCGAAAAGATCGCCGACCCGCTCACCCACTTGGTGCGCAACAGCCTGGATCACGGCGTCGAGCTGCCCGAACAGCGCCTGGCGGCGGGCAAGCCCGAGACCGGCACCATCACCTTGAGCGCCTACCACCAGAGCGGCAACATCGTGGTGGAAGTGGCCGATGACGGCGGCGGGTTGAGCCGCGAGAAGATTCTCAGGAAAGCCATGGAGCGCGGCATGGCCGTGTCCGACACTGTCTCAGACCAGGAAGTCTGGCAGCTCATCTTCGAAGCTGGCTTCTCCACCGCCGAGGTGGTGACCGATGTGTCCGGGCGCGGCGTGGGCATGGATGTCGTCAAGCGCAACATCCGCGGCATGGGCGGAAGAATCGAGATCGATTCCGCGCTGGGTGCGGGCACCAAGATCCGGATCCGGCTGCCTCTCACCTTGGCCATCCTGGATGGCATGTCGGTGGCCATCGGCGGGGAATTATTCATCGTGCCGCTCACGGTCATCATCGAATCCCTGAGGCCGCAGCCTCCAGATATCACCTCCGTGCAAGGCACCGGTATGGTGATCAAGGTGCGAGGGGAATACCTGCCGGTGATCGCGCTGCACGAAATACTCGGCGTGCGGCCCAAGCACACCGATCCCGCGCAAGGAATCATGATCATCGTGGAATCCGAGGGACGCAAAGTGGCCATGCTGGTGGACGAGTTGGTTGGCCAGCACCAAGTGGTTATCAAGAGCCTGGAATCAAACTACCGCAAGGTCCCGGGATGCTCCGGCGCCACCATCATGGGTGACGGGCGGGTGGCGCTGATTCTGGATGTGGCAACTCTGGTGGGCACCAGGGCCTTGGCCCTGGCGGCATAGAAGCGGTGGGCAGGAAAAAGCGGGTTTACGCAGAAGGAGTAGGGCAATGACGAATGCAGCAACACCCCAGCAAGCTTCGAGCAGTTCGGCCGCGATACCTCTTGCGACGGACCGCGAGTTTCTGACCTTCACCTTGGGCAAGGAGGAGTACGGTATCGAAATCCTCAAGGTCCAGGAGATCCGGGGATATGACGCGGTGACCACGATCCCTAACGCTCCTGAGTTCATCAAAGGGGTGATCAATTTGCGCGGCGTGATCGTGCCGATCGTGGACATGCGCATCAAATTCAGCTTGGGTTCAGCGGAATACAACCAGTTCACAGTGGTGATCATCTTGAACTTCGGCAACCGCGTGGTGGGCATGGTGGTGGACAGCGTGTCCGATGTGATCACGCTAGCCGCAGACCAGGTTTGTCCCGCGCCGGAGTTCTCCTCGGCCTTCGACACGCAGTACATCACCGGCCTGGGGACCGTGGACCAGCGCATGCTGATTCTGGTGGATATCGAGCGCTTGATGACCAGCGAGGACATGGCGCTCATCAATACCGTGGTGCATTGATGAGCAAGGTATCCGTAAGTTCCTCGGCAAACGAACCTCATGACCCGGGCCACACAAACAGGAGAATTCAGATGTGCCAAGCCGGCTCGCAATACAACGAAATCCAACTCGGACGGCGCCATTTCGTAAGAACCGTGCTCGCGGGCGGCGGTGTCGCGCTCCTCGCCTCCGTTCTCCCCGCGCGGTACGCCGGAGCGGCGGGGCAAACAGAGGCCTTGTTGTTGAGCTGCATGGACTTTCGCCTGGTCGACGAGACCGAGCGGTACATGTCTGGCCGCGGACTGCGTAACAAGTACGACCACGTCATTCTCGCCGGCGCCGCGCTGGGCGCAACCACCGACAAGTTTCCGTTGTGGAAAAAGGTCTTCTGGGAGCACCTCGATGTCGCCATCAAGCTGCACAAGATCCACAAGGTAATGGTGCTGGATCACCGCGACTGCGGCGCCTACAAGGTGGTGATGGGAGAGGACTTCGCCGCGAACCCGGAAAGGGAAACCGAAGTCCATGCGCAACAGTTGAAGCGCTTGGGCAAGCTGATCCGCGCCAAGCATCCCGCGCTGGACGTGGAGTTGCTGCTGATCGATTTGAATGGCAAGGTTGAAGAGATCGCACGGTTGTCCGCCGGGCACTCTTCCGGCACCGAGAAGGAATGCACGTGAGACGGATGAGAGAATCGTTTGGGAACGCTGTCGCAACATCGCGCGGCAGCCCACGAGTGATATTGAGCAAGCCGGTATTGTTATCGCAAGGAGAGACGTCATGAAATTAGGAAATATGAGGATCGCTGTACGATTGGGCTTGGGCTTCGCGGCAATACTGTCGTTTATGGCGGCGGTGCTCTGGACCGGCATCAGCAGCATGGGCGCCATCGAGCACCGCCTCGACGAGATCGTCCACGATAACAATCATAAGACCAAACTCGTAAACCAGATGTCGGAAGCGGTGCACGTCGTGTCGCGCGTGATGCGCACCATCGTATTGCTGCACGAGGACGGGGCCATCGAGGCCGAGCGCAAGAAGCTCGATGTGGCACGCGAGCACTACAATGCCGCGCTCGAAGATCTGGAGAAAACCCCCGCCAGCGAGAAAGGCCAGGCTATTCGCGCCAAGATCAAGGAAGCGCAGAACGCGGCACGCGTGCTGAACGACAAAGTCCTGGAGTTCGCCCATGATCACAACGATCAGAAGGCCATCGAGACCTTGCTGCAACAGGCCGCACCCGCTACGGTGAAGTGGCAGGAGGCACTCGATGAAAATCTGCATTTGCAGGAGGAAAACACCAAGAACGATTACGAGAGCGCACAGCAGGCGTATTCGAGCGCGCGCACCTTGATGTTCATCCTGGGTGCGGTGGCAATGGCGCTCAGCGTGTTGATTGCGTGGTTGTTGACGCGTTCCATCATTGGCCCCGTGAATGAGGCCAAGAGCGTGGCGGAAGCGCTGTCCCAGGGCGATCTGACCCGCATACCGCAGGTGCACTCTAACGACGAGATCGGTCAGATGCTGGGCTCGCTCAAGATGGCGATCGAGAGACTGGCCCAACTCATGAGCACCATCCGGGACTCCTCCTCCAGCGTGAGCGTGGCCTCCAAGGAGATTGCCTCGGGCAACACCGATCTATCCTCGCGCACCGAGGAGCAGGCAAGTTCGCTGGAAGAGACCGCCTCGAGCATGGAGGAACTCACCAGCACGGTCAAGCAAAACGCGGAGAACGCCAAGCAGGCCAATCAATTGGCGGCCGGGGCGTCCGAAGTGGCGGTGAAGGGCGGGGAAGTGGTCGGCCAGGTAGTGGCGACAATGAGCGGGATCTCCGATGCCTCGAAGAAAATCGCCGACATCATCGGCACCATCGACGGTATTGCCTTCCAGACCAACATCCTGGCCTTGAACGCCGCGGTGGAAGCGGCGCGGGCAGGCGAACAAGGACGCGGCTTCGCGGTGGTGGCCACCGAGGTGCGCAATCTGGCGCAACGCTCCGCGGCCGCGGCCAAGGAGATCAAGTCGCTGATCTCGGATTCCGTGGACCGGGTTAACGCCGGCTCCAAACTTGTGGACCAGGCGGGCAAGACCATGGAGGACGTGGTGGCGGCGGTCAAGCGGGTGACCGACATCATGGGCGAGATCAGCGCTGCGTCCATGGAGCAGTCCTCGGGGATCGAGCAAGTCAATCAGGCGGTGACGCAGATGGACGAGGTGACCCAGCAAAACGCGGCGCTGGTGGAAGAGGCGGCGGCCGCGGCCGAAAGCTTGGAGGAACAAGCCGGAGTGCTGGTGCAGGCAATATCCGTGTTCAAGATCTCCGAGGGTGAACCCAGGCACCAGCCGGTCGCGCCGCGTGCCCCGGCCTCCTCGAAACCGGCGCAGGTGAGAGGCCATGCCAAGCCGGCATTCAAAGCGGAAGCCCGGCCGCAGCCGAAGGCCGCGAAGAAGGTGGCCAATAGCGATGTGAACGGCGAGGAGGAGTGGTCGGAGTTTTGACGGCGGGGACTCGGGGCTTGGGACTTGGGGCTGGAAAAACCAGCTGCCGCCTTTAGCCCCCAGTCCCTAGTCCCAAGTCCCTGGGATTGAGTCCCTAGCCCCGGGTTTTAGCCCCCAGCCCCAAGTCCCAAGTCCCCGAATAGAAAGATGGCACAGGCAACAGATTCCAACCGCGAATTCGAGTGTACCGACGCGGATTTCGAAAAGGTTCGGCGCTTGATTTACGACCGGGTGGGCATCTCGTTGACCGCGGTGAAGCGCGACATGGTGTACAGCCGCCTGGCACGGCGGCTTCGCGCCTTGGGAATGCACCGGTTCAAGGATTACCTCGCGCACCTTGAGGGGGCGCACGATCCCACGGAATGGGAGGCGTTCACCAACGCACTCACCACCAATCTCACCTCCTTCTTTCGCGAGGCGCATCACTTCGAGATCTTGCGCGAGCACATGGACACGCTGCGCGGGCGGGGAGATTTGTCGATATGGTGCAGCGCTGCCTCGACGGGCGAGGAGCCGTATTCGCTGGCCATCACCATGGCCGACCTGTATAAGAGTGTGGCCCCGCCGGTGTCCATCACTGCAACCGATGTGGACACGCAAGTGCTCAAGAAGGCGCAGGCCGGCATCTATACGATGGAGCGCATCGAGCGCCTGCCGGCGGAGCAGACCCGGCGCTATTTCCTTAAAGGCGAGGGAGACAAGAGCGGATTCGTGCGTGTGCGTCCCGAGCTGCAAAGATTGATCGAGTTCGGGCAGTTGAATCTCCTGGATACCCACTACTGGGTGAATGGACCCTTCGATGCGATCTTTTGCCGCAATGTGCTGATCTATTTCGACAAGCCCACCCAAGCCGCCATCTTGCGCAAAATGGAGCCCCTGCTCAAACCCCGTGGGTTGCTCTTCGTGGGGCATTCCGAGAGCTTGTTTCACGTAGCGGACATCTTCAAGTTGCGCGGCAAGACCGTATACGAACGGGTCGCGAAAACGCTGAGGGCGGAGAAAGCGGGGGCGCATGTCTGAGGCCGCCGCGCTCTCGGCGCTGGCCGACAACCGCTACCACGACCGCAACTTCGATTCCGACGCGGTGAAACTGCTGCCCGGAGAGTTCTATGTCACTGGGGAAAAACTGCTTTTGGTGACTGTGCTCGGGTCGTGCATCGCGGCGTGCATTCGCGATACCGTGACCGGTATCGGCGGGATGAACCACTTCATGCTGCCCGAGAGCGCGGACGGGGACAGTACCAATGGCAGTCCCGCGCGCTACGGCGCCTTCGCCATGGAGGTGTTGATCAACAGCCTGATGAAGCTGGGCGCACGGCGCAATTTCCTGGAAGCCAAGGTCTTCGGTGGCGGAGCGGTGATGAAGGAGCTGAGCAGTTCCAACGTGGGCGAGCGTAACACCGCCTTCGCCATGGATTTCCTCAAGACCGAAGGCATCAAGGTCGTCGCGAAGGATGTTCTGGATATCTTCCCGCGCAAGGTGTACTTCTTTCCCGCGACCGGCAAAGTGATGGTGCGCAAGATCACGCAATTGAAAAACAGCACGATCATCGATCGAGAGCGCACTTACCGCGCGCGCTTGGTTGGCACCAAGGTGGGTGGAGATGTGGAGTTGTTTACATGACAGGAGATACCCCATGACCGTGGCCACAAAGACCAAGACTCGCGTTCTGATCATCGACGATTCCGCCTTGGTCAGAAAACTCTTGACCCAGATCATCGGTGCCGCGCCAGATCTTGAAGTGGTGGGTGCCGCGCCTGATCCCATCATCGCGCGCGAGATGATCAAACAGCTCAACCCGGACGTACTCACCTTGGACGTGGAAATGCCCAAGATGGACGGGTTGGAGTTTCTGGAAAAACTCATGCGGCTGCGGCCCATGCCGGTGCTGATGATTTCCTCGTTGACCGAGCGGGGCTCGGAGCAAACCCTGCGCGCGCTTGAATTGGGTGCGGTGGATTTCATCGCCAAACCCAAAGTAGACATCCAAAGCGGTCTGCAGGAATACGCCGACACGATTACCGCGAAGCTGCGCGTCGCCGCGGGTGCCCGGGTCAAGGCGCTTGCCCCGGCCGCGATCTCGCCCAGCAATAGCGCCGACGTGGTGCTGCCATCGATGCGCTCCAGGACCGGTTCGACGGAAAAACTCATCATCATGGGTGCCTCCACCGGTGGGACCGAGGCGTTGAAGGAAGTACTGATTCGGTTTCCTCCCGACGCCCCTGGCGTGTTGATCGCCCAACATATGCCGCCCGGGTTTACCAAGAGCTTCGCCGATCGCTTGAACACGTTGTGCAAAATCGAGGTCAGGGAGGCACAGGGCGGCGAACGGGTACTGCCTGGACATGCCTACCTCGCTCCGGGACATTCTCACCTGCTTCTCAAGCGCAGCGGTGCCAACTACATGACCGAGCTCTCCGATGGACCGCCGGTGAACCGGCACAAACCCTCGGTGGATGTGCTGTTTCGCTCGGCTGCCAATTACGCAGGGAAGAACGCCATCGGTGTCATGCTCACCGGCATGGGCAAGGATGGTGCAATGGCCATGCTGGAGATGAAGAAAGCGGGTGCGGTGAACTTCGCTCAAGATGAGGCCAGCTGCGTGGTCTACGGCATGCCCAGGGAGGCGGTCGCGGTGGGTGCGGTGGATGAAGTGGTTCCGCTGCCGAAGATGGCGGCAAAGATCCTCGACGCAGTGGGCGCTAACCGCCTGATTCGAGTTTAGCCTCCAGCCCCCAGAACTCTCCAACCATGGACAAACGCCAGGCGCTACAAACCATCGCCACCGAGGCGGCAGGAGGGAAACTGGTGTTTCCTTCCCAGGTGAAGGTGGCATTACGCGTGCGCGAAGTGCTCGACGATCCGGACTGTCATGTGGATGCCGTGGCGCGGCTGGTGAAGGCCGATCCCGTGCTTTCGGCGCGCGTGGTGGCCATGGCCAACTCCGCGATCAACCCGCAGGGCAAGGCGATCACCGACGTGCGTTCCGCTATCACACGGATCGGGCTCGTAACGATGCGCACGCTCGCCGCCGCGGAGGTCGCCCGGCAAATGGCTGGCATGTCCGCACGGCCGCAGGACCGGGTGCTCGCCACGCAACTATGGACCCACACGGTGCACATGGCGGCCTTGGCGCATGTGCTGGCCAAGCGGGTCACCAAGCAAAACGCCGAGACCGCCATGTTCGCGGGCATCGTGCATGAATTGGGCGGGCTGTATTTGCTCTCCCGCGCCCAGGATTTCCCCTGCTTGCTGGAGAGCGAGCCGGTGGAACAGGCCAGTGGCGCCGAGCAAGACGATGGCGACGCCGAGGGGCCCAATGAGGGGGAAGGTGAAGGGGATGTCGGGCGTGCGGTACTAAGGGCGCTGTCAGTCCCGCAGCCGGTGTTGACGGCCATCGAGGATCTGTGGAAGGGCTACCTCGCCATGCCTCCGACTACCTTGGGGGACACTTTGTTACTCGCCGATGAGCTGGCTCCGGTGCAATCTCCCTTACGGCAGCGCTTGAATAGCGAACGATCGGGCAAGGTGGGTGAAATCGACATGGTCATCGGCCAGGACATGCTGAGCGATATCCTTCAAGAATCCGCCCAGGACGTGGCCTCGTTGGTTAGGGCTTTAAATGGCTAATGCTTTCGTAGGAGTAGGGGAACAGACCATGGAGAACACCATGCGGCGCGCACGTCTTGCCATCCAAAGCGTAATCATTGCGATGATGTTAAGTGGCGCTCAGCGCCTAATGGCCGGCGAGGCGCCTTCCGCGACGCCCTACCGGCCGACGGTGTCCAATCCGGCCGCCTTGCCAGCGCCTGGCTTATGGGAATTCGAAGCGGGGTTTCTCGGTACTAGGGGCGGCGACAGCGAGAGCAGAAGCAGCGTGCCTGTATTAGCCAAGTACGCCTTTTCAGAGAATATCGGGGTGCTGGTGGGCGGGGATGGCTACGTAAGATTGAAGCAAGTAGGAGTGGACAGTATCGATGGCGGCGGCAATACCCTCCTCGTCCTTAAACTACGACACTCACTTTCCGACAGATCCGCCTTGGGTCTCGAGGCGGGCGCGACTCTTCCCACCGCGCGTTCGGGACTCGGAAGCGATCATAGCGACTACACTCTTACGGGTATTTTCAGTGGCACCCTCGCCAGTACCGCCCTCGATAACGTGTATGGCCTCGATGTGAATTTGGGCTGGACTCGGTTTGGCCAGGCGGATCCTAATACAAGTAGGAATGGCCTTGCTTGGGCGGTTTCCCTGAGCCGCGCGCTCGACGAGCGCTGGACGCTCGCCCTGGAGCCCTCGGGTAACGCGCGCTCCGGCACCCGGGGAATCGCACAGCTTCTTGGGGCGGTGTCATACGCGATTCGCCGCGACATCGTGGTGGATGGTGGCGTCGCGTTCGGAGTGTCCTCGGAGAGTATCGACCGGGCATTGTTCGCGGGGATAACGGTATTGCTGCATTGATGGGCTGGCGCCGCACACTGTGCACGTGGCGGCCCTGGTCTACGTGTAGGCCAAGAATCCGCCGAGGGCGTGGCCTCGTTGATCAAGGCATTGAACAACCAATGCTCTGAACGTAGCCCCCAGCCTCCCAATACTCAAGTGTCACCGCTGCGCGCCGTTATGAACTGCGACTCGCCATTCAGCGGTTGATAACGAACAGGAGCTAGAAACATGCATGCCGATGTACAACAAGCCAATGGAACCATGCGGATCAAGCTGAACGGGCGCTTCGACTTCAGCGCCCACCGCGCCTTTCGGGATGCCTATTCCTCGGGGATCGACGCCAAGGAAGTGCGCGAGATCGACATCGACCTCGGCCACGTGGACTACTTGGACAGTTCCGCCCTGGGCATGCTGTTGATGCTGCGCGAGAAGGCCCAGGCGGCGAGCAAGGGCATCAAGCTCACCAACTGCAAGGGCTCGGTGAAGCAGGTGCTCGACATCGCCAATTTCAGCAAGTTGTTCGAGATGGGTTGATCACCCCTATCGAACCCAGGCACCTTTCGGCTAGAATCCCGCCCGATTTAGGCGCGTAGCTCAGCTGGTTAGAGCACCACCTTGACATGGTGGGGGTCGTTGGTTCGAGTCCAATCGCGCCTACCAACGGATGAGGGCGCGGGAGTTTGCCAGAAACTGCCGCCCAGTCTCGTCTTCCGAACCTTTCCGCATTTGAATGTTTGTTGGTCGCGGCAACCTGTGGGTTGCGCGCGCCGTGGGTGCTATTGAGCCATGCCAACCATACGCTTGCCTGACGGGAGTCAGCGCCAGTTCGACCAGCCCGTAACCGTTGCCGAAGCCGCCGCTTCCATCGGCGCCGGGCTTGCGCGCGCGGCGCTAGCCGGTAAGGTGAACGGCAAGTTGGTGGATACCAGCTACCGGCTGGAGGCGGACGCGGATCTGGCCATCGTCACCGAGCGCGATCCGGAGGGCCTGGAAATCATCCGCCATTCGAGCGCGCACTTGCTGGCGCACGCGGTGAAAGAACTCTTCCCGGAGGCGCAGGTCACCATCGGCCCCGTCATCGAGGATGGTTTCTTCTACGATTTTTCCTACAAACGCCCCTTTACCCCGGAAGACTTGGCTGCCATCGAAAAGCGCATGGGAGAGATCGCCAAGCGCGACTTGCCCGTGGCACGGCGCGTGATGCCCCGGGCCGAGGCGGTTGCCTTCTTCAAGGATCAAGGCGAGCACTACAAAGCGCAAATCATCGAATCCATCCCGGCGGGCGAGGATGTTTCGCTCTACGCCCAGGGCAATTTCGTCGATTTATGCCGTGGCCCTCATGTTCCCGCCACGGGAAAGCTCAAGGTCTTCAAGCTCATGAAGCTGGCCGGCGCCTATTGGCGCGGGGACTCGCGCAACGAGATGCTGCAGCGGATCTACGGCACGGCTTGGACCAAGAAGGAAGATCTGGACGCCCATCTGCACCGGCTGGAAGAGGCCGAAAAGCGCGATCACCGCAAGCTTGGCCGCCAATTGGACTTGTTCCACCTTCAGGACGAAGCGCCCGGCATGGTGTTCTGGCACCCCAGGGGCTGGGCCGTGTGGCAGCAGATCGAGCAGTATGTGCGGCGCGTGCTGGCTAAGCAGGGCTATCAAGAGGTGCGCACTCCCCTGGTGATGGATCGTGTGCTGTGGGAGCGTTCCGGCCATTGGGAGAACTACCGCGAACACATGTTCACCACGAGTTCCGAGAACCGGGACTACGCGGTCAAGCCCATGAATTGCCCTGGCCACATCCAGATTTTCAACCAGGGCATCAAGAGTTACCGGGATTTACCCTTGCGGCTGGCCGAGTTCGGGTCCTGCCACCGCAATGAGCCCTCGGGGGCCTTGCACGGCATCATGCGCGTGCGCGGGTTCGTGCAAGACGATGCCCATATCTTTTGCACGGAAGACCAGGTGCAGTCCGAAGCGGCGGCCTTTATCGATTTGCTGCGGCGAATCTACCGGGATTTTGGGTTTACCGACATCCTGATCAAGCTCGCCACCCGGCCCGTGAAGCGGATCGGCAGCGACGAGGCCTGGGAGCGCGCGGAAAAGGCGTTGGGGGAGGCGCTCACCCAAAAGGGGCTGGAATACGAGATTTCTCCCGGCGACGGTGCCTTCTACGGACCGAAAGTCGAGTTTTCCTTGAAGGATTCCCTGGCCCGCGTCTGGCAATGCGGGACGCTGCAACTGGATTTCGCCCTGCCGGGGCGCCTGGGCGCGGAATACGTCGCCGAAGACAACGCCCGCAAGGTGCCGGTGATGCTGCACCGGGCGGTGCTGGGCTCCCTGGAGCGCTTCATCGGCATCTTGATCGAGCACTATGCCGGAGCCTTGCCTGCCTGGCTTGCCCCGGTGCAGGCGGTGGTCTTGAACATCTCCGAAAGCCAGCAGGCTTACTGCCAAGAAGTGGCGCGGACACTGGAAGCCGCCGGGGTGCGTGTGTTTTGCGACTTGAGGAATGAGAAAATAACCTATAAGATTCGCGAACATAGTCTTCAGAAAATCCCGTACCAGTTGGTGATTGGCGAAAAAGAGGTGAGCGCCAAGACCGTTGCGGTACGCGAACGGGGCAATACCGACTTGGGCGCCATGTCCGCCAGCGACTTCATTTCTCGCCTGAATTCCGAGTTGCCGCCGTCGTAATAGCAGTGTGGTTCACATAGCAGTCTTGATTAATTACAGCACGGAGGTTTGACTATCGCTCAGGAACGGGATGTTCGTATCAACGAGGAAATTACCTCACCCGAAGTGCGGCTCATTGGGGTGGATGGCGAACAAATTGGTGTGGTAAGCGCATCGGCCGCGAACCGGATGGCGGAAGAAGCGCAAGTGGATCTTGTAGAAATCGCACCGCAAGCCAAGCCTCCAGTGTGCAGGCTCATGGACTATGGCAAGTTCAAGTACCATGAAGCCAAGAAAAAGCACGAAGCGAAGCTCAAACAAAAGCAGATCCAAGTCAAGGAAGTGAAGTTTCGCCCCGGCACCGACGACGGTGACTACATGGTGAAGCTGCGCAACCTGATTCGTTTTTTGGAAGAAGGCGACAAGGCTAAAATCACGCTGCGGTTCAGAGGCCGTGAGATGGCGCACCAGGAGTTCGGTATGCGGCTCCTGGAGCGGGTCCGCGCGGACCTGGACGCTTACGGTGCCGTGGAGCAGATGCCCAAGATGGAAGGGCGCCAGATGGTGATGGTGCTCGGACCCAAGAAGAAGATTTAGTTGTTGTTGTAAAAGCAGTCGATGCGGTAGTAGTTACAAGTGATGCCGAGGTAGTAAAAGTGTTCGCGCCGCGAGCCACCCGGTTTCATGCCAAAAGAAGGAAGTAGCAATGCCAAAGCTTAAAACCAAGCGTGGCGCGGCGAAGCGTTTCCGCGTCATGGGGAGTGGGGCCATCAAGCGCACGCGCTCCAATCTGCGCCATATTCTCACCAAGAAAACCACGAAGCGTAAGCGCCAGTTGCGCGGCATGACGGCGGTGTGTGCGGCCGACGTCAAGTCCGTCAAGGCCATGCTTCCCTACGCGTAAGGAGACCGCCCATGCCACGCGTAAAGAGAGGCGTCACAGCGCACGCCAGACACAAGAAAGTTCTCGATCAAGCCAAGGGCTTTCGCGGGCGCCGCGGCACGGTGTTCCGTGCCGCCAACGAAGCAGTCATGAAGGCAGGGCAGTACGCCTACCGGGACCGCCGCCAGCGCAAGCGCCAATTCCGCGCGTTGTGGATTACGCGTATCAACGCGGCCGCGCGCGAGTTGGGTATGAATTACAGCGCCTTCATGAATGGTTTGAAGAAGGCCGCCATCGAGATCGATCGCAAAGTCCTGGCGGACTTGGCGGTCATGGATAAAGCCGCCTTCCTGAAGATTGCCGACCAGGTCAAGGCGGCCATTGCGGTGTCACCGGCGTAACGTCATGCAACACCGGGAAAAGGAGGCCAGCGGCCTCCTTTTTTTGTAGCTTGTAGCCACTTTCTCTCCATGGATGCTCTGGATTCACTGCTTGCGCAAGCCCAGGCTGCTTTCCTAGCCGCGAACTCGGCCGCCGAGCTTGAGCAAATCAAGGCGCGCTATCTGGGTAAGACTGGTGCTCTGACGGATTTACTCAAGGGGCTGGGCAAGCTTCCGGCCGAGGAAAGGCCGGCTGCGGGCGCGAAAATCAATCAAGCGAAGTCCTTGTTGGAATCTGCGCTGGAAGCGCGGCGCGAGGCCATCAAAAAGACGGAGCTTGAGAGCAAGCTGAAGGAAGAATCCCTCGATGTCACGCTTCCGGGGCGCGATATGGGTTGGGGCGGCTTGCATCCCATCACTCGCTGCCGCGAACGCGCGGAAAGCTTGTTCCGCTGCATGGGGTTCGACGTGGCGGACGGGCCCGAGATCGAAAACGATTACTACAACTTCACCGCGCTCAATACGCCGGAGGATCATCCCGCGCGTTCCATGCACGACACGTTCTACATCGCCGGTGGCGCGCATCTTCTGCGCACGCACACGTCACCGATGCAGATCCGCTACATGGAAAAGCATTCCCCGCCCATTCGCGTCATCGCGCCGGGCAGGGTGTACCGCGTGGATTCCGATGCGACCCATTCCCCCATGTTCCACCAGGTGGAAGGTCTGTGGATCGACGAGAGTGCGAGCCTGGCCAATCTGAAAGGAATCGTGCGCGAATTCCTGCGCCGGTTTTTCGAGCGCGACGATCTGGAAGTGCGTTTTCGCCCGTCGTTTTTTCCCTTCACGGAACCCTCGGCGGAAATCGACATGACGTGGGAGAAGGGCTGGCTCGAGATCGGTGGCTGCGGCATGGTGCATCCCAAGGTGCTGCGGCACGTGCACATCGATACGGAGCGCTTTCAAGGTTTCGCCTTCGGCATGGGCCTGGACCGGCTCACCATGCTGCGTTATGGCGTCAAGGATCTGCGTTTGTTCTTCGAGAACGATCTCGCCTTTCTTGGGCAGTTTCGCTGAAGCTAAATGAAATTCTCCGAACGTTGGTTGCGCACCTTGGTGAACCCGCCGCTTTCCACGCAGGCCTTGGGTCATGCGTTGACCATGGCCGGGCTGGAAGTGGAAACAGTCGAGCCCGCCGCGCCGGCATTTAGCGGCGTCGTGGTGGGAGAGATCGTGGCGATGTCGCGCCACCCGAATGCGGACCGTCTCAATATTTGCCAAGTGAACTCCGGCGGTGGGGCACGTCTTCAGGTGGTGTGCGGCGCGCCCAATGCGCGCGTGGGAATGAAAGCGCCGCTGGCGCGAGTGGGGGCGCGTTTGCCTCAGATGGAAATCAAAGCTTCGAATCTGCGCGGCGTGGAATCCCAAGGCATGTTGTGTTCAGCGGCGGAACTGGGCGTGAAGGAGGATAGCGCGGGGCTGCTGGAATTAGCGAGCGACGCTCCCGCGGGAGCCGATTTCCGCGAATATTGGAAACTGGATGATGCGTTGTTGACCCTCAAGCTCACTCCCAACCGGGGCGATTGCTTGAGCATGCTCGGCATCGCGCGCGAAGTGGCGGCGATTACAGGCGCCGTACTCAATGCGCCGCGAATCCATGAACAGCGCGCCACCATTACGGATACCCGCGCGGTCACACTGCGTAATCCGGAGGGCTGCCCGCTGTACTGCGGGCGCGTCATTCGAGGTATCCGAAGCGGTGCGCGCACGCCGCACTGGATTGTTGCGCGCCTGGAGCGCGCGGGGCTGCGCAGTATCAGCCCAGTGGTGGATGCCACCAACTACGCCATGCTGGAAATCGGCCAGCCCATGCACGCCTTCGACCTGGACAAGTTGAACGGAAATATCCACGTGCGCTTCGGAAGCTCCGGCGAGCGGCTTACGGTGCTCAATGGGGAGGAGATCGAAATCACTAGCGATCTCCTGGTGATCGCCGATGATGCCGGGCCCGTTGCCCTAGCGGGTGTGATGGGTGGATTGCACAGTGGCGTTGGCGCTGCTACGACGAATTTGTTTTTGGAGGCTGCGTTCTTCGAACCCAAGGTCATCGCTGGCCGCTCGCGCCGACTGGGGTTTAGCTCGGACGCCGCCCACCGCTTCGAGCGCGGTGTGGATTTTGGCGGTACACGCCAAGCGCTGGAACGGCTCACCGAAATCATCGTGGAAATCTGCGGTGGCGAGGTGGGGCCTGTCGTAGAGGCACGCGAGGCGTTGCCCCTGCGTAAGCCCGTATCCGTGCGCCTGGCGCGTGCGCAGCGCGTTCTTGGCATTCGCCTTCAGAGCGCGCAAGCCGAGCGTATTCTGGACCGGTTGCAGTTGCCTTGGGTCGCGCACTGCGATCGTTACGAGGTGACACCGCCCAGCTTTCGATTCGATATCGAAATCGAGGAAGATTTGATCGAAGAGCTAGGGCGCATCCATGGTTACGATGCCATTCCCCCAACCTTGCCGAACTC
>JBJXGQ010000266.1:0-7850 GCA_046160525.1 Burkholderiales bacterium
CTCGACTTGGTGAACCAGGTCCTCCTCAACGCGGGCGACACGGTCATCGTGGAGCAGATGACCTATGGCGGAACCCTCACGCGATTGAACCGCATGGGCGCCAACGTCATCGGCGTTCCCTTGGACAAGGAAGGCCTCGATACCGATGCGCTCGCGCGCGAGCTGGCCCGCCTCAAGGAGCGCGGCATCCGGCCCAAATTCATTTATACGATTCCCACGGTACAAAATCCCACTGCAACAGTGATGACCGAAGAGCGGCGCCGAAAACTGCTCGCACTCGCCGAAACTTACGGCGTTCCAGTGTTCGAGGACGAGTGTTACTCCGACTTGGTATGGGATGGCAAACGCCCTCCCGCCCTCTATGCCATGGCCAGCGACGATCGCGTGATTCATATCGGCTCGTTTTCCAAGTCCATCGCGCCGGCACTTCGCATCGGTTACCTCGTGGCGAGCTGGCCCATCATGAGCCGCATTCTCGCCGTCAAGAGCGATGGCGGTTCGGGCGCCTTGGAGCAGATGATCCTGGCCGAGTATTGCAACGAGCACTTCGACACCCATGTCGCCGCGCTGAGAAAAACGCTGCGGCGAAAAGCTGAAACGCTGATGGATGCGCTACGTACCCAATTTGGCTCCGAAGCCCAGTTCGACGATCCCGCGGGCGGAATTTTTCTCTGGGTCACGCTCCCAAGCCGCGTCAATACGACACAACTGGCGCAGATAGCCGCCCGCGCGGGAGTGGCCATCAATCCAGGCGCGGAGTGGATGACGAGCGAAGCGGAAGGCAAAGTGCGCACGCGCATTTGCTTCGCACACCCCACGGAGCAAATCATCCGGGAGGGCGTTGCCGCGCTCGCCGAAGTGTGCCACCGAGAATTCGGAGTCCCGAAGCGGGCAACCGGCGCGCACCGGTGATCTTTTCCTACCCCTTCTGCTGCCGAATAAATTCCGCGAGGCTGGTCACGCTGCGCATCACGCGGCGGGCGTCCTTGCTATCGCGGATGCGCACGCCGAAGCGCTTGCTGATGGCGACAGCGGCTTGCAGCGAATCCAGGGAATCGAGTTCCAGGGCGGAGCCTTCGCCCACCAGCACGGCATCGTCACTCATTGTTTCAGGCGCGACCTCTCGCTCGCAGGCTTCGATGATGACGCGCTTGATCTCGAGCTTGAGGTCGTTGTCGTCCTTGGGAATATCCATCAGCGTAGATGAGCGCGAGTGGAATAGCGCCACATGGCGGTGGCGAAACAAAGGCCCGCAAAAGCGAGCAAGGCGAGGATACGAGGCAACACCATGCCCAACCCGGCATCACGAACGAATACATCGAGATAACCATCCAATGCCCAACCTAACGGCGACCAAGCGGCAATGGACTGTAGAACGGCGGGCATGAGCATCTTCGGCACCATGATACCGCCCAGGGCCGCCAGCAGAAGGACCGCCGTGGCACCGAAGGCAGTGGCTTGCTCCACGGTGCGTGCGCATAGGGCAACGAGCAATCCGAAACCGATGGCGGCGAGGCTGGCCGCCAAGGAGAGCGCGATCACGCCGCCCCATGAATGACCAAAGCGCAGCGCTTCGCCTCCCAGCAAGGGCAGCACATAACGCCCCACGGTGAAACACAGCGCCACTTGCAACAGGTTGACCATCAAGTAAGGCAACACTTTGCCGCCGATCACCACGCCTGCGGGCACCGGCATGGATTCCAGGCGCGCTAAGCTGCCCTGTTCGCGTTCCTTGATGAAGGTGCCCGAAAGCGGAACCACGAGGAGGAAGATCGCCAGCAAGCTATAAGCAGGCACGTTTTGTTGCGCGGCGCTGGGAAGCAAAGGCGGCGCGGCCCCGCCATCTTGCCCAGCTACACTGAGCCAGCCAGCCTTCCCGCGCACGGATTTGAACGCTTCGGGGTCGAAAGGGGTGCTGGAGAAGAAGGCGTAGATGCGCTGCATTTCGATTTGAGACACCGTGCTGGCCAGTGCCGCGCGCGCCAAGATGAGATGATCGGAGCGCAAGGCCGGATCGGCTAGAAAATCGAGCACGATGCCTTGCTGTGCTGGCGTGTCCATGATCTCGTTGATCTTGGCCTGCGAGAGCGTGGCATCGTGGCGAGCGCTTAAACCGGGCGGCAACAGCAGCGCGAAACGGATTTTGCCGGCGCGCACGTCCTCGCGCAATTGGCGCTCCGCCGCCGGAAAATCTTGCCAAGTACGCCGCTCCACGCGAAAGAACGGCAAGGCCTGCACGCCATGGCCGATGGCTTGGGCGAGTTTTCCTTGATCGCCGTCCAGCACCACGAGGCTGAACTGCGGCGCCGCTCCCTGGCGAAAAAAATCTTGCAGCGCGAGCGACATGATGATGACGAAGGCAACGGGCATCACGAACAAAATCGCCAGCCCTTCGCGGTCGCGCAACAGGATGCGCATTTCCTTACACGCGCTGGCCCACAGCTTACTCATCGCGCAGCGCCTTTCCCGTGAGTTGGAAGAACAATCCCTCCAAATCGCGCTTGCCCATGGCGGCTTCGGTAACACCCGCGCTGCTCGCGGCCGCGAGGGCGGCAGCCAGGACGGCTTGCGGCTCCGGTGTCACCAACGCCACCTGGGTACCGTCTTGCCGAACCGCGCTCACACTCTGGATCGCGGACAGCCGGGCGAGCAACTCCGGCGCGGGCGGCGCGGTAAAACGCAGCGTCACCAAATCCCGCCCCAGGAGTTCGGCGAGACTGCCTTGCGCGATCACGCGCCCGTGGTCGAGCATCGCGAGCGTGGTGCATAGCTGCTGCACTTCCTCCAGGTAGTGAGAGGTATAGACGATGGTCATCCCGCCCGCGTTGAGGCGCTTTAATTCTTGCCGCAAATACTCGCGCGACTGCGCATCGACTCCGGCGGTCGGTTCATCGAGCACCAGCAGTCTCGGGGAATGAACCACACCGATGGCGAGATTGAGCCTGCGCTTCATGCCCCCCGATAAAGTATCCGCGCGCTGGCTTCGCACCGCTTGCAACTGGCCGGCGGACAAGGCGGATTCCACTCCGGACGCCAGGGCCACTCCTCCCATGCCATGCATCGCGGCAAAGTAACGCAAATTTTCCAGCACCGTCAGGGTCGGGTAGAAAGCAAGCTCCTGGGGCACGAGCCCGATCAGCGCACGTGCGGCACGCGGCTCCAGCATTTCACCCGAGAGCGCACGTACGGAAACATTTCCCGAGGAAGGCGCGAGAATTCCGCACAATATGGAAATCAACGTGGTCTTGCCAGCTCCGTTGGGCCCGAGCAATGCGAAAAAATCGCCCTCGGTAACCGAGAGGCTGGCGCCATTCAGAGCAGGGCGGGAGGCGCCCCGGTAGGTCTTGCTCAGGCCCGTGATCTCGATCGCCGCCGCGGAGGTCCTCAAGAAGTTCGCTCCGCCTCGATGATAGAAGCGGACACCGCCGTCGGGATAATCCTTGCCAGCGAAAGCCCCGCGCCAGCCAGAAGGGATTCGTATTCTTGCGCCGTGCGCTCCCTCCCGCCGGTTACGAGCATCATCTCAAGATCGATGAACTTGGAGGGATGGGGTTCATTGCCATCCGGCACCACATGCTCGACGACCAGCACGCGGCCACTGGGTTGCATCGCTTCGCGTATATGGCACAGGATCGTGATGGCATCGGCATCGTTCCAGTCGTGCAACACGGTGGAGAGCACATAGATATCTCCGCCCGCTGGAACGCCAGCGAAAAAATTTGCGGCGTGCGTGTTGCAGCGGCCAGCCACACGCTCCAGCACGGCGTCCGCGCCAATTAGCACCTCGGCCCGGTCCACGAGCAGGCCGCGCGCATTGGGGGCAGCTTCCAGGATGGTGGCAAGCAAGGTTCCCTGCCCGCCGCCCACGTCCACGATCAAACCTGCATTACTGAAATCGTAGGCATCCACCATGGCGGCGTGTACCTGCGCCGCATAGCCCCCCATGGCGCCATTGAAAAGTGCCGCCGAGCGCTCGTGCCCGGCCAGATACTGGAAACAGTTCGTCTTGCCATGCACCAACGCCATGGCGGACATTCCCGAGCGCACGCTTTCGGCGATTGCTCCCCAGGCTTGCCAATGCCAGGCATCGCCCTGGAAGCGCGCGAACGCCGCGAGATTGCCTGGCATATCGCTGCGCAGCAGCGCACCCATGGGCGTTTGGGCAAAACTTCCCGGCTCGGCCTCGGTAAAAATTCCCACGCTGGCCAGCGCGCGCAATAGCCGGTAAAGCGAGGGCTCGTGGGTTTGCGTCAAGCGCGCCAGTTCACCAACCGAGCGGCCTTTCTTGCCGAGCAAATCGGCGATCCCCAATTCCGCCGCCGCATAGATCGCCTGCCCAACCCAATAGCCCGAAATAAGATGTAGCAACTGCCCCGCGGGCGAGTATCCCTGCACCGGACTGGTGGCGTCTTGTTCGTGATTGGACAAAGTAAGTGTGTGAGAAACGGCTTCCATTGGTTCTTGTTCCGTGACTGGAAGTCGCGGAAGGAACGCATTCACAGGATGTGGACGAAGCTCATCCTACCAAGAAACACAAGCCATGGCGGGCGAGCAGATTGAGTCAACGCTGCGCCGCGTAATCCGCGAGGAACTGCGCGCAAAGTAACGCGGCAGGTTTCATCGATTCATCCGACAACTTTCCATGGCATCGCAAATACCGCAACCGATTCGGCCTTCCCCTTGAACTGAACCGGCCCAAGCGCTTCGGTGGGGATTTCGCCGCCCAACCCCTCGCGCGTTGCCGCATCCATGAGGATGGCACGCTGCGCGACCTTGGTATGCGCTTCCAGGCGCGCGGCGAGGTTTACGGTATCGCCGATGCACGTGTACGTGGCGCGCTGTTGTGTGCCCGTGTAGCCGGCCACCATATCGCCGGTGGCGATGCCGATTCCGATGGCAATCGCAGGTTTATTCGCCGCCTCGCGCTCCAGGTTGAATAGGGCAATCATTTCGGTCATCTCCCGCGCGGCGCGCACCGCGCAGCCACAGTGGCCGGCGAGCGCAAGGGGTGCGCCGAAGATCGCCATCAGGCCATCGCCGATCATTTGGTTCACTACGCCTCCGTGGCTGCTAATGGCCTCGAACATGAGGGCGTAAAACGTGTTGAGTAGTTCGATGGTATCTTCCGGGGTCTGCGACTCCACCAGGGAAGTGAAGCCACGGATGTCGGCAAACATGACCGTGCCGCGAATGCGTTTTCCTCCCAGAGCGAAGCCCGATTGCTGCATGTCCTGCGCGACTTCCGAGGTAGCGAAACGCCGCACCATGTCGCGCATCTGGTCGCGCAGACGCTTTTTCTCCAGGCTCGCGCCGATGCGCGCTTTCAGCAGCACCGGGTTGACGGGCTTGCTCAGATAATCCTCCGCGCCCAGCTCGATGCAACGCACGACGTTTTCGAGGCCTTCCAGCGACGAAGTCACGATCACCGGCAGATCGCGCAACTGCCCATCGGCCTTGAGTTGTTCGAGCACCTGGAAGCCATCCAGCTCGGGCATTTCGATGTCGAGCAACATCAAGTCGAAGGCTTCGCGCCGCAGCATATCGAGGGCGATGCGGCCATTCTCGGCGCTCGCGCAGCGGTGGCCTTGCAGTTCGATGGTGCGCGCGAGCAGCAAGCGGTTCACCTTGTTGTCGTCGGCCACCAGCAACCGCGCGCCTTGCTCAGCCATGGCACAGGGCCTTGAGCGCACTTGCGGCCCGTTGATATTCCGCCTGCAACGCATCGATGGGGGCAGGGCTTGCGGGCAGCCCGCCGAGTTCCAGTTCACGCGCCAAGTCCGCCAGCATACCGGCGCCAAAAGTGCTCGCGTTGGATTTCATGGAATGCGCCGCCCGGCGGAAATTATCGGGGTTGCCCTGGGCCAGCGCCTCGCGCAATTCGGCGATCATGCGGGGCGCCTCTTCGAGGAAGGTGTTGACCAGTTCCTCCACGAACTCGGCACCCGCCGTCTCCTGCAATTCTCTAAACGCGGCGAGTTCGATTGCCGTATTAGCCATGGTGCTGCTGCCTTTTCATCAGGTTGAGGGTAAGCTTGTAATACGACAATACGTGAGGAGCCGCCATGGCCATTTTCATTCGCCTAGACCCCATCATTGATGGCCAAGCTTGCGCAATTCGTTCCCTCCCCTGCGTCGCGCGGGGGAGGGCTAGGGAGGGGGCAGGCATGACACCGCAGCCCGCGCCCCCATCCCAGCCTTCCCCCGCAAGCGGGGGAAGGTGTCGAATAGGCGCGCATTTTTCAGTTTAATTGTTGCTGTCCTAGCGCCGATTTGTTGTGGCAGGTCCGTGAGAGCGGGTTGCGCGAGATCATGACGGTGGACGCAGGGGATTTTTTGCTCGGCTGCGTGCCGTGTGGCGGCATCAAGAAACATCAGAACTCCTCGCGGCCACCAGGGCCGCACGGACCGCGGAAGCCATTGTAAGTGCGTTTCCACAGATGTATATTGGTCATATTGACATCAACATCAATGACTTTCATGCCCCTCCAGATTGCCAACCCCACCGTGGTAAGCAAGGTCGAGCGCCTGGCAAAACGCACCGGCCTGACGAAGACCGCGGTAGTCGAACGCGCTGTGGATCGCATGCTCAGCGAGACTTCCAAGCCTTCCCAGCGGGCGGGGCGCATGGCCGCGCTGCTCGCCCAACTCGACCGCATACCGGACCGCGACGAAGCGTCCGATCCCTTGCAGTGGGACGACCAAGGCTTGCCGAAATGATTGTTGCCGACACGTCGGCGATCATTGCTATCGCGTTTGCGGAACCGGAACGCGGAGTCTTCGTAAAAGCAATCGAGAGCGCCGAACGCGTGTTGATCAGCACGGTCTCGGTGGTCGAGGCACGCATGGTAGTGCACGGACGGCGCGGGCAGCGTGCAGTAGTGTTGGTCGACGACCTGCTGCGCTTGCCCGTGTTCGAGATCACGCCACCGGGTCCTGCCGAGATGGATGCGGCCTACGCCGCGTTCATCGCCTTCGGCAGAGGCAGCGGACACCCAGCGGCACTCAACTTCGGTGACGTGTTTAGCTATGCGTTGGCCAAGGTGCGAGGCTTGCCGTTGCTCTACAAGGGCAGCGACTTTTCTGAAACCGACATCGCCAGCGCGTTGACTCCTTAACGCTGCGCATTCCGAGCGGCCAGCAGCTAGGCGCAGCGTTGACCAAGTCGCCCGGATCGCACGATCATGAATCATCGCGAGCCTTCGCCTGGTTCAACGCCTCCACCAGCCGCTCCACCCGGATTGGCTTGGTGACATAGTCATCCATTCCCGCCGCTAGGCATTGCTCGCGGTCGCCCTGCATCGCGTTGGCGGTCATCGCCACGATGTGCGGGCCCTTTCCCAAGAGCGTGCGGATCTTGCGCGTGGCGTCCAGGCCGTCCATCTCGGGCATCTGCACGTCCATCAACACCACGTCGTAGCGATGGCCCGCGACCGCCGCGACCGCCTCCCGGCCGTTGGGCACCACCGACACTCGATGGCCCTGCTTGCCCATCACCCCGACCACCAGTTTCTGGTTGATCGCGTTGTCCTCGGCCAACAACACGTCGAGCGGCTTCAGGCGCGGCAGCCGACTCGTCGAGCCGGCCGGCTCGGGCGACGTGCCCGGCTGGCCGAAATGACGTAGGATCATCGCCAGCAACTCGGACTTCTTCACCGGCTTGGTCAGGAACGCCCGAATGCCCAACTCGCGGCAACGCTCCACGTCTTCGGGTTGGCCGGCCGACGTCAGCATCAGCAGCGTCGAGCCGCGCAGCGCCGGACTCGCCGTGATCTTCTCGGCCAACATGAACCCGTCCATCTCGGGCATGTGGCCGTCGAGCAGCACCAACGGGAACGGCTCGCCGATGGCCA
>JBJXGQ010000267.1:0-6205 GCA_046160525.1 Burkholderiales bacterium
GCGTTCCCGCGCGCCGGCCCACTTCCTCGGGTTTTTCGATGTCGGCTTGGCTGCGCGCCATGCTGTACCAGTCGTCGCGCTGCATCTGAGCGTTTTCGCTGGCGATGACGGAGCACGATATCGATTGGCGGGAACTGGGATAGCCCGCCAGAAAATCGTTGGAGTTGGCGTAGATGAAATGGGATTGCTGGGTGGAGACGGAAGCGCCTTCCGAATTTTTCACGCGCGGGTCCACCCCCAAGGCAGCCGCCTCACATACCTTGGCCATCTCAATGGCATCTTCCACGGAGAGCGCCCAGGGATGAAACAGATCCAGATCGGGAAACTGTGTCGCCAGGCCCTCACGGTCGGCCAATCCCGCGCACTCGTCTATGGCGGTAAAGCGCGCGATGGATAGCGCCTTCTCCACGGTTTCGCGCAAGGCACGCGGAGAAAAATCCGAGGTGCTGGCGTTGCCGCGTTGCTGGCCGAGATAGACTGTCACGCCCACGCCCTTATCCTTGTTATATTCGATGTTCTCCACTTCGCCCTGGCGAACGGCGACCGTTTGGCCGAATCCCTCGCTGACCTCCACTTCGCAGGCGCTGCCCCCGGTGCTTCTGGCGTGCGCTAGGACATCACGGGCAATTTGCGAGAGCGTGTCTTGGGAAAAACTGAAGGAAGAACGGCGTGCGAGATCATCCATTGATATGGGTTAGGAGATGGGAATGAATCGGAATTTACTGGTAGGAAATTGGGAATAACCACTCTGAGCTATGATACACGCGCAACCCGACGCACCGAATGCCATGGACACCGGCGTTACACCACCGAGCAAGACCCAGCGCAAGAAAACCATGCTGGAGCTTCAAGCCATAGGCGAGGAATTGGTGAGTCTTTCCCGTGAACAACTGGCGAAGATCGCACTGCCGGAGACCTTGTTGGATGCGGTCCTGCAATGCAAGCGCATTACGAAGCATGAAGCCCGGCGGCGGCAAGGACAATACATTGGGCGCCTGATGCGAGACACGGACGCCGGGGAAATCCGCGCTTACCTCGACCAGCTCAATGGAAAATCCACCGCGCTGACCGCCCATCATCACCGCCTCGAACGCTGGCGCGACCAACTCATCGCGGACGATGCGGCCTTGGAAGGATTCGCGGCGGAACACCCCGGTTGCGATATTCAGCACCTGAGGCAACTGGTTCGCAATGCGCGCAAGGAACGCGATGACGCTAAACCACCCCGGGCGTTTCGCCAATTGTTCCAGGTGCTAAAGGAACACATTCCCGCACCCGCTGTATCTCCCACTTCGGACGAAGCATCATGAACGATCTACTCAAAATCGGATTGGTTTCGGTCAGCGACCGCGCCTCCCAAGGCGTGTACAAGGACGAAGGCATCCCTTCCCTGGAGGGGTGGTTTCGTAGCGCCTTGAGTTCCCCCTGGACCTTGGCGTCGCGCTTAATCCCCGATGAACAACCGCTGATCGAAGGGGCCCTCAAGGAGTTGGTGGATGTGGAAGGTTGCCATCTCGTACTGACCACGGGTGGGACCGGGCCAGCGCCCAGGGATGTCACGCCCGAGGCTACGCTCGCCGTGGCCGATCGCGTGATGCCCGGCTTCGGGGAGCAAATGCGCCAGATCAGCTTACAGTTTGTTCCCACCGCCATCTTGTCGCGCCAAGTGGGCGTCATACGCGGCAAGGCCCTCATCATCAACCTACCGGGCCAGCCCAAATCCATTCGGGAAACCCTGGAGGGGCTCAAGAACGCCGAGGGGAAATCCATCGTCCACGGTATTTTCGCGGCGGTGCCCTACTGCATCGATCTCATAGGCGGGCCTTACATCGAAACCCATGAGGCGGTGGTGAAGGCGTTCCGGCCGAAATCGGCGATTCGGCCCAAGGCTTAACGCTGCTCGACGCGAAAGCGCACCATCTCGAAATCGCGCCCCGCTTCCACCACTTGCTTGGGCATGAGGGGATAGGTTCTTTGATGGAACTCCATGAGCACCGGCCGGTGCGCAAAGAAACTGCCTGGGCGCAGCAACAGATCGAGTTCGCTGCGCCCGGCGGAGTCTTCCCCGTTGCTGGGCAGCAGAAGGGCCACCTCGCCTTGGTTTTCGGTTTCCTCCGAGGCATCCGCCGCGAACAGTCTTACCGGCGTGGTGCTCTGGCTCATCATCTGAATCCCCACGTAGCGCTGGCGGTTGGGGTTCATGGTGATCCTGCGGATCACACCGACTCCCCAACTCGCTCCCCCTTCCGGGCGCGTGGCGATGAGGGTTCCCACCCTTAGCCAATCTTGCGGAGTTTCCGGCAATACGGCGCCCAGTCCGTGAACGCTGGTGTTTTGCACCGTCCACGTTTCCATGCTGGCTTCGATTTGAGGGTTTCGCCCCAAGGCGAGAACGGCCTTGAGCACAGTGTCGAAATCGTGAACGATGCGTAGTCGCGCGGAGGATTCCTCCCGCTCCTCGCCACGGGCGGGCGGGATCGAGGCCCATTGCCGCGCGAGGTGGCGCAGTGCACCCGCCACGGCGGCAGGCTCATAAGCGTTTCCGAGTCCCAGGTCCACGGGAACCTCGTTGCGCGATTCGATGAGATCTATGAGCTTCTCGGTCTGGGCACCCGCCTGGCCCGGGCCGTAGTAACGCGGGTTGGGCGCCGGGGAAAGCAGGCGGTCCACCAGACGTGCCGGCGGGCGGGCAGCGCTCAAATCCACGTAGTAATGGCAACCTTTGCCGGGTTGGGTTTGCATGAGGAAGGCATGCACGAAGCTGGCACTTAGCCGGTGCACCAACTCGATTCGCTGCGGCGTCAAGGTATCCACGGCGGCCATGGAAAACATCAGCACGCGCAAGTACTCATCGTGAATGCTGGATTCCTCATCGCTGTGCGTGGAAATCAAACACGGTTCCCGCGAGCGATTCGTCTGTTCGGCGATGACGTAGAGGGCACCCATGCGCCCCCATAGGGTGGGGTCCGCGGGGCCGTAGGCCATCTTGGTCCATTTAAGCTCGGCACCCAGTGCGCGAATGGCACGGCTGACAATCACCGGAATGGCTTCCTTCAATCCCTCCGAACCGCCCTCCCCCGACTGGAATTGCCAAAAACAGTCCTCGTAGGCCGCGCCCAGATGGCGCCAAAATTCGGCCACCGCATTCCATATCCGGCGCTCGTGAGCGCGCTGAAGACGTGCGCCTTCGCTCGCGTACTCCAGGGTGAGGGCCTCTATGCTTGGCTGTGCTTTGGCTTCCAGTTCCTCGATGGACCGGTACAGAGCAGCGGGCTTGATCCCCGCCTGTGTGCGCGCCGCATCGAGCTGATAAATGACTTCTTCCACGCACCGGAAGGGATCGTTGCCGCTCATGCGAGCCATGGGCTTAATGAAGCTTCCTTCCAGCAATGATGACGGGGGCTTGTAGGTTGCGGTTATTCATCCTGGGATGCGGTCTGGGAATGCGTTAGATCACGACGGCCCGTCGCAAGGTTCGTTCCGCGCGCCGGGCCGCGACGCGCCCGCGCCTGATATTGATTCCTGCCAGCACCATGAGCCCTAGAACAAAGAACACGCCCGTGGCCAGCATGGCCATTCGGTGATGGTTGTTCGTCAGCCAGGTGACGAGCCCGTAGGTCAGCGGGCCCATGATGGAGGCCAGCTTGACGGCCAACCCCCAGTACCCAAAAAACTCGGCACGCCTGTTATGGGGACTCATGTAGCCCACCAAGGCCCGTCCCGCTGCCTGGCTGGAACCCAGACACAACCCCGCCACGTTCGCAGCCACCCAAAACAAGCCTGGGGCGGTGGCGAACCATGCCAAGATTACCATCGTGCACCATCCCGCCAGAGTGATGGCCAGGGTGCGCTTGTGACCGATGCGGTCTTGCAGGTATCCACAGGCGAACGCACCGATACTGGCGGTGACATTCACTACTAGTATGAGCACCAGAGTGTCCTGCGTATCGAATTTCATCGCTTGCTGGGCATAGATTGCGGCCAGCGCGATCACCGCCTGCACTCCGGCCTGGTAGAGCACGATGCACAGAAGGAATCGCGACAGGTCGGGAAATTGCGAAGCCTCCTTCGCCCATTGGCCCAGCCCCCGCGGGGTGCGCGCCGCCGCGCCCAATCCCGATGGACGTTCGCGCAGGAACATAAAGACCGGAAGACTGGCCACGAAGAACAACACGGCCGTGATGACCATCGTGACGGGGACAAACTGCCCCGCGCTGTGACCTTGCCCCCTTGCCCAGGTGATGTAGGCGAGGCAGGCCCCCAGGCTCACCAATCCCCCCACGTAACCCAGCGACCAACCCCAAGCCGAAACGCGTCCGAAGGCCTTGCCCTTGGCCAGCTCCGGCAAAAATCCCGCGATGACGTTTTCTCCCAAACCAAAAAAGGTGTTGGACAGCACGATCAAACCTACACCGAGGGCGATTTCCCCGGGCCCGGCCAACCCCAACAGAGCCGTGGCCAGGATGCAACCCACGGTAGTGAGCAAGAGCACTTTTTTCTTCGCGTTGTGGCGGTCGCAATAGGACCCGATAGCCGGTCCCATGAGAATGATGAGCACGTAGGAAACGGAGAGCGACGCCGTCCACGCCAGGGTCGCCCACGCCGCATTGCCTGCGACGCTGGCCACGAAGTAGGCGTTGAATACCGCCGTGATCACCACCGTCGTGTACCCGGAATTGGCGAAGTCGTACATGGCCCAGGCCCACACCTCGATGGGGCGGACGTCGTGCGCCAAGGCGCTGCGCTTGCTTTGATTCATGCCAGCAAAGGCTCCTTAAAACGGAACACGAGAAAGCGACGATATCCACGGCACATAGGTAATCACCAGAACGCCCAGGGCGAGCACGACCACATAAGGAAACGACGCCCAGGCCACCTCCCCCAGGGGGCGCTCGAAGCGGTAGGACGCGAAGTACAGATTCATCCCGACTGGCGGCGTCAGGTAGCCAAGCTCCATGTTGGCGAGGAAGATGATACCCAGGTGTATGGGATCCACGCCAAATGCCGCCCCCAGGGGCACGATCAGGGGAACCACCACGACGATGGCCGAGAAGATGTCCATGAAACATCCCACGGCCAACAAAAATACATTGAGCGCCAACAGGAAGACCCACTTGGATTCCAGATTGTCTCGCACCCAGTCTACGAGCAGTCCGGGCACCTGGGCATCGGCCAGGAAATTCGTGAATCCTAACGCCACCCCAAGGATGAGCAGTATGCCGCCCAGTAGCAGCCCGCACTCGGCGGCCACCCGGGGAACACCCGAGCGCAGGCTAAGCCCGCGGTATACGAATACCTCCACCACGAATGCGTAGAACGCCGTCACCGCCGCGGCCTCCACGGGTGTGGCCCAGCCACTGAAAAGCGTGCCGAAGGCCACGATGGGCAAGAGTAACTCCCAGCGCGCCGCCTTGAGTGCCGGACCCAGGGGTTCTCTAGCCTTCTCGGCAACAGGAGGCACTCTCGCCTGGGCCCAGCGCGCCCAAAGAAACACCAAACTCAGCAGCAGTAAGGCGGGAACGATGGCCGAAAGGAACAAATCCCGCAGGGGCACCTTGGCCACCACGGCATAGAGAATGAGCGGCAAACTTGGGGGCAGCAACACGCCCAGGGAACCAGCACTTGTAACCAGCCCCAGAGCCGAACGCTGGGATTGGCCAGACGCCACCAACAAAGGCAACAGCAATCCGCCGAGGGCCAGAATGGCGGCGCCGGAGGCTCCCGTGAAGGCAGTAAAAAAGGCGCAGGCTACGACCGTGACCGCAGCCGCCCCGCCCGAGCGATTGCCGAAGGCGGCGTGGAAAACCCGAACGAGCCGGGCAGGCGCTCCCCCTTCGGCTAGAAAATACCCCGCCAAGGTAAAGAGCGGGATCGCGGGCAATGCGGGATTCACCACGAGCCGGTAGTGATCCACGGCTAGTGAAGCAATGGGCAGCTCGCTACCCCAGAAGAGCAGGACAGCAACGCCGCCTAACACCGCGAATACCGCCGCACCCAAGATCGCACCCAATCCCAAAAGGCACAAACCCACTGTGACCATGGGTTGCCTGGGAAACACATCCAAGGCGAAAACCGCCAAGCAAATAGCACAAAACACAGCGAGCGCGGCGCGCTGCGGGTGCGTGGTACCTCCGGACCACAGCGAGCGCAATGCGATGGCCGCGAATCCCACAGGCATGACCCACTGAACGACCCAAGCCGGTAC
>JBJXGQ010000268.1:0-12127 GCA_046160525.1 Burkholderiales bacterium
TTCTTGAAGTCAATATGTTCGAGAAAATTCCAATAGAACAACTCGTTACCGAAGCGCTGCAGAACGTCGATGACGACCCTCTCGATAAACAACTGAATCTATTCTGAAATCTACCGGACAGATGTGACCCGAACTATATCGTTTCGCTCGCGGTGGCGCGCGATGGAACCGTATGGTGCGGCACTTGG
Source organism: Burkholderiales bacterium (assembly GCA_046160525.1). Lineage (GTDB taxonomy): Bacteria > Pseudomonadota > Gammaproteobacteria > Burkholderiales > SHXO01 > SHXO01. The sequence goes on from JBJXGQ010000268.1 coordinate 189, forward strand.
GGAGGGGGCCTCTCGCGGTTCGATGGCAAGAACTGGAAGACCTTCACCGCGGCCGATGGCTTACCCGGCAATCACGTATTCATGCTTCACGAGGACCGCACAGGCCGCCTTTGGATCGGGACCAACAATGGATTGGCGCGCTACGATGCCGGTGCGTTTAAGTTGTTCACGACGAGCGAGGGCTTGTTCGCCAACAATGTGTTTTCAGCGGCGCCGGGAAAGGACGGAAATTTATGGGTGGGCAGCTTTGGCGGAGTCGCTCGCCTGGGCGGGATGTTATGACCACGAGCGCGCGCCGCGAGCACTCAGGCCCCGCACGCCGGTCAACGCGCCGCGCTGCCTTTGATGAACGTTTGATGTACGTAGCGGGTGACGTCGGCGAGTTGCTGTTCCGTGAGTACCTTACCCCAAGCTGGCATCTCCTTGCCTTGCACACCGTCTCGGATCGCGCGGGACAACACCGCAGCATCCGCCATGGCCAGGCGCGCGCCCTCGGAAGTGAAATCGCGCGGCTTGGGAAAAATGAAATAAGCGCGCGGGCCGTTGCCCATGCCTTCGTTGCCATGACAGACCGAGCAGTTAGCCACATAGAGTGCCTTCCCGGCGGTAAAATCGCCATGCGGAAGGTTAGCGGGTGCCGGGGCCTTCGCCGCCAACTTTCCGGCGGGTGGCTGCGGCGCCGGCTTGGACGGGGCCGCGGTCGCGCGCGAGAGATCCTCGCGAATGTAATCCACCACCGCCTCGGCCTGTGCCTTCGACAAACGTGTCTTCCAACCCACCATCGCGGTGCCGGGGCGGCCATTCAACACGGAATCGATCATGCGCGCGCGCGGCACCTCGTCGAGCATGCCCGGCGCGGTGAAATCCCTCGGCGGGGGGGTCAGTCCTTGACGTGCGCGGGAGCGGCCGTCGCCGCGGTCTCCGTGGCACACGGAGCAGTAGTCGTGATAGAGCTCACGCGCATTCGCTGGCGGCGCTGCTTGCGCCGCCGCGCTCAACATTGCGATTAGGAGGCCGCCGGTGAATGAAAGACAGGTCATGGACGTTTCCCGTGTTCGTTATTCCGCGCAAGAGACTAGGCTGGCTGGTTGCGTTGCAAGTGTAATTCATGACCGAACGAGAAGAAAGGCACTGGCCTCGAATTCCATGCTGCTTTCTTGCGCGCTGCTCTTCATGGTGCTCATGGGCGGCTGTGGCTCCACTCCCGCACCCAAGCAGGTTGCCCTCGTGTTCCCGCCGGCCCCGGAGCCAGCGCGTTTTCACTATGAGATGACCCTCATGAGTAGCGCACAGGTGACCACGGACGCCAAGAAAACGCGGTGGTCTGAGTGGCTGACCGGAGAATCCCAAGGGGGCGAGGGTTTTTCCAAACCCTTTGACGTGAGCACATGCAAGGGCGTGGTCTATGCCAGCGACTCGGTCAAGCGGCGCGTGTTCGCGTTCGACTTTCCCGGCAAGCGCTTCTTCATGGTGGGCGAAGACGATCCCGGCGCGCTGTTCAAGCCGCTCGGTCTGGCGAACGATGCGGCCTGCAATCTCTACGTTGCCGACGCGAGCCTGCGCCGTGTGATGGTCTACGACAAGGACGGAAAATATATCCGCGCGATCGGCACGCCGGAGATGTTTCACCAACTCTCCCACGTGGCGAGCGAACCCGATGGCTCGCGCCTGTACGCCGTGGATACTGGAGGGGTGAGCACGACCGAGCACCGCATCCGGGTGTTCGATGCCCGTAGCGGGGCTCATCTTCACGACATCGCCACGCGCGGCAATGCTCCTGGGCAACTGAATCTTCCGCGCGATATCGTGCTTGCTCCGGACGGGAACCTGTACGTGGTGGACGGCGGGAATTTCCGCGTCCAGGTATTCAAGACCGACGGCACGTTCGTGCGAACCTTCGGCGCGATCGGCGCCCGTTATGGACAGTTCAGCCGGCCCAAGGGCATCGCGGCCGATGCCGCCGGCAACATCTACGTCGCGGATGCCGCCTTCGGTAATTTCCAAATTTTCAATCCTCAAGGCGAGTTGCTACTGTTCATCGGCGAGCGCTCTGAGAAAGGCGGTGCCGCGAAATACATGCTACCTGCGGGCATCCATGTGGACGAGGACGGCCGCGTTTATTTCGTGGACCAGTATTTTAGAAAGATCGACGTTTTTAGGCCGGCGTCACTTTCTGGAGACCAAGGATTCTTGGCGGGCGCGGGCGGATCTGGCCCTCCGGTTGCTGGGCCGGGGGCTAGCGCCAGCGAAGCGAAGTGAGCATTGAATGGCGAGGGTGTTGGAATAGAAGTTAACCGGAGCGAGGAATGGACAGAGAAGCATTTGCGAGCAAATTGAGAATTCTGGAGTTGTACGATTTTTATCGCGACGCACCCGTAGCACTGCAAGGCGAAATGCTGCGTGCCGCACAAGAGGTGAGAGTTCCCCCGGGTACGGTGATATTCGAGCGAGGAGGACCCTGTATCGGTGTCGCGTTGGTCGGAACCGGAAGCGCGCGAGTTTATATCTCCAGCGAAGCCGGCCGGGAGGTGACGCTGTATCACGTCGGCCCGGGCGAGACCTGCCCGGTGAATTTGTTGTCCACGCTGCTCAAAAAAGCCGCCCCGGCGAGGGCCGTGGTCGAGACGTCCCTGGAAGCCCTGATGCTGCCAGGCGCGATGTTTCGTGGCTGGATGGAAACGCAACCAGTCGCCCGGAAGTTCGTGCTCGATGCCATGTCGGACCGTTTGATCGACATCATGCAGCAAGTCCAAGAGATTACCTTTGGAAAACTCGACCGGCGGCTCGTCGATTTCCTGATGGCACGATTCGAAAATTCGGCGGGGCACCCGCCCGAATTGCGCGCGACTCACGAGCAGATTGCCTCCGAACTCAGTACGGCGCGTGAAGTTGTGAGCCGCCTGTTGCGAGAATTCGAGCGCATGGGCGCGGTGGATCTCAGACGAGGCTGCGTGACGCTGCGTGATAAAGCGCTTTTGCGCGCACTGGCGGGATAAGAGACTGTGACTAAGTCACCCTGTGACCGAAGTTACGGAACGAGCGAATCTAACGGGGTATCTTCCCTTCAAAGGTGGGCGCGCTTGAATTAGATCATCCAATTAAGCGTGTTGTACATCGTAAGTTAGGAAGACGGGGAGTAGGCCGGTTTTGTCGCTTCGGCGGGCTGGCATACGTCGTTGGATGCCGGAGCTTTTCCAGGGAGATTTGAAAATGAATATGAGACCTGTTGGCCGCCAAGGCAAGCTCCCCCTACTTGGTTGGCTCACACTGTATGCGGGGAGTGTCGCGTTCGCGGCGTTTTTTGTGAGTGCCCACGCCGGTGTGAGGGGCAGCAAGCACGATCTGGGTGCCGGGGGCGGGGCGCAGGCCACCACCGCTGCCACCACGGAAGTATGCGTGTTCTGTCATACGCCGCACGGCGCCAACCTGGATGTCAAGGCGCCCCTGTGGAACAAGGCTTCTCCGGGGGGAACTGTCTATACGCGTTATTCGTCGCTACCTTCGGGCACCTTGGACGGGCCAGAGGCACCAGTTGGATCGGTATCGCTCGCCTGCCTGTCGTGCCATGATGGTACACAAGCCATGGACGTGGTGATCAACAGGCCGGGTTCTGGTGCCCGCGTCGCCGCGGGAGCGGAAATCGATGCGCTCAACATCGGAGCGATGACCGGAACGCCGATTCCAAACCTAACCACCGACCTGCGGGACGACCACCCCATCAGCATTCAATATGGCGGGGGTGGATGCGCGCAGACGGATAACTCGAAGTGCACGGGCGATCCGGATTTCAGCAACGTTCAGTTCGCCACCATCAACACCCAGCCGGCTTGGTGGGTCGATACCACGGGAGGCACGGCCGGGCGTGACAAGACCGACATGATCCTCTATACCCGTAGCGACGGTCCGGGAGCCACTAACGCTCCTTATGTGGAATGCGGCAGTTGCCACGATCCGCACGAAGACCTGCAGCGGCCAGTCAGCTTCATGCGCATCAGTAACGATACTAGCAACGTCTGTTTGGCCTGCCATCTCAAGTAACAGGCCCGGGACTGGAGGTCCATGAGGGCGGCGTGAAGCATTAAGAGAAGTTCAGTCTTTCGAACGGCCGGGTAAGGAACTACCCGGCCGTTTGTTTATGCGAATCGTTCGTGTTTCACCGTGCGCTTTAGTTTGTCCTTGATCAAAGTTTTCGTGCAAGCCGGTGTGATACTTCGCTAAAGTTTCTCAGGAAAACCCAAATGAATGCGAGGCACACCCAAAGAATGTTCCGTACCGCCAAGGTGGTTGGATGGCTGGTTCTGTATACAGGGTTCGCAACCCAGGCCTTGCCCGCGGAGCCCGAGGTCGTGGCGACGGTGGGCGGCAAGACGATCGCGGTACAAGAATATGCGATGGCCTTGCGCAGCGAAATGCGCAAGCGCTACTACCACGCCAAACCGCCTGACGCCGAACTCGCTGCGTTCCATCGCGAGGTCGCCGACAAACTCATCGATCGCGCGCTCGTCGTGCAAGAGGCGGGGCGCCGCGGCATCAAGGTGGAAAAAAAACGGGTGGATGCCGAAATCAAGAAACAGCGGCAGCGCATGCGCCAGCAAGGTGCAGGAGATCACGACAATGCGGTTTTTTGGAACGCTTTGCGCGCGGACCTACAACAAGACCAGCTTAGCGCCAAATTGAAGGAACAAGTCCGCTCGAAGATCAAGCCCCAGGACGCGCAGTTACTCCAGTATTACTCGGAACATCCGGATAAATTCACCGAACCCGAGCGTGTTCGGCTGTCCGTCATTCTCTTGCGCGTGGCCCCCTCCGCCGCGCAGCCTGTCTGGGATGAGGCGGCGCGCGAGGCGCAGCGTATTCACAAGCGCATTCTCGGCGGCGCGGATTTTGCCGAAGCGGCACGGCTGCATTCTGGCGATGCTTCCAGCGCGCGGGGCGGTGACATGGGGTATCTGCACAAAGGCATGCTGAGCGAGGTCGTCGAACAGCATCTCTCGAAGCTTGTGCCCGGTGGCGTCACCGAGCCCATCACGGTGCTCGAAGGAGTCGCCTTGTTCAAATTGCACGAACGCAAGCAGCCCCAACTCCATGCTTACGAGAAGGTGCGCGCACGCGCGAAGGATCTATGGTTGAAGGAAGAGGAGGAGCGCGTTTGGAAGGCGTTGGTTGCCAAGCTAAGGAGCAGCACACCTATCACCGTCCAGGAGAAGTATCTCGTGCCGGGTTGAGCGTGTTTTTCTCGTCGCCCCGTGTGGGCGTGTGTGCGGCTTTGAGTGCCGCTCCTTGCGTGGTTCGGCATCTTGCAGGCGTCATGGGACTTTGCAGTGACAAGAGTAAGGGAGCATTCCGCCTTGGCCGGCGCCGCGGTGGTGGCCGTTCTGATCCTGGCCATGGATCGCGCCCATGGCCAGGCGGGCCTGACGGGCTATCTGGACTACCAGGGACGCTGGGAAGGCCAAGAAGTAGGCGTGGACGCCAAGACCCACCTGGCGACCTTGCGGACGGACTTTTGGTCTTCACTAGGACCCGCATGGGTGGGTGAATTATCGGGAGGATTGGGTTTGACTTTCAGCGATACGAGCGTCGACGGGCTGTCGCAGAGCGGAACCGAGGTGACCGGTGGAGCCAAGCTGCGCCTGCTTCCCAGAAGCTGGTTTCCCTTCGAGGCCTTCGCCGAACGAAGCGATAGCCGGATCGATGGCGAGCTCGCCGGACCGGACCACCAGCAAACCACTTATGGATTCACTCAAAGCTTCGTGCCGCCGGCAGGCGCGCGCTACGGGCTAAGTTACCGGCATACCGACCGCGCGGAGATAGCCCTTGACCCGGGGATGGCGGGGACCAACACCGCCGAGGATTTCGTGAATGTCACCATCAACCGCGCGTTTCAATTTCACCAGATCGACTTTCGCTCCGATTACGACCACTTGGAGCAGGACAACCCGTGGCGTTCGGACCTTCGAACCACCGGCGTGCTCCGCCACCGCTACAGTCCAGGAGCGGCGCTGTCCATCGAGAGCCAGCTCTTCGGCGTGGAGACCGATTTCGAGCGAGATCTGGGAGAAACCCAGACCTCGCAGTACCAGCTCAATAGCAACTTGTTTTGGCGGCCGCGCACCGAAAAGCCATTGTTTATCTCCGGGTCGCTGTTGGGGTCGCAGTTTGACCAGGCGGACGTGAACGGTTCCACCGACCGGCAGTTTGTGCAACTGTCTGGAAATGCCAGTTATCAGAGGAGCCCGGCGCTTTCATTGCGAGCCAGCGCCAGCCTTGCCAACGAGCGCACTTCAACGCGAGATGGCTGGCTTTCTTCGGTTCGAGGCGGCGCGAGTTACGCTCCAGCGGATATTCCCCTAGGAAAATGGCGCTACCGTTATTCCCTTGGGGCAGACGTGGGGAACCGAAGCGGGGATACCGAAGGAAGCGTACAAGACATCGCCGCGTCGTTGAGCCATGGAGTGAGCCGCCCTCACAGTGTGTGGAAGGGAAGTGGCGGAACGCACTTGACCCAGCAGCTTGGAACGACTTACAACTCCGAGGGCAACTCGGAAAGCACGCTTCAGCACACTGCCATTTGGGACTGGAATCGCTATGCGCGCGAGAAGACTCTCAGCATGCGCGCCATGGCGAGCGATTCACGGCGCATCGACGGGATCGACATCACTTTTCAGATGGTCAATTTTCAAGTAACCGGCACGCACCAAATCTCCCGGCAGTCGAGCTGGACGGGCAACGTCACTGCCCAATCCGCGGCCTCGAGCAACCAGGGGGCGCGCACTCCATGGCTCTCGGCGGGGAGCGCCAATATTACCTATCATCATTTTCGCGCTTTGAACATTCCCCGGCTTCGCTTCAGTTCCGAGTTGCGGGCCATGAGCGAAGGCCTCGCGCAGGCGGTGGCGCAAGACGGATTCTCCACCGAGCAACGCGAATTATGGTCCTGGGCCAACCGGTTCGACTACACCATAGGGCTTACCCAGTTGAGCTTGCGCGGCCAAGTGCAGGAGACGGAGGGTAACCAGGGCTGGCTACTGAATTTTCTTCTAAGGCGTTATTTCGGCATGCGGCCACGTTAGCAATAAGCGTTCAACAAAGGAAACGACCATGAGATTCTTGGTACTCACCGCCCTCGCGTTCGCAAGCGCCGCGTTCGTTGCGGCCAACCCCGCGGGCGCGGAGTATGGCGATATCGTGATCAACAACTACTCCGACGCCGCGGGCATGCGGCCGGTGATTTTCCCCCATTGGTTTCACCGCATTCGCTACCGCTGCAAGGTGTGCCATGCCGATCTAGGGATTCAGTTCAAGGCGGGCGGAAACGAGATCAATATGCTGAAGATCATCGACGGCCAATTTTGCGGAGCGTGCCACAACGGGGAGCTGGCGTGGCCGGTGGAAAACTGCAACTTGTGCCACAGCGCGCTCCCCAATACGCCCACACAAGCCCACGAGAGCACACTGCAAAAGCTGGTCGCGCCTGCCGCCGGCAAGGCGAAGAAGAAATAGCGAGACGGCCATGTTCAAAATACTGAAATTTTGGCTCTTGCTTTTATTATCGGTGGGTATCGTGGCCGGCGTCATGGCGCAGGCCACCGACCCGAACAGTTTCAACCGCTTGCTGCCTTCTCAGGCCAAGCGCAATCCGCCGCCGGTGGAAAGCGGTATTCACGACCCCGCCAACGACGGCACGCTCATTCTGCAGCACCCGCGCGATGCTTTCGCCGCATTGCCAAAGGGAAAATCGGGCAATTACATTGACTGGGTCAAGGCGCTGGACGAGAAGAAAATACAACCACGCTTCGATATCGCCGATCCCAAGGTGGAACCCATGGTGATGGATTTGAATATCGTCCGCGAAGTGAAGGGGTCGATGCCCGACGTCGTGTATCCCCACAAACAACATACCGAATGGCTCGATTGCTCCAACTGCCATCCCGCCATCTTCGTTCCGCAAAAAGGCGCCAACCAGATCAGCATGGCGGCCATCATCCTCGGGGAAAAATGCGGCGTGTGCCATGGCAAAGTGGCGTTTCCCATTTCCGAGTGCACGCGCTGCCACTCGAAACCGAAGACGGTGGCCACGGCTGCGCCTAAAGCGGAGTCTCCCCCGGCACAGCCGCCAGCCACCAAGCCGGCCCCCCAAGGCAAAGCACCCGTCAAGGCGAAGTGATATGAACACTCGTGCGCGATGGTTTTCAGCGGTGGCCGCGATGATATTGGCCTGTGCGTGGCCCGCCATCGGGGCGCAAACGGACGCACCGGCCGGTACTCACGGAGGACGGATTCAATTCGTGAGCTCACTGATCGAGGAATCCTCGGCCGCGAAGCGAGTCGCCGCCAGCCAAAGCCAGGCGGCCAAGGAGAAGCGCGAACAGGCTCGCGTGCTGCACGCCGAGGCGGTGGCCGCCGATAAAGCGGGCGATCATGAAAAGGCGGAGCTTCTCCTGGGACAGGCGGCGAGAACCATGTTCGACGCCGTGAGGCTTGCGGAACAAAATGGAGCCGGCACCGGCGCGGCGAAGAAGGCCAAGGACTACGACAACCGGCTCGCGAGCGTCAACGCGTTAATTGCCGCCTTCGAGCGGATTTGCGATGAAAAGAAATGTGGTGCCCAGGCGCGGGCGGATACCCGGCGCGGCGTGGAGGCGAAGCTGAGCGAGGCCGGATTGAAGCGCGAGCAAGGCGACATCGACGGCGCGCGCGCGTCCCTGGATCACGCCTACGTGAGCATCAAGGTGGCCATCGAACACCAGCGCAGTGGCGACACCTTGGTGCGTAGGCTCGAGTTCAAGAGCAAGGAGGAGGAGTACCGCTATGAACTGGACCGCAACGATACGCACCGCATGCTGATTACCGTGCTGCTGGAAGACGGCGCGCGGGGCAAGGATTCCAGCGCCGTGCGCAAATTCCTCGATCAAGCCACGGCGTTGCGCGCGCAGGCGGAAAAAGAGGCTGGGGCAAAGCGTTTCGAAGCCGCGATCGAGCAGCTTGAAAACAGTACCCGGGAACTGCAACGCGCGCTGCGCGGCGCGGGCATCTATATTCCAGGATAGCGCCCATGCTCCGCGCACGCAAAATCCTGGGTGTCGTGCTGGCGGTGTTCGTGTTTCAGGCGCTCGCCGCCGATACCCGCCAATGGAAGACCCTGCCTGCAGCGGGGTTGCACGATCCCGGCAATCCCGCGCTACCCAGTCTTCAAAACCCGGGTGCTGCCTTACGGCTATTGCCGCCCGACACGGCGGGGAATCTGGTCAATTGGGTCAAGGCGCTGCGCGATGGTTACATCAAGCCGCGCACCAACTTGCTGGAAACCACCAAGGTGCGGGTACTGGACACGGATATAGTGATGAAGAACACGGCGGAGATGCCCTATGTGCGCTTTCCGCATCTCGCCCACACCGAGTGGCTCGAGTGCGCCAATTGTCATGAGGGGTTGTTCAAGTCCAAGGCGGGAGCCACACCCATCAACATGTTCGACATTCTGCAAGGGGAATACTGCGGGCGCTGTCATGGAGCGGTGGCGTTTCCACTGACCGAGTGCGCTCGTTGCCATAACACGTCGCGCGCCGCAGCCAGTTCTCAGGGGCCGAAATGACGCCGGGCTTCGGTGCGAGTATTCTCAACCCCCGGAGGCCATGAACCTTGTTTTCTCGCCGGGGTATCGTGTTGTGCGCCTTGGGTGCCCTGTCGGTGTGGGTGCCCGTGCCGGTGGCATGGCCGGAGTATGGTGACGTGGTACTGAACAAGCGCTCCGAAAAGGAAGGCATGGCGCCCGTCATCTTTCCGCATTGGTTTCATCGCATTCGCTACCGGTGCAAGGTATGCCATTCCGAGCTGGGCTTCGAGATGCGTGCCGGCGCGAACCAGGTGCTGATGGGGGACATCGTGCAGGGTAAATTTTGCGGCGCGTGTCATAACGGGGAGATTGCGTGGGCGACGGAGAATTGCGGGTTGTGTCATTCTGGCCGCCGGGGACTGGCGAGCCGCATTCATGGAAGCCATGAAACCCTCGGACCTGGGAAATGGTGAGTTCGTGAGAACGCAGCGCAGCCGGCATGCCCCCGCCGCGCTGGCGGCGCTCCTCATGCTCGCGGGCTGTGCCTTGGAACCTCGGGAAGGTGGCGGGCAATGCGCGGCCCCCGGCGCGCCATTGGCCGCCACCCTCGTTGAGACGATTCGCTCCGGGCCCTTGCAGTCCGCGCCCGGATCGGCGCCGGGCGGATTGTTCAGTTTGATATCCCCCGAGCAGATCGCGATTTCCTCGGCGGACTTATTCATCGCCGACCGCGGCCGCGCGGCGCTAGTTCGCCTGCAGCGCGCGCAAGGCAGTTTCAGCGTGATGGCAAGCATGACGAGTCGTGTATCGGGCATGCACGTGGACCGTTTCGGCACTTTGTACCTGGCCCTGCCAGGTGAAGGAAGAGTGGCGCAGCTCTCCCCGGACGGAGGCCCCGAACGAAATTTCGCCGGTGCCGGGGCGCTGTCCTCGCCGGTGGACGTGACCAGCGACGGCGTGAGCCGGATCTTCGCCGCCGACGCCACTGGCGCACGCGTGGTCGTGTTCAACCGGCTGGGCCAGGTCATGGGTACCCTGGGGGAAACCACCGCCATGCCCAACCCGTTCCGTTCCGTGACCGCGCTCGCCCACGGCGAACAAGGGCTCTACGTGTTGGACGCGGCGGCGCGCCAAGTGCATTTGATCGCCACGCGCGGCGCGGGACGAATATGGGATATGGGGCAATTTGCGCGCTTACCCGTGGCCCTCGCCGCGGACCGTTTCGGGCGGGTGTTCGTCGCCGATCGCGGTTCCTCGCGTATTGTCGTGCTCGATGCTCTGGGCAGCGGCGAACCCCTGGCGCTGGAAAATGTTCCCCCGCTGCAAGATTTGAGCGATGTTTGGATCGATGACTTCGGGGTGCTCTACGCCGCCGATGCCGCCGCTGGCGTGGTGTATTCGCTGCACATTCCCGGGCCGTGCCCGTGACGCGCGCGCGGGCGCTGCTGATAGCGGCCGTGATGGTTTGCCTGGCCGGTTGCGCGACCGAGCCCGCGGCCCTGAATCTGATGGCGGGAGAGGTGCGCACTTGGCCGGCGGCGCCAGACGTACCGCGCTACCGCTACGCGGGCCAGTTGGTCGGCGAGATGAATTTTCGCGGTGCGGCGCCCAAGGCGGCTTCGCGCGGAACGCGTTTTCTGCGCTGGATCGCGGGCATGGACCCGGAGAACGACGATATCGCGGTGCTGGTGCGCCCGCAATGCGGCATGGTGGACGGCGAGGGCAGGATCTATGTCACGGACGTGGGGAGGGGCGCGGTTTTCGTATTCGATCCGCGCCAGGGTTTGAAGCTTTGGGAGCGCGCCGACCGTGGCGCGCACTTCATCAATCCCCTGGGCATCGTGCAGGGCCCGGGCGGGGAAATCCGTGTCAGCGACGCCGAACTGGGACGTGTCGTGCGGTTGGACGCGAAGGGCAATCCCATTGGCAGTTTTGGTGATGGCATCCTGCGGCGGCCGACGGGGCTGGCGCGTGACGCACTAGCGGGGTTAACCTATGTGGCCGATACGGGTGCCCACGACGTGAAAGTATTCGATGATGCGGGTAATCTGGTGCGCACACTAGGCCAGCGCGGCACCGCGCCGGGCCAGTTCAATGCACCGACCTTTCTTGCGCTGGACGGGCAGCGTCTCGTGGTGAGCGATACGCTCAATGCGCGCGTGCAAATCCTGTCCACGCAAGGCGAGCCCGAGGCCGTGGTGGGCGAGCGCGGTCTTTACGTGGGTAATCTCACCCGGCCCAAGGGCGTGGCGGTTGATGCGGACGGCAACCTTTATGTCGCGGAGTCCTATTACGACTATTTGCTCGTCTTCGATGGGCAGGGACGCTTACTGCTCCCGATTGGGGGGACGGGAAGCGACCCAGGAAAATTTCTCCTTCCCGGGGG
>JBJXGQ010000269.1:0-3727 GCA_046160525.1 Burkholderiales bacterium
TAGTTAACGCCTATCTCTACAACCCGGCAGGCAAATGGACCAACACCAGCTTCCACCATGATGCCCTGGCCAATACGGTCGGCCTGTCAGGCCATGATGGAAAAGTCCTGCAAACCACCCGCTACGGGGCATTCGGCAACGTCTTAAGCGAATCCCTGCACGATGCGTTTCCGCCAAATCGCCTGAAATACACCGGCCGCGAGGAAGACCCCGATACCGGCATCTATTACTACCGTGCGAGATACTACGACCCATCGATCGGACGGTTCATATCCGAGGACCCATTGGGGTTCGAGGCGGGGGTAAACTTTTATGCGTATGTGGGAAACAATCCGCTGAATGCAAACGATCCGACTGGATTGGTAAATTTGCGAAATCTGGGCTTCGGTCTGATCGATTTTACTTCCTCAACTGCGGAAGCAGCACTGGGTCTAGGAGTCATGATCGCCAGTCCAACCACAGGACCTGCTATTCCGGCCGCATTTTGGGGAGGAACTTTGTTAGCTGCGAGTGGCGCCCTGGGAATGGGGAATTCGGCACTGGCAGTCCGCCACGCACTTTATGACACGTCTGGTCCGGGGATACTTGAGTCTGCGGGTAGATTTCTATTCGGTAACTTCGGCGCCGTGGTCGGGCAAGGAGGTGACCTGTTCCTGAGCTTGAGGCCCGCTGCAATTGCTGCAGAGTCTGCTGATTTTGTCGGAGGCGTTTTTGACATACTCTCCAGGATAAATAGTGCGAACGGGGCATTTGGCAGAAATTCAGGGGCCAGTAACTGGGGGCCTGGATCGCCGACCGCGGTTGGGCCATTTGGTGCAGCAAGCGGAGGATTCGTGCTTTACCCGCATAGACTCAACACCAACATGATTCAATCAGCCTATGCAAAATAGCGTCCACGGTTTTGTTATTCAACGGATTCTGATGCTGGGTGTCTTGCAAGTGCCACAATTACCGTGAAGCAGGTCTTGATTGTCATGCACATTGTTTTGTGCGCGGGTCTGTCGTACGGAATTTATCGAATGAGCCGTTATTATCTGGCGTTGCTGGATTCTAAAAGTGATTTAGCCATTCACTGGAAGAATACAGCGCCAAAATTTCTGGTTTTTATGAAGTATTTCATTCCATATTTCATCCTTGGGATGGCGTTCAATGTGCTGGTTAGTGCGATGGAATTAATAGTAATCGCGAGTTCGCGGGGTCCGAGTAATTGATGTCGCAGCTCATACGGTCTGCTTACTCGGCGGTATTTCCAAAGTGATCCGATTGGGATCGATGCCAGGATCAATTCCTACGCGTATGCCGGTAACAACCCTGTCCGCAACGTTGATCCAGCCAGAGAACATCTAGTTGCACGTGGGATAGTCGCCAAGTTCGCGGGGGATATTTCCGGTGCCCAAACGTCCATTTGAATTCAGGAATGCGTTCATGGAGCCATGAGTAATTGACGCTCGGTGTTAGACCAGCACGGCACGAGATCCAGTTGTCTGATGGCTGGAAGTTGCATCGCTGAAGTCGAGTCCAAGCACCGCGCAAGCTTTGAGCTTCCACACAATCACCGGCTCAACACCTCTGAATCGAGAAACTCCGAATGCCGCGCTTGGCGGAGGCTACGGAGACCGGTCTCTTCATCGTTCTTATCTTCACGGCCGGACCGAACTGGGAGAACGCTTGAAGTTGAAACGGTCGGTAACACGCCACGCGGGAATCAGCTTCGAATACCCCGGCCCCTTGACGCATCGCGCAATAGAGAAAAAAAGGTGACAAAAAAGGTGACGGATTTAATTTTGACTGCCAGCATGCAGTCCCGGTGTCAGGTCTTACCTTTTGCCTGGCATGCAATATCCGCGACGTTTACTCAGGCCGGAACACTTCGATTTACAAGTTGGTAACCACGCGGTAGTGCTTGTCGTTAGCCGTCGCGAGCGACAGGCCATGCTCGATGGCTGTCGCAGCGATGAGCGCATCCGCAAGCTGCAACGCATGGCTGTGGAAGTGGCTCTCGACCAGCGTGACGGCGCGCGTGGAGATTGCTTCGGTGACGGGCAAGAGTGTCGCGTGACGTTGGTCGAGATCGGCTTTGAGCAGTTCGAGTTCCCGCTTATTGCGCATGCCCTGCACGAGCTCTATGTAGCTGACGGCAGAGAGTTGCAGCGCCGGCAGGGCGTCCAAGAACTGCGCGGCCTTCGGGCGTCCGCGCAAATACCAGATCAACACATCGGAATCGACGAGCATCAGCGCCGGGGCTGCCGCAGGTCGTGCAGATAGGCCTCAACGTCGTTCACGTCTTCACGGTCTTGCCAGAGCCCGAACGCACCATGGGTCGTAGTCGGCGCTTCCTCTGCTTCAATGCGCACGGTAAAGGTCGCGTCCGGCGTGGCCTTGAGCTGCTCGGCCCATTGGCGCGGTAGCTCGTCGGCCTTCAAGTGTTCAATGACGAGGCGGTTCATGGGCCTTTCCTGTTAGCGGTTGGCTTGGGCGATCACGGTATCGAGCAATAGAGTAATACTCAACTAATGTTTTATTGCTTGACAGGATTTTGGGAGATCTGCGATGGCACGGGTACCGGATGAGTTGGTCAAGCGGTTGAAGGCGGAGGTCGCGCTGGTGCGCCTGGTTGAGACGGCCGGCGTGACGCTCAAGCGCCACGGCGCCGCTCTACTCGCCTTGTGCCCCTTCCACGACGATCACGAGCCGTCGCTGGTCATCACCGCCGAGAAGAACCTATGGCATTGCCTGAGTGCTTGCCAGATGGGCGGCTCGGTGATTGATTGCGGCCTTCATGGGGTCAGAGTAAATAACGCGCAGTGTTCGACCGGCACGGCACGCGCGCCAGGTATCTGACGGCGGGAAGTTGCATTGCTGAAGTCGAGTCCACATACCACGCAAGCTTTCAGTTTCCACTTAGTCACCAGCGCACTACATCTCGAATCGAGCAGCTCCAACGTTGGGCTTGCCGGAGCCTACAGAGATAAACCCCGCCATCGTCGATGTCTTCACGGTCGGGCCAATCTGGCAGAACACTTAAAATTAAAATGGCCTGTAATACGCCACGCGAGAATCTGCTTCAAATACCTCGGCCCCTTGACGCATCGCGCAATAGGACCGAAATTCTGTTCGTAGATCCAACGCAATCGTGCGTTCCCACTGCGGACTGCCTAGCCCAAGCCCATGCACGATCTCGCCATACTCATAGGAAATCTAGGTAGCGATCGCTACCTGGCGGACTGCCTGCGCTCGATCAAGGAAGAAGACGCAGCAGATTTCAGTTGTAGCCTGCACCTCGCTTTTAACGGCTTTGAAGACACGGGCTTTATCGATCGCATCGCGGCAGAGTTTCCCGACGCACGTTCGTTTTATCGGCGTAGCAAATTGGGTTATACCGGCACCTACAACCGTCTCCTCGCAGGAGCCGATGCACGTTACCTGTTGTTGCTTGATGACGACACCTTGGTGCCCAAAGGGACGCTGCCCGCCATGGTGGCCTTTATGGATGCCCATCCAGACGTTGGCATCGCGGGCTGTCGCACCCTGAACCCGGACGGCAGCTTGCAGCGCACCTTTGGCCGCATGTTGACCCTGCATGCTGAGCTGCTCAACGCCATCCACTTATCGACCTTCTGGCCCGACCATCTTTATCGCGACCTCGAGCGCTGGCGCGAGGTTGATTGGCTCAATGGCTCGTTCATGCTGGTGCGTCGGGAGACGTTAGCGGCGGTCGGTGGCCTTG
>JBJXGQ010000270.1:0-6319 GCA_046160525.1 Burkholderiales bacterium
CGCGTTCGCGCAGTCCCTCGCCAAACTCGCGCGCGGCTTCTTCGCGAAAGTAGCCCCGGTAGCCCACGCAACCGGCGAAGGGAAAGCACCATTCCTTGGGTTGCGTGGAAAATTCCGGGGCCGCGAACACATTCCACACCACGAAGGGGCGGTTAATGTCCGCGTACTTCTTGTAACTCCCGTTGTCGGGGAGTTTCAACTCCTGGCTGGCGAACAGGCGGATGCGTTGCACCAAGCGCAGCTTTTCTCGCAGCACTTCGCTGGTGGCCGGACGGCCGATCACTTCTTCCATGGGGAGGGATTTTTTCGACAATTCCCATTGCCCGTTGATGGCTTGCCAGTAGAAGGAAACCGTTGCGCAGCCCTGCAATACGCCGCACATAAACAGCGCCAAAATGAGCCGGATCATGGGTCTTGGCTCCGGTCGAATTTTCCCTTGGCGAGAAAGCACGCCACTTGTTGCGCGGCACGGGCAGAGAAAATCAATCCGGTGTGCGTTGTGCGAAGAAGCAGTGCGTCGGCGGCACCTTCCATGCGCGTTTCCTCCACGGTTACGGTGCCGTCGTGCGGCCCCGCGATGGTAGCGGCCAGGCGGCCCAGGCCCAAGCCAACATTGCCGGCGATCACCCCGACCTCAATATGTGGCGGCAAGCGCGCAGCGATGCCATGCGCCAACTCGCGCCACGCGCTGCCCAGCAACCACTTGCCAAGAGGGCCCTTGGCCAGTTGGGCCGCCACGCTAGAACCCTTGACTGGACTCCCCAACAACACGATTCGAGACAGGCGAGGATCGGGACTCTGCGCGGCATAGCGCAGGCAAATCAATCCGCCCAGGCTGTGGCCCACCAGGTGCACCCTACCGCCCTTCACGGAACTGGCGAAGCGCGCGAGCGCCGCTACGTTCTGCGCGAATCCGCGCCCCATGGACGGATAGGAAAATGTATGCGCATCCAACCCCCGGCGTCTCAAGCGATTGCGCAACCGCGTGAATACCCAGCCATGCAGCCACAGGCCATGAACGACAATCACAGCCTCTCCAGACTCACGAGCCGTGTCCGTTAACATGCATTCCTTCAGCGCAAGCTCTCAAGCATGGATACTTCTCCCGCACAGGCTTCGGTTGCGGACGCGGCCCCCCAAGCCTCGGTCCACAGGGTAAGTTTCAACGGCAGGGGCGGGGAATATTTCCGCATCTGGATCGTAAACGTGGCGCTTTCGGTCATTACGCTGGGCATCTATTCGGCGTGGGCCAAGGTGCGGCGCCTGAATTATTTCTATCGCAACACATCGCTTGCCGGTTCCAGCTTCGAATACCACGGACAGCCACTTGCCATTCTGAAGGGCCGCATTCTCGCCGTGGTGCTCCTCGTGGTGTGGAATGTTGCCCCGGAAATCCACCTGGTATTTTTCCTCGTCGTGTTCATCGCCGGTCTATGCATTTTGCCCTGGTTGATCAACAGTGCGCTGCGCTTTCGGCTGCATAACAGCGCTTATCGCGGCCTGCGCTTTCGGTTTCTTGGCAGGGTCAAGGAAGCGGCGAAGGTTTTTCTGTTGTACCCGTTTTTCGTGCTCATTACACTGGGCATCGCCTACCCCTATTTCAAATGGCGGACGAAGCAGTTCTTCTTCAGTCATGCCGCTTACGGATCCTTACAAGCAAAGTTCAATGCTCCCTTGGGTCCGTTCTTTCGCCTCTATGTCTTCGTTGCCTTCCTAGGCGCACTGATTCCCCTGGCTATCGCACTGTCCCTCATCGTGTACTTTCGGGGCATGTTTGGCGATGGCTCCCTGTCCAATCCGGGCGATTTGGATGACTGGGCCAAACTGCTCATCATCGCGCCCGCCGTGTTCGTTGGTTTCATCACCTATCTGGGCATTTGGGCGTTCATCCGCGCGCGGCTGCACGTCGTGTGCTGGGACGGGCTTGGCATTGGCGACCATCGTGTCCAGTGCCAGCTTAACCCTTGGAAGTTCGCCGCGATTTCGCTGGCCAATCTCGCGCTCATCTTCCTCACCTTCGGTTTGTATAAACCATTTAGCGATATCCAGCTTACGGGGTTGCTCGCCCAATCCATCGAGTTGCACTGCGCCGGTGACCTTTCCAATGCGCTTGCGAGCGCTGCCGTGGAAACTCGTGCCGCGGGGGAGGAAGCGGCCGAAATATTCGATATGGATATCGGGCTTTGAGCGGCACCTTCCAAGGCACCTACTACGACGGCCGCAGTTCCCAGAGTCACGCGGTAGCCGTACTCATCGAGCACGGCAACGTCATCATCGAGGGCGAAGCAATATCAAGGGCGGAAAAACTCTCCGCCGTCTCCGTGTCCGGCAAGCTGGGTTTGGCCCCTCGGAAATTTTCCTTCGCGGACGGGGCGGCCATGGAAATCCCCGCCAGCGAGGAGCTTGAGCGAGCCCTGGGGAAAGGCAGCCTCGAGTGGGTCGCGCGGTTGGAGTCGCGCTGGGCTTACGCGGTAGCAGCATTAGTCGTAACGGCGTTCGTACTCATCGCCGGATATCTCTGGGGCCTACCGGCAGCTTCGCGTTACGCGGCCCTTCGCATGCCGGAGTCCGCGAGCAACAAGATAGGGGAGGGCGCGCTGGAATTGCTCGATGAGCACTTCTTGTCCCCGTCGAGGCTCGGCGCGGATGTGCAGCAGCGCATTCTCGGGCGCTTGCGCGCGATGCAATCTCCAGCAGGTGAATTGCCATCCCACCGCGTTGTATTTCGGTCCAGTCCGCGCATTGGCGCCAAGGCGCTAGCGTTACCCAATGGTGTGATTGTCGTCACGGACGAACTGGTCAAGCTCGCGGCCTCCGACGAGGAAGTGCTCGCGGTGCTCGGCCACGAACTAGGACATATCCAGGAACGCCACGCCTTGCGCTCACTGCTGCAAGGCTCCGTGGTTGCCATCGTGGTGGCGTGGTACGCGGGCGATGTGAGTTCCATCGCGGTGGGTATTCCAGCCATGCTGTTGCAAACCGGCTACTCCCGGGACTTCGAGCGCGAAGCGGACGCCTTTGGCGCGCGCTTCATGGCAGCCAACGGATTGCCGCCGGAAAATCTTGGCAATATTCTTCGCAAGCTGGACAACGTCCATGGCGGTGGCAAGGTAACACCCTATCTTTCAACGCACCCAGCCACGGAGGAACGAGCCAAGGCCTTGAGGAACATCCACTAGGATGCGCGCGGGTAAGCATCTTGCATAACCCGCCCGGGCCCAAGGACGTGAATTGTTCGCGCTCCCCGCGCGGCGATTACGACGAATTCAGGTGAAATTAATGTCCGAGCCCAATCCCGTTAAAGAACCGAAGCAAAATGCCGGCGCCCTCAGCAGCGCAACTTTGCGATGGCTGGCATCCCTCGATGAGAAAATCCGGCCCAGGCGCTTGCCCGGGCAATATCCGCGCATTACCAACCGCCTGCAGGAGTTGTGGCCCGACCCCGAACGCGCGCGCGAATATCTAAAGGACGTCGTCACCGACGCCCGGGGCGACCGAAAGGGTTTTTCGGACGAGGTACTGGTCGAACTGGCGATTCTCAAACACCACTACGAGCGCGTGCTTCACCCAATTCCTGGCGACGTGTGGACCAAGATCTGGGCTGAATCGGACTAGGCCAACCGCGGCGATTCATAAGCGCTAACGTAACGGCCGGAAGAACTCGCGTATCTCCTTCGCCAGAAACTCCGTCTGTTCCAGGGCGGCGAAATGACCGCCGCGCGGCGCACGAGTCCAACGCTGGATGTTGCCGTACATGCGCTGGGCGACCGAGCGCGGGGGGTGCAAGATCTCCTTGGGAAATTCCACGTAACCGGTGGGAACGCCGATGGTTTCGCCTTCCGGTATGGGCCAAGGGCCATGCATGCGCGCGTAGTAGGGCCAGAAGGACGAGCCGATGGCGCCCGTGAACCAGTAGAACATGATGTTGGTGAGCATCTCGTCCTTGGTGAGCGCGTTCTCGGGATTACCATCGCAGTCGGTCCAGGTGCGGTACTTTTCCACCAGCCACGCCGCGAGTCCTGACGGAGAATCCGTCAAGCCGTAGGACAGCGTCGTGGGCTTGGTGCCCTGAATCCACTGGTAGGCGGTCTCTTCCTTCAAGAAGTGATTCAACTCAACGAAAAAGCGCTTCTCTTCCTCCGTGGGGTTCTCCAGCATCTTGGGATCGCGCCGTACCGCGAGCAAGTTCAGGTGAATGCCCATCAAGTTGCGCGGATGGGTGTAGCCCAGGCGCGATGTGATGAACCCGCCCCAATCCCCGCCCTGGGCGGCGAAGCGTTGATAGCCCAGCACGTCCATCATCAGCGTTGCGAAGGTAGCGGCGATGTCCTCGATCGCAAAGCGCTTCTGTCCCGGCTTGAAGGAGAACGTATAGCCTGGGAGCGAGGGTGCGATCACGGTGAATGCATCGGCCGGATCGCCGCCGAAGCGCGCGGGGTCGGTGAGCATGGGAATGAGTTTGTGGAACTCCAGCACCGAGCCTGGCCAGCCGTGGGAGAGCAGCAAGGGCGCGGGCTTGGGTCCCTTGCCCTCTTCGTGGATGAAATGGACATCGATGCCGGAAATAGGCACCGTGAATTGGCGCAGCGCGTTGAACCTAGCCTCCTGGGCACGCCAGTCGTATTCGCCGAGCCAATATTGCGTGAGTTGCTTCATGTACGAAACGCTGGTGCCCGTGGACCACGGTTCCAGCGGCGGCTCGTCGGGCCAGCGGGTATTTTTCAGGCGAGCGCGAATGTCTTGCAGTTGCTCGTCCGGCACGTGGAGTTTGAAGGGGATGGGCGTGGGCATGGGTTGTCTCGCTAATGGCTTTCGATGCCAGGGATATTAGCGCGGCTCCCGGTATCTCTCCACGAACCGGCGGTCGATGGCGTCCTTCCAGCGCCACACCCAGGCGCCGGACCAAGCCAATGGTCCCCATGCGGCGATTGCGTGACGAGGGCCGGTGCTGATGAGTGCCAGGGCCCGCGCTTGCGGCGTGTAGCGCTGCAAGGTTTGGCCATGCAGTGCGCGGCGAAGGTTCTCCGCCAAGAGCGGGCCTTGCCTCACCGCGTACACGCCGGACTTGGGAATAGTGTGATGGCGCATGCTTGCAACGTCCCCCGCGGCGAACACGCTGGCGTGGGACACGGATTGCAAGTGCTCATCCACCAGGATGAATCCGCGCGCATCCAGCATAAGCCCGCTGGTTGCTAGCCACGCCGGTGCGGCGGCCCCTGTCGCCCATATGAGGGCGTCGAATTCCAGGGTGCCGCCACCGAGAAAATGGAGGCTGCGTTCGGTGGCGCGAACCACTTGTTTGCCCAGATGTACCCGTACCTGCGCGAGGCTGCGGCGAACCAGCATCCTGGCGATGAGGTTATGCCCCTCCAGCATGGTGTTCGATGCGATAACCAAATGGAACTCGGGATGCACCTTCCCGCGCCCGGTGCGATGACGCAAGGCAAGGCAAAGCTCAACGCCAGCGGCCCCGCCACCAACGATCACGATTCGCCTTGCCTCCCCACGGGCCATGCGCCCGGCTAAATCTTCCACATGACCGAATTCCATGGGTTTGACGCGCACTCCCGCCTCACCGGCACCTACGATGCCATCAAGAGCGGATACGGATCCCACATCCACCGATAGCAAGTCGTAGGAATGCTCGGACCCATCCTCGCATAGCACTCGCTTGCGCGCCGCATCGATATGGCGTGCGGCGCTCCCGTGCAACCGAATGCCCGGCCCGCACAGCGCCGCCAGATCGATGCAACACTCCGCGCGCTTGTAGTGGCCAGCCACCCATCCAGGCAGCATCCCGGAGTAGGTGGCGTGTTGATGAGGGGATATGAGTGTGATGCCGGCGCCGCGCACCGGTGCCATGCGAAAGCGCCTGAGCACCTCGACATGAGCATGGCCACCGCCAAGCAAGAGGACTTGCCGTGGCGAAGCGCTAATGTTCCGGATCCGTTTGGCGCGGGCGGCCGCTGAATACTTGTTCCGGAGCAGGTTCGGCAACGTTCTTGGTCACACCGCAATTGTCGCCGGTGAACGCAACACGGCTGGGATGTCCTATCACGCCCAAGTAGCGGTTCTGTACGTTGTAAGCATCGAGTTCGCGATGAAACCAGCGGTTGCAAGCATCCATGCCCTCGTACTCTCCCGTGCGCGCCTGGAGAAAATGTACGATCTCGTGCAGCAAAATGGAGCGGTCGAATACGCTGGTTTCGGGCCGCAGGATCTCGTCCAAAAAAATGCCTTCCCCCTCCTTGAACCATGCCTTGATGGAGCAGTGGGTACCGCACACGTAATGCTCCAACTCGCTGTGCGGGACACGGTA
>JBJXGQ010000271.1:0-4361 GCA_046160525.1 Burkholderiales bacterium
ACGAAAACATTGTCCAAAAATCTTTTTGATAAACAACACGTCAACAACAAAACACCCGTTGCGCCCCAAATATGCTTGACAATACCGTGATCAATGGTTTATTGTCAGAGTACTAAATTTCGCCGGCATATATCGTGAATCCTACTGAAGGCAGAAATCTCTCGACTATCCTGGCGGAAATGCGACAGCGCAATCAACCGCTTGATTCAACTGCCATGACGCAAGCGCGTCAGGAGCCTTTGCACAAAAGCACACTAGAGCTTGCCGAAGTTGTTCCGCTCGCAGCTCGAAGAAACAGTACCGAAGTAATGAGACGTTTGTTCGAGGAAGCGCTGGCCATTGAATCCGAAGATGCACGCCGTGCCGGATCTATTGGGTTCTTGGGGCGTGTGCTCGTTCAGGCCACCCTTCCCTATCGCGAGCCTCGCGACAATCCGCCCGCCTGGGGTCGGCGCAATGGCAATGTAGCGCTCGTCATACAGCCCGGATACACCATCCGAGAACGTACGGCGCCAGGTAAGGATGGGCGAGTCATCACGCAGCAAGTGCCCTGCTCCCTGGGCTACCCCTACGGCAATATCCCGCGTCTCGTGCTGGCCTGGCTGTCCACCGAAGCCGTTCGTACCCAGGAACGCAAAGTGGTGTTGGGTCGATCACTACGTGAGTTCATGGAAGGTATCGGTCTCGATTCCATAACCGGCGGGAAGAATGGCAGCATCACGCGTTTGCGCGAACAATTGGGCAGACTGTTTGCATCCACGATCGCGGTGGTACGTGACGAAACGCTTGCCGGCCAGAATATCCAAAGCTTGCACACCGCGGGCTTTCGGGTAACAGACCAGGCGTCCGTCTGGTGGGACCCGCAACGTCCAGAGCAGGCCGGGCTGTTCCAGTCGGAAGTGACGTTGAGTGAGCGATTCTTTCAGGAGCTCACGGACAAGCCCGTGCCGGTGGATTTGCGGGCATTGCGAGCGCTCAAGCAAAGTCCAATTGCGCTCGACATCTACTGCTGGCTCACTTGGCGCAATTCGTTTTTGCGAAGCAGGACCACAGTGCCTTGGGAAGGTCTGATGGGGCAGTTCGGCTCCGAAAGTTCGCCCAAAAAGTTCCGGGAAAACTTCAAAAAAGCCCTACAGCAAGTGCTGGTGGTGTACCCGACGGCACGTGTTGATGTATCGCCCTCGGGTCTGGTGTTGCTGCCCTCGCCCACCAGCGTGGCCAAAGTGCCGGCCGTCGTTCGTTCCCCTCGCTAGCTTACGCATATCCAGGGTACGCGATTACGCTTTAACGGCATCGGCTAAAGCATTCGCCTACGCATAAGCAGGGGCGTAGGCAGCGTTGGAATCGCAGGCCACCGCAAATACGATGAAGATTCCTCAGCGGTATCAAAGAGTTACCTGTTGGTATTCTGCAACAGATTGCAGCCAACCGCACACTAATTAGGCCCGCGCACGCTTTTTCAGAGGGACGGTGCTAAACTCGTCCCGTCAACCCTTTTTGTGGGTTTTCCTGAAAAAGGTAACACCGTGCCCGAGAATTCTACTTTGCAGCGCAATAAAGACATCACGATCGATGATATATCGCTGATCGCGGATCGTGCGATGCAGATGCTGGGCGAGATTCGGGCGAACATGCTCGCCCCAACGCGCGAGAAGGTGCCCCCCGTGTTCTCCGCGGTGCAGGTCGCGGAGCTGTGCGATCTCGACAAGAGCCAGCTCAGCCGGCGCCTGGCGCGGGGTGACTTGCCGGAAGGCAAAGTTATCAATGCGGCGCGCCGGCAATTCACCCTCGCTGAAGCACGGCAGTGGGTACAGGCCATGGGTGTGCCCTTTAAGCGTGGAGACCGGCCGGGTGTCACGGTGGCTATTGGCAACTTCAAAGGTGGCGTGTCCAAGACCACC
Organism: Burkholderiales bacterium; assembly: GCA_046160525.1. Classification (GTDB taxonomy): domain Bacteria; phylum Pseudomonadota; class Gammaproteobacteria; order Burkholderiales; family SHXO01; genus SHXO01. Next base: position 1,902 of record JBJXGQ010000271.1, read on the forward strand.
ACCGCAATGACCCTGGCTCAGGGTCTGTCTCTTCGTGGCTATCGGGTGTTGCTGGTTGATACCGACCCGCAAGGCTCCCTCACCACACTGTTTGGCATGCTACCGGATTCCGAAGTTAATGCGGAAGAGACCCTGCACGATCTCTTCTTGGGCGAACAGAGCTCGGTCGAGTACGCCATAAAGTCGACCTACTGGGACGGCATTGATTTGATCCCGGCTTCCCCTGCCCTGTTTAGCGCAGAGTTCGCGTTACCGGCGCAGCAAATGCGCGACCGTTCGTTTGCGTTTTGGAACGTGCTGAACAAGGGGCTGGAGCAAGCTCGTAAAACCTATGACGTCATTTTGATCGACACGCCACCGGCGCTTAGCTACGTGACGATCAACGCCTTCATGGCGGCCGAAGGGTTGGTCGTTCCTCTCCCCCCCAACAGTCTTGATTTTGCGAGTTCGGCGCAGTTCTGGTCCTTGTTCTCGGATCTTGCCAGCGGCTTGCAGCACTCCGTGAAGCTTGCCAAACGGTTCCACTTTATCCACGTCTTGCTGAGCAAGGTGGATATGGCGGATGCCACCGCCAGCATTGTGCGTGAGTGGATTACGGCGACGTACACCGACATGGTGTTGCCGGTAGAGATTCCCAAAACCAGCGTCGCCAACGTCAGCGCGGCGCAGTTCGGCACGGTGTACGACATCAGCAAATATGCGGGTAGTCGCAAGACGTATCAGCGGGCGAGGGAGGCTTACGACCGGGTGGTCAAGCTGGTCGAACTTTCGATTATCGGTAGCTGGCAGCGGACTGAGGCTGAGGGGATCAGAAAAGTAGAGGAGGCGGCAGCATGAGCTCGCTCAAGAAATTCCTTGAATCCAAGAACGCCAGTATTCTCAATCCGGACAACAAGGACCCGCGCGACGAGTCGCCGCGCCGCCGGGGCGGGACCCACACTGCGCCGGGTGCACTGCTGGCTTTCAATACCGAAATGGTTGATGCCGATCGCCGCGAAAAGGCGTTGCGCGAGCAGCTTGATAGTTTCGAAGGCGCGCTGCCGGTGCGTCGCCTTGCGCCCGGCCAAATCAGGCTGTCGAAGTGGGCCAATCGCAATGCGAAATCGTTTGATGTGCCGGCGTTTGAATTGCTCAAGCGCGAAATAGCGGCGGCCGGTGAGAACGTGCAGCCGATCAAAGTGCGTCCCATCGCGCCGGAAGGCGAGGTCAAGTATGAGCTGGTTTTTGGCCAACGCCGCCATCGGGCCTGCCTGGACTTGGGAATCGACGTGAATGCGGTGGTTCAGGAGATGACCGATCAGGCGTTGTTTTTGGCTATGGACCGGGAGAATAGGGCGAGGGAAGATCTGTCGCCTTACGAGCTCGGGTTGCATTACCAGCGTGCCCTGTCGTCAAAGCTATGGCCTTCACAGAACGTGCTTGCCAGCGAGGTAGGGATTACGCAGGCCTACGTCAGCAAGGTGCTGACGCTGGCGGCTTTGCCGCCCGAGGTGGTCGGAGCGTTCCCATCGGTGCTGGAGATTCAGGCGAACTGGGGTCCGAAGCTGATCAAGCGGCTCGCGGAGAACCGGACCGATGTCCTACGCGTAGCGAAAAAGATTGCGCAGGGTGGTGTGTCGCTAGCGGCGCGGGCGGTGTTTGAGCGTCTGATGGGCCTGGAGCCGACCGCGAGTAAGGCCGTCGAAGTGGACGGCAAAATTGTCGCGCATTTTGAGGATCAGGAAGGGCGTGTGGTGATTCGCTTTCAGCGGGGCGCTCTGACCAGTGAACAAGCCGCGTCAATTCCGGATTGGGTGGCAACGCTTCTTAAGGGCCCGTCGCCCGCGTAGTGCTGCCCGTTGCTTATAACTCAGTTATAAGCCGTGGCGCCCCTGATTATGCGTACCGCCAGATAGCCCAACCCAGGATTTACCCGCTTACGCAAAAACCGCTTGCGGTTCGTAGCTGGGTTATAACTGAGTTATAACCACCCTGCCTTAGCCCCCGTTTATGCGTCGAATGCGGGGCCTCACGAATGGACCAAACCACCTAAATTCACCGACCCTTAGGCTGTTGCGGGCTTTCCGGCGAAAGCAACTTTCGAAGCATCTCGCTTTCTGTCCGTAGTCTTGCCACCACTTGTAAAGCAGGCTGAGAAGCCTTCCTTAACTGCTTCGTTTGAGCCTCTGTTCGCCAGTCCTATTAGCAATGGCGAGCTTGGTCTCGTTGATCATCAGCGGATACAAAGCCTGCCGCCGTGCGGGCGGTCGCCAGTTCGTGGTGGCACGGCAATCGGCCCTGTCCGGACAGCGAATTCCTTGCCAGTACGGCTTCAAACACTGTCCGCGCGCGCCAGGTTACATCTGGCAGCCTTCAGGGCTTCGTCACCTCGGTAGCCCCAGCGGCGGGGTAACGGGAAAGGCCTTTTCATCGTTGGATTCGACGCGTTTTCGCTGGCCTGGTTCTTTACACCCAACCCGT
>JBJXGQ010000272.1:0-9270 GCA_046160525.1 Burkholderiales bacterium
CGCGCCCCGCGGCGACTTTCCGCAGCTTAAAAAGTTGGAGCAATTCGATGAACCACTATCAGTACTGCGATACGGTCTTACGCACGATGATCTCTTTGGCCTTGGTAAGCGCGGCTGGTCTGTATTCGGCGAAGGTACACCCTGGGGATAGCGGTGTGTTGGGCGCCGTGGGCAAGCCGGTAACGGCTCAGCAGCTTGGGGCAAAGCGAGGCGCGCGCGACGTCAAGGTGGTGAACCTAAACGATGTACGTGGCAGCGTCCATAACAATACGGCGATCGACGTCGTAACAGGATCCAACGCCATCACCAATGGCTCATTTGCAGGTACCACCGGGTTTCCGATGGTGATACAAAACACCGGCAACAACGTACTGATCCAGAGTTCCATGATTCTAAATATTGGATTGCAGCCGTAATGGCTGGTCCCATGCGCGGCGCGCGATTTCTTTTGGCGGCAAGCCTGCTCGCGCTGGCGGTGAGCGCGAGCGCTCAAGGGTTGAGCAGTATGGAATTCACCAGCGACGCGGTGGGGGCCTTCTCGGTCCCGGTGAAAAGCATGAAGCGCGTCACCGACGAGTTGCGCTTCAAGACCACGGTGCGGCAAAGATATGACTTTAGTTGCGGCTCCGCAGCGGTAGCGACCTTGCTGACACATCATTACGACGCGCCCACGACCGAAGACCACGCCTTGTACTTCATGTACCAGCGCGGCGAACAAGAGAAGATCAAAGCCGAGGGCTTCTCGATGCTGGACATGAAGGAGTATCTCGAGGCGAGGGGGTTTCAAGCGGACGGCTTCGAGATAGATAAGGGCCAGTTCACCAAACTAGTCTCGGAATCCGTGCCTTTCATCGTCCTGCTCGAAGAGAGCGGATATAACCATTTCGTGGTGGTGAAAGGCGCCTCTGGCGGTCACGTTCTGATCGGCGACCCATCCAGGGGCACTCGTGTGATGCGGCTTGCCGAATTCGAGAAGCTATGGGGAGGCCGCATCGCGTTCTTGATTCACAGCCACCAGAAGGTGGCAAAGTTCAATGTTCGCGCGCACTGGCGCGTCGTTCCTGTTTTTCTGGGAGAAGGTATTCCACGCGAGAGCTTGGCCGCAGTGACGCTGCTGCGCTCCGGACCCAACGATTTCTGAGGCAATCATGAAATCCAGTTCACACAGGCATGTAGCGCAAGCGATAACTCTTTCGGTAGCCCTGGGGTTCGCGCTGAATCCGTGTTGGGCCGCCGTCGGGCCTGGCTCGCCCTTCCAAAAATTCAAACTGGTTAGCAAGAAGTCCCTGGCTAAGCAGCGCGGAGGGTTCGTCGGTGCGGAAGGGCTCCGCCTCCAGATCAATCTGAACCTGCGCCAAATGGTCTATGTGAATAATGTACGCGTGCACTTCGTTGAAACGGATCTTTCGAATCTAGGTACCGCCACCCACGCACAACTCAATCAAATGCGCGCAGATCTACAAGCGCAAGGCGAAGTCATCAAGGCAGAAGCCCGTGCGCTAGCCGCGCAATTGGACGGACTGTCTTCCTCCAATTACAGCAAGGGCCAAGCCGCACCAGACGCAGGCAGTGCGCGACGCACGGGCGGTTCCGATGTTGCGGGTGAAGCGCCGCTGCCGAAGACCACTTCTGTAGCCGCATCGTCCCGCCAGGACGCGCAGGCGGCGGCGTCCGCCGATTCGGCCTCATCATCATCCTTGCCCGGGCCTGCGAGCAATGCTACCGTGAACGGAAAAACGACAGTGACATCCGTAACGGCGTCACCTGACAATCCAACCTCTCGAATAACCCTGATTCAAAACGGCCCGCGCAATATCGTGGACATGAAGGCACTCCAAAACTTTCGCGGCGGCACACTGACCATCATGCAGAATACGCTGGATAACCAAATCATCCGCCACGAGATCACCATCGATGCCACGCTGTCCGGAATGCGCAATATGCGGACCCTGAACACGTTGGGGAGCCTTAATCTACAACTTCGGGGCATAGGCCGTTAGAGGCGCCGCCTTCGGCGCGGACCACGAGTTAAATCAAAAGGAATGCGGAAAGCGCAGGCTGATCTGAATGTCCGGAGCGTCGCGAGTAACACCGATGCTCGCGGAGAGGTTGAAGTTCGTTTTCGCGCTCCATTTGAAGGCGTATCCGAATATGAGCGACCCGACGTGAGTAGTCAGGGATAGCGGGGCAACTTCGTTGTTTATCAGGGTCTTTCCGATGATCGCGTGGTCATAGCCTATGCTCAGCGAAGTCCGGTCGTTGAGCGCAAGACCCAAACCGAAATTAAAGCCTACGATGTTGCCCGGCTCCACCTTCGCCGTGGTGCCGCTGGCGCCCACCGCGATGTCGTCCCGGCTGAAGTTGTAGACATAATTAAGGCTTCCAAAGAGCACGGCCGGATCGGACGGGTATAGCACGGTGATCGCCGGTTGCAGGGCATAAAAGCCGGAGCCGGTTGGTAATTCCCGTTGCACTTGTTCGGGCCCCAAAAAGGGCGATATCGTTTCCACTTGGAACGGGCTGGTACCCGTTCGGCTTTTGAAGCGAAGACTTCCCACGTAATAGGGTTTTTCAATCCCGCCCTCGTTGAATTGATAGCGCGCCGTGACTTCCACGTCGCCAAGGCCCGAGCCTGTGGCATGGAATTGCTGGTCTTCTGACCCAGTGCCGGTTAAGGGCCTGGCGATGGTCGTATCGCTTCGGTAGACGTAAGGCACTCGTGCTTCGAACTCCAGTCTGTTGGTAATTCCGTAGCGGCCTGTGAGAGAGGCGATCCAGCTGGTGCGATTCACCGTTCGAATATCGAGCAGTCCTATGAGTCCCGCATCGAAAATACTCAGCCCCAGTACAACGACGCGGCTGTCAGTGGAATGCGCAAATTGCAGGCCCGGCTCAAGTAAGAACTTTCCCTTCGGTGTGAGCACACCGGGTTGTTGCAGCGCCGCCAGCTCCGGTTGCTTTTCTACAGGCTCGGACGGCGCCTGCCCCACCGTCTGGGGTGTATCGGCGCCACCGCCCCCGGCGTCCGCCCCCGCGGAGGAGGGGAGCTGTGTATCCTGGCCTTGGGTATTTTGGGCCAACAACAGTAACGGCTCTCGAACGATAAGTTGCGCGGCGTGGCTCTGGGTGATGGCGGACATGAAGGTCAATGCCGCTACCACCCACGGCATGGATAACCCGGTCTTGCGGGAAACATTGAATTCGGATGCACTACTCATGATGACCTCCGTACGCGAATCAAACTTCCAAAGCGACCGTTGCTCTAGCCCAGAGACTTAAGGGCGTTCAATCTCGAATTTCTGAAACAGCCGGTACAGCGTTACGCGAGAGACACCTAGGTCACGCGCGGTTTTTGTAACGTTATGCGCGTTACTCTTGAGGGCGGATCGAATGAAATCGCGTTCGAGAGTGGCGCGCACGCTGGACAAGCTGCTCCCGTTCGGGACGTATTCTTGATCGGGAATACCCAGATCCTGCGTCGTGATCAAACGGTTATCGCTCATGATCATGGCCTGCTGCACGCGATTGAACAGCTCCCGTACGTTGCCCGGCCAGCTGTATTGCTGCATCGCCCGAAGAGCATCCCGGCTAAAGCCTTGCACTTTCGGGTTCTTTTGCCGCTGAAACTGCTTGAACAACGCCTGAGCGAAAAGCTCGATATCTTCCGCCCGGCTGCGCAACGGAGGAACTTTCAAATGCAGCACATTCAAACGATAAAACAAGTCCTCCCGAAACCGGCTTTGCGACATGGCGCGCTCCAAATCGACATGAGTGGCTGCGATAACTCTCACGTCAATGGGTATGTGCTGTGTCGCGCCCAGCCTGACGATGGTCTTTTCCTGAAGGAATCGGAGCAAATTCGCTTGCAACCCCAGCGGAAGGTCCCCAATCTCGTCGAGAAACACGACACCGCCCGAGCCGGTCTCCAGGCTGCCGATCTTGCGTTGGTGCGCACCGGTGAACGCGCCCCTCTCGTGGCCGAAAAGCTCCGACTGGATAAGGTGTTCGGCCAGCCCTCCGCAGTTGACCGGAACAAAAGGTCCTGCTGCACGTTCCGAATGCTGGTGGATCGCGCGCGCGACCAGTTCCTTCCCGGTACCGCTCTCCCCGGAAATCAGCACCGGGGCATCCACCTTCACGACGCGATCAAGTCTTCCATACAACTCGTGCATGGGGGCACTGCGCCCGATCATTTGATAGCGTCCGGCCCACTCGTGATTGGAGTTAAGACTGTATTTGAGCTGGGAGCGTCCGTAAGCATGGCCCAAAGTGAAGCTCAAACGCTCCATGTCCAGTGGCAGCGTGTGGTAATCGTAAAAACTCCCAACGACCGTGTTTGCCCATTGGGTATCAGCCAAGACTTCGGGACGCAGTATTGCAATCCATTCGATGGGACAAAGCCCCGGCAGGCGCTCCGCCTCCTGTAGACTCAGGCCCTCATCACCGATGCGTACGACTCCTACCAAGCAACGCTGTCGCGCCGCCGTGATGGCGGCGTCAGCCAAATTCGAGACGACTCTTACCTCCCAACCCCGGGATTGAAGGTCTCTCGCCAGATCCGAATTTCCTCCATTTGCCTCCAAGAGCAGAAGCTTTCTAGCACCCATGGATCTCCTCGCATTGCGCTTACTGTTATTAAGGCCCCTTGTATGAAAATCTCGATTACCCGCTTTCGTCCTGGTACATACAACAGCATGGGCGTGCGAGCTTATTGTGGATGTGGTTCCCGGGAAGAAGCTCTGGCGGTGCGTGCCAGGAAACTCGGCTTATTCTCCGAGGTGACTTGATTTCAACCATCGCCTCGAATTTTTCAAGGAGATGTGCATGTCACCGAGCAAACATCGGTCAATTCCGGTGACTGCATGCGAGACTCTCATCTCCGCAAGAGTCTTTGTAAAACTACGCAAAAACCGATCCATCTCAGATAAGTGGTTCTTAATAAACGGAATGGCTCTGCGCCGTGGCGATTCCTTTGCCCCATCTGTAAAAAATTCCGACACTAGCCGAGAATTGGTTTTATCCGCATGGGTATCGACGCAAAGGCTCGTGTCCTCTATGCGTAATTGATTTTTCATGCGAGGGCGAGCACCGAGATCTGGATTCATGCGGCACGAGCCGGTCCCTGGTAACGATCCTAGGGTGACCGTGACCGGGTTGTAATGAATCCAGACTCGTTGCGGTGTACGTATAACAGGCGGAGCACGTAGAGATCTCGGCATCCCTAGGTAAGATTTGCGAGCGTCGGCAGACCAATGCGTTGTACGACAGGACCCGCCATGAATAGACGCCAACTACTCGGAAGCATTCCAGGGCTTTGGCTCTGCGCAGTGCTGCCCGTCACCGCCAGTGAAAACCGTGTGACTCCTCTTCAAAAACCTAAATCGGAGCGGAAGACCATGCTTCCTCCCACGAGCTACAACGTGCTGTTCGAGGAAGATACCGAATGTGCCGGCACGAGCCTGCTCAATAAGGAAATGCGCGCGGGGACATATGTTTGCGCGGCATGTTATCTGCTGCTTTTCAGCAGCAATACGAAGTACGACAGCGGCACTGGCTGGCCAAGCTTCTTCGATTCGTTGCCTGGCGTGCTGGGCACCAAGAAGGACAGGACGCTTATCTGGGTGCGCACGGAATATCACTGCGCGCGCTGCGGCGGGCATCAAGGGCATGTGTTTGACGATGGCCCGAAGCCAACCGGGCTGCGCTACTGTAACAATGGCGTCGCGCTGCGCTTCGTGCCCAACGAAGAGAAATTACCGGAGCTTAGAACATGAAAAGATGGATCGCCGCACTAGCGGGAGTTTTATTCTGCGTACTTGCACCGGCGCAGCCAGCCCCCTCTTCCTCCAGCACAGCCATTTTCGCGGGAGGATGTTTCTGGTGCATCGAAGCGGATTTCGAAAAGCTACCTGGCGTGATCTCCGTGGAATCCGGTTACACCGGCGGCCAAACCGAGAACCCAACCTATAAGCAAGTGGGCGCTGGGGGCACTGGACACACGGAAGCCGTGCGGGTGGTCTACGATCCATCGAAGGTGAGTTACGACCAACTCGTGGACTACTTCTGGCGCCACATCGATCCGACCGTGAAGGACCAGCAATTTTGCGACGTAGGTTCGCAGTACCGCAGCGGCATTTATTATCAGGGCGAGGCGCAAAAACGCGTGGCCGAAGCAAGCAAGAAGGCGCTCGAATCCAGGTTCGCGCACATTTACACGGAAATCGCACCTGCGGCGAAGTTCTTCCCGGCCGAGGATTATCACCAGGACTACTACAAGAAGAATCCTGTTCGGTACAAGTATTACCGCTTCAGTTGCGGGCGCGATGCGCGTGTGGCCGAGGTGTGGGGAAAGTCCTAGGGTCTATGTGCGATCACCGCCCACACGCGGTGTGGGGCACGCAGAGGTTCGCCCGGAAACCGGCTGGCCAACACAAAGCGGTGTTCATTATCGAACTCCCGCACCTTGCTTTCGCTTAACACGGGACCTATACCGGCGCTTGCGCGTACCCGGCCAAGCCATGCCTCATGGGAGTACAGGGCATCGGTGTCGAAGCTGAAGGTTCGTATGTCGCGGAACCCGGTCTCCGAGAGCCCGGGCATGAAGCGGGAATGAATTCCCACTCCGCCGGATAGTTGCCACTGCGGACTGTGTTTCAAAATGAGTTGCTCCGTGGCCTCCACCACGCTGCCGGCAAGCGGCAGCCAGTCGAAATGCGCGATCACCAGACGGCCTCCCGCTCGCAGGATGCGAAAGGCTTCAGCCGCGGCACGCGACTTATCGAACCAATGCCAGCATTGTCCCGCGGTCACTACGTCATAGCTTTGTCCCTCCAGGCCAGTGTTCTCCGCCTCCCCAGTGAAATAATGAACACACGCACCGGCTTCCCCATCGAGCCGCTTGGCCTGCGCCAGCATGCTCTCCGAGACGTCGATTCCGGTGACCTTACATCCGGAAAGTGCGAGTTGGCGCGCGATGGTTCCGGTCCCGGTTCCAAGATCCACGATGCGTTGGCCCGGCGTGCCGATGCCGTGGCGCACCAGTTCCCAAAAAAACTCCTGCGGAAAGCCAGCTCGGTGCTTGCCATAGTCCGACGCGGTCTTGCCGAAATCAACCGATTTCATTGGATGTCTCCCATTGCCGGCCCGGCGTGCGCCGGCCGGGTCTCTTGAAGTAGCTGCGAAAGGATACCCAGTCCACTGCGCGCGTCCTCCTCGGATGCGTGGCTGAAATTCAGGCGCATCGTTCCAATGCCTTCATCCTCGCTGGGATAGAAAGCCTCTCCAGGCATGAAGGCTACGCCGCGTTCTATGGCCTGGGACAACAGGCTGCGCGTATCTATTGTGTTTTTGAGCGTGAGCCAGAAGAACAGCCCGCCGGGAGGCGTTTGCCATGTGGCCAAACCGCTCATGTGAATCCGGAGGGCGTGCTCGAAAGTGCCGCGCTTGCGGAAGTAGATGGCAGCCAGAGCCTGCAGGCGTTGTCCGCGCGCGGGATCATTAAGCTCTTGCAGCACCAGCCATTGGCTGATTCGGTTACTGTGCAAATCGGCGGCTTGCTTGAGCCGCGTGAGATAGGGCACTAAATCCCGGGAAGCGGCCAGGAACCCCAAACGCAGCCCGGGTGCGAAGCTCTTGGAGAAGGAGCCCTGGTAGATCCACGGCGCGCGTTCGAGCCGAGCGCACACCGGCGTCCGGTCGCAGTCCTCATAGGCTAAATCGCGGTATGGATCGTCTTCGAAGAGCGTCACTCTGGCCGCGTCGCAGGCGGCCGCCAGGGCATCGCGCGCGGATGCCGAATAGCAGCGTCCCGTTGGATTCTGAAACGTTGGGATGACATAGACCAAGCGCGCTTGGCTGCGCTCAAGACTGGCTATTGCAGAGGGGTCGAAGGAGACGAAGCGCGCACCGAAGTAACGCAACACTTGTAGCGCGGCGAGGTAGGTGGGCGACTCCACCGCGACCGGCGTCCCGTGGTCCACAAAGAGTTTTCCGGCCAGGTCAATGCCTTGTTGCGAACCGGAGAGAATCAGCACTTGCTCAGGCGTGCACTTCAATCCCAGCTTGCGTAGCTCTTCGGCCATGCGCGAGCGTAGTGCCGGCTCCCCCTCCGTGGGCCCGTACTGCAGGTAGTTGGCCGGAACCTTACCGGGTCTGATGCTAGGAAACGTTTCCGGTGCCGGCAGTCCTCCAGCGAAGGAGATCATCCCCGGCCGTTCGATAACGGCCAGAATCTCGCGGATGGGCGAGGCGTGCAGATTTCGCGTGCGCTCAGAAAGTATGGCGGGCATGGCATCTCCCTGTAAACGTCAATATACTTGCCCTATCTGCAAGATACCCGCGCCAGAATGGTAAGTCAATATGATTGACCTAAATCGCCAAACCCAGCTTCGAGAAGCCATCGAGTTGTTCTACTTCGGATACCGTGCGTTCACCGCGCACCCCGACCGCGTGTTGGAGCAGCGCGGCCTGGGCAGGGTGCATCACCGCATTCTGTACTTCGTGGCGCGCAATCCCGATACCAGTGTGAACACGCTCCTCGGTGTATTGGGCGTGACCAAGCAGGCGTTGAACGGACCCTTGCGCCAGCTCATCGAAATGAAGCAGATCGCCATGCGAACGGCTCCCCACGACGGGCGCGTCAAGCAATTACGCTTGACCTACGAGGGAGAGAAGCTCGAAGCACGCCTCACCCAAACCCAAATGAAGCAACTCGATGCGGTATTCTCCGAAGTGGGACCGCAGGCGCAAGCCGCGTGGGGCGCGGTCATGCACGCGTTGTCGAAGCAGGAGTAAGCTAACCGCGCATACTTGCAGCCAGAAGAATTTCTCGGAGGAGACCAAGATGGAACTGAAGGGCAAAGTGGCGCTCGTGACAGGCGGCAATGGGGGCTTGGGCCAGCGCATCTGCCACGCCCTGGCGCGGGCGGGTTGCGACGTGGCGGTGGTCTATGCACGCAGCCAGGACGATGCCGAAAAAGTGGCGAAGGATTTGCGGATCACCGGCGTTCGTTCACAGGCCATGGCTTGCGACGTGACCGACCCCTTGCAAGTGCAGGCGTTATCCGAGCGCGCACTGAGCGCCTTTGGGCGGGTGGACATTCTGGTCAACGATGCCGCATACAACAAATGGATTCCCTTCAACGATCTGGATGCCATGACCTTCGACGAATGGCAGAAGATCCTGTCGGTCAACCTCACCGGCCCCATGTTGTGCATCAAACATCTCGCGCCGGCGCTGCGCCGCAACGGCACGGGGCGTATCGTCAACAT
>JBJXGQ010000273.1:0-5069 GCA_046160525.1 Burkholderiales bacterium
AGCGTTTGTTCGGCGCAGAAGCGCGCCAGATAGTGCGGTCCTCCAGCCTTGGGGCCGGTACCGCTCAACCCTTCTCCGCCGAAGGGCTGCACGCCCACCACCGCACCGATCATGTTGCGATTGACGTAGACGTTTCCCGCGCGGATTCGCTGCGCGATGTGCTGGGCGCGGCTATCGATACGGGTTTGGATGCCCAGCGTGAGGCCATATCCCAGTTCGTTGAGTTCGCCGATCAATTCATCGATGGCGCCGCGCCACCGAACGATGTGAAGCACGGGGCCGAAGATTTCCTCCTTCAAGTCCACCACGCGGGCGATCTCGAAGGCCACGGGCACGATGTGGGTGGCGCTGAAAACTTCCGCCATGGGGGTGCTTCCCACCAGGCGGGCTTCGCGTTGTAATCGTTCTATGTGCCCGCGAAGATTGGCGTGAGCTTCACCGTCGATGATTGGGCCCACGTCGGTGGACCACTCGCGCGGATCTCCCACCACCAGTTGTTGCATGGCACCGGCCAGCATGGTGATCATCGCATCCGCCACGCTTTCGTGCAGGCACAGCAAGCGTAGCGCGGAGCAGCGCTGCCCGGCGGAGCGGAAGGCGGACTGCACCACGGCATCCACCACCTGCTCGGGCAATGCCGTGGAATCCACAATCATGGCGTTGAGGCCCCCGGTCTCGGCGATGAGCGGCACGATGGGCCCCGTCTTCGCCGCCAGGGTTCGCTGGATGTGTTTGGCCACTTGCACCGAGCCTGTGAAGCACACACCGGCACAGTGCTCGTGACGTACCAAGGCCGCGCCTACCACCTCACCGGCGCCATGCAGCATGATGAGCGCATCTGGGGGCACACCTGCATCGTGCAACAGCGCCACAAATGCGCTCGCGACCGCGGGTGTTTGTTCCGCGGGCTTGGCCGCCACGGTGTTCCCCGCCACCAGTGCTGCCACCACTTGGCCGGCGAATATGGCCAGCGGAAAATTCCAGGGCGATATGCACACGAAGACTCCACGCCCGCGCAACCGCAATTCGTTGCTCTCCCCAGTGGGACCCGGCAGCGCCACGGGCTTTAATACTCGCAAAGCCTCCTGGGCGTAATAGCGGCAAAAGTCCACGGCCTCGCGCACCTCGGAAATAGCGTCGGGCAAGGTTTTGCGTCCTTCGGCCACTAGGAGTGCCGCGAAGTGATGGAACCTCTTTTCGAGTTCATCCGCCGCGCGGTTTAGCATTTCTGCCCGCGTTTCCAGCGAAGTGGCATTCCATCGCGGCCAAGCGGAATGCAACGAATGCATGGTGGCATGCGCTTGCTCAGCGGAGGATTGCTGCACATCTGGTAACTCCACGGATGCGACGGCATCAAGCAAAGGCTCGCGATACTCCGCGCAACATAGATCCATTCCGAAGGAGTTTGTCCGCCCTACATAAAGATCGCGCGGCAAGGGTTGCCCAGGGGCGGCTGCGGCATAAAGAGGCGAGGCGAGCAGCGCGCCGGAATCGAGCCCATCGTCCGCGAGTTGGTGCACGAAGGATGAGTTGGCGCCATTCTCCAACAAGCGGCGCACCAAATAAGCGAGCAGATCGCGGTGCTCGCCCACGGGCGCGTAGGTGCGAAGCGATAGTTGGGGTTCCTCCTTCAACACCTCGCGATAGATTCCCTCTCCCATGCCGTGCAGGCGTTGCATCTCGAAGGGGGCACCCAGCGTGCGCGATAACTGGAGAATGGCGGCGATGGTTCCCGCGTTATGGGTGGCGAACTGCGGATAGATGACGTCTTTTTCCAGCATCAGCGCACGCGCGCAAGCCAGGTAGGCCACATCGGTGTGGTGCTTGTGGGTGAATACGGGATAGCCCTCGAGCCCAAGTTCCTGGGCGCGCTTGATCTCGCCGTCCCAATAGGCGCCCTTCACCAGGCGCACCATGAAACGGGAGTTGTATTTGCGCGCCAGCCGCGCAACTTCGCTTAGCACTTCCAGTGCGCGTATTTGATAGGCTTGCACGGCCAGCCCCAGTCCGCGCCAGCCGGGATGCTTTCGCGCGCAATGGCTAGCCACGGCCTCCAGTACATCCAGGGAAATTTCCAGGCGGTCGCTCTCCTCCGCGTCCATTGTCAGGTTGATGTTGGCGCCGGCCGCTGCTTCCGCCAGCACCAGCACGCGCGGCAGCAATTCGGCCATCACACGGGCGTGTTGCGCGGCCTCGTAGCGCGAGAACAAGGCCGAGAGCTTGATGGAGATGCCATCGCTTTCTTCCGGCGCGCTGCGCGCGCCCTGTGCCGCGATCGCCGCGATGGCCGACTGGTAGGACGCAAAGTAGCGGCGCGCGTCTTGTTCCGTGCGCGCCCCTTCTCCTAGCATGTCGAAACTGAAGCGCAGCCGGGCAAGCCGGCTTCGTTGCGTGCTGGCCTGCGCCAGCGCTTCGTCTATATCGCGGCCCAATACGAATTGCCGGCCCAGCAGTTGAATCCCCCGCACCGCGGCAGCCACCACCGTTTGGGCGCCCAGGCGTTGCAGCAAGCTGGGCTGCTCCGCCTCTGGAAGTAGCGTTTTCGATAATGCGATGGCGGCGGAGGAAAGGTTAGCCAGCACACTGTTCGATCCATCCTTGAAATCCGCCCCTCGTAACTGGTCCGCCGTGAGCAACACGGCTGTTTCCGAGTCGGGCACGCGCAGCAGCGCTTCGGACAAGCGCATCAAGGCGAGCCCTTCCGCGCTGGAGATGGGATATTCCTTCAGTAAGGATTCCAGTGCCCAGAAGGGCGCCGGGTGCTCCCGTACTCCTTGTACCCAGGGCGTTGCCTGCTTAGCAACCGCTGGCCAATCGATGTGTTCGCCAAGACCGGCCAGCAGGCCGGTGACGACAGCGTGTTCGTTCCGGTAAGGGTGAGGAAGGCGCGAAGGCATGCGCTACTTGGCGTTAGCCGGGGGCGGGTTGTGTACCTTCCACAAGAAAGTTCATGGACGCGGAATTCAAACAATAGCGCTGGTGGGTGGGAGGAGGGCCGTCGGGGAAGACGTGCCCGAGGTGCCCGTCGCAGCGCGCACAGCGAATTTCAATGCGGATCATGCCGTGGCTGGTATCGCGAATCTCGCGAATATGGTCCGCGTCGAAGGGCTCGTAGAAGCTTGGCCACCCCGAGTGGGACTCGAACTTGGACCCCGACTGGAACAAAGGCAAGCCGCATAGCTTGCAGGCATAGACACCGCCTTCCTTCTGGTTGAGCAAGGTTCCGCAGAAGGGCCGCTCGGTGCCATGATCGAGCAATACGTAGCGCTCCTCCGGCGTGAGTTTGCGCGCAAGCTCATCGCGCTGCTTGCCGCCGATGGGGCTCAGATCGTATCCGGATGCCGAACGCCTCAAAGTGCTAGCCGTCATGGTCACTTCCTTCGCGCAAAGAAGGCAAGTGTACTCAACTTTCTAGCTACGGTCCGCCATGAGCCGCCGGATGATACTGAACAGGATATAGATGGCGAACTGCGGATACACCCGGTAACAGCGCCGCACTTGCTCGCGCGTCATGGTGAGCAAGTTGACGTTGGTCTCGCATACTGCCGTGAACGT
Source organism: Burkholderiales bacterium (assembly GCA_046160525.1). GTDB lineage: Bacteria > Pseudomonadota > Gammaproteobacteria > Burkholderiales > SHXO01 > SHXO01. Next base: position 3,556 of record JBJXGQ010000273.1, read on the forward strand.
GCGCCGGTGGCCGTCCGTGAAGACGGCGATCTCTCCGAATAGATCGCGCGGCCCCATGATCACGTTCTTCTTTTCCTTGAGGCGAACTCTTCCCTGGGTGATGTAGTAGAGCTTGTCGCCTAAGTCGCCTTGCTGAAAGAGTACATGTCCCTTGGGCCAGCGCTCCGTGCTCAGTGCCACCTGGTTGAGCCAGCTGAAATCGAATTCGCCTTCCTCGGCGCGGCGCTGTTCGTCCAAGTCGACGCTGAGCGCGATGCGATAGAGCAGTGCGGCTTCGAAGCGGTTACGCGTCCCGAGCTTCTCGAAGATGCTGTGCATTTGCGCCTTCACCGTCCCCACGCTCACGTGGCGGTGCTGGGCGATCTCGGCGTTTTGGTAGCCACGGGCGGCCAGCTCCAGCACCTCCTTCTCGGAGGCCGTGAGGCCGTACTCCTCCACGGCGGTAACGGGCGAGGGCATGGATTGTTGTTCAAATTGAGCCGAAAACATCCTAGCATGCCGGCGGGTTTTCTCCGGCTTAGACGCCGGGCGTGTATCCGCGCGGGGGCAGGCGGGGACAGCTGGGCGGCCGGTTCGCTGGACGAGATCTCCCATGGCGCTTCTCCGGATGGCGGTGAACGATGCCGCTACCCTATACTTTGCCGGGCCGGAGGAAAATACACCCAACGATATACGGCCTGCGATCATGCGACAATCCGCCGCCGCGCCGCAGGGAGTTTGCGCGGGCGCAAGGCAGAACAATCCCGGCCCGGCACCGGCCAAGGGATGGCTAGCGATCTTAGAACGATAACTAGGGACCCAACATGAACATGCTGTTATCCATATCGCGCGGCATCGACGCGCTCAACGAAAAGATTGGCCGCACCATAATGTGGCTGGTACTGGCTTGCGTGCTGGTGAGTTCCTTCAATGCCATGTCGCGCTACGCCTTGAACATCAGCTCCAACGCGTGGTTGGAGTTGCAGTGGTATCTTTTCTCCATGGTGTTCCTGCTATGCTCGGGCTACACGCTCCTGCATAACGAGCACATTCGCATCGATGTCGTGTCGAGCCGTTTCTCCCGGCGCACGCAAACTTGGATCGACATTTTCGGCACGGTGTTTTTCCTGTTGCCCGTGGCTGTGTATCTCATGTGGTCTTCCTGGCCGCTCTTCATGAATGCTTGGAACAGTGGGGAGACGTCAGCGAACGCGGGTGGTCTGTTACGCTGGCCCGCCCGGCTCATGATTCCCGTTGGATTCTTCTTGCTCACGCTGCAAGCGCTTTCGGAACTCATCAAGCGCTTCGCCTTCCTCAAGGGTCTGATTCCCGATCCCGCGGAAAAGCGATCCTCTCATGGCGCACCGGTCCTCGCAGGGGATGCGAAATGATCGCCTTCATCACCGCCAATCTCGCGCCCGTGATGTTCATGGTGCTGGTCGTATTCCTTTTGCTGGGATACCCCGTGGCCTTCGCCTTGGGTGCCCTGGGCTTGACCTTCGGAATCGTCGGTATAGAGCTGGGTCTTCTGAGCG
>JBJXGQ010000274.1:0-4138 GCA_046160525.1 Burkholderiales bacterium
GCACAAATCCGCTTGGGGCGCGAGCCGTACCATGATTGGCCGCAACAGCGAAGTGAGCGATCTGCGCGGCGTGGCGGTCTTCCTGGCAAGCCCGGCCTCCGCCTACATGACGGGGCAGATCGTGTTCGTGGACGGGGGTTTCTCCGCCAAGTAGGGCGCATCCGTACACTTGCCGGTGTAGCTCGCGGCACCTGAATGCGTTACTTTAACGCCTGCGGAAATTTCAACCGCTCCATTACACCAACATAACGGAGGAGGCTCATGAAACGCAGGTCATTCCTAAAGCAAGCAGCCACAGGCATGGCGGCTGGCGCCGTGGCGGCGCCAGCCATTGCCCAGTCATCGCCGAGTATCACCTGGCGCATGGCCACCAGTTGGCCGAAGAGTTTGGATACGCTCTACGGCGGTGCCGAGTTGATATGCCGCCGCGTGGGCGAACTCACCGAGGGCAAGTTCCAGATGCGGCCCTTTGCCGCGGGGGAGATCGTACCAGCGACCCAGGTGCTCGATGCCGTGCAAGCCGGCACCGTGGAAGTGGGGCACACACCCACCTACTATTATTTCGGTAAGGATCCCGCCTTTACCTTTGGGACATCGGCGCTCTTCGGCTTGAACCAGCGGCAAAATTTCGCGTGGTGGTATTTCGGGGGCGGAGCCGAGGCCATGGCACCGTTGCTCAAGGAGTACGGATGCGTGGGGTTTCCCGGTGGGGGCACGGGCTGCCAGATGGGCGGATGGTTTCGCAAGGAGATCAAAACCATCGACGATTTGAAGGGCCTGAAGTTCCGGGTGGGGGGCATGGCGGGCTTGGCGCTCACCAAGTTAGGCGTGGTGCCGCAGATGATCGCGGGCTCCGACGTCTATCCCGCTTTGGAGAAAGGCACCATCGATGCCGCCGAATGGGTGGGGCCCTACGACGACGAGAAACTGGGTTTCAACAAGGTGGCCAAGTTCTACTACTACCCAGGGTGGTGGGAAGCAGGCCCCATGAGCATGACGCTCATCAACGAGAAAAAGTGGAACGAGTTGCCGAAGTCTTACCAAACGGCGCTCATGACCGCTAGCGCCGAAGCGTGCCATTGGATGGTGGCCAAGTACGACGCGCAAAACCCAGCGGCTCTGCGCCGCCTGGTGGGGTCGGGCACCATCTTGAAGCCGTTCCCAAAGTCCGTGATGGAAGCCTGCGAAAAGGCCGTCTTCGCACTCTACGACGAATTGATGGTGAAGAGCGCGCACTGGAAGCGCATTTATCCTGGCTGGAAGAAATTCCGCGACGACCAGTTCCTGTGGTTCCGTGTTGCCGAAGCGGCTTACGATAGCTACGCCTTTACTTCAAAGATCGGAGCGGGTAAGTAAGCGGATCGCGAGCGCAAAGCGTTAGCTTCCGCCAAGTGTGTCCCGGAATAAAATCCAGGACATGCTCAACGAGCATCGCAGTTGGCTGTGCGCCCGGGCGCACCGCCGTTTCATAGACATTCAACATAAGGAAAACCATGCAACGCAGATCGTTTCTGAAACAAGCAGCTGTGGGGGTAGCGGCGGGTGCGGTGGCCGCGCCGGCTATTGCGCAATCCAACCCAACCATCAACTGGCGCATGGCCACCAGTTGGCCGAAGAGTCTGGACACCATGTACGGTACCGCCGATCTCCTGTGCAAGCGAGTCGCCGAATTGACCGATGGGAAATTTCAAATTCGCCCCTTCGCCGCCGGTGAAATCGTGCCCGCCGCCCAAGTGCTCGATGCGATTCAAGCGGGCACCGTCGAGATTGGCCACACGGCACCCACCTATTACTTCGGAAAAGATCCTGCTTTTGCCTTCGGCACCACCGTGCCCTTCGGCATGAATGCGCGCCAGAACTTCTCTTGGTGGCACTACGGCGGGGGTGCTGAAGCCATGGCGCCCTTGTTCAAGGAATACGGCGTCGTCGCCATACCCTGCGGCAATACGGGCGCGCAAATGGGCGGGTGGTTCCGCAAGGAGATCAAGAGCCTCGATGACTTCAAGGGATTGAAATTCCGCATCGCTGGGATCGCGGGGTTGGTCATCGCGAAGATTGGCGGCGTGCCCCAGATGATCGGCGGGCCGGACATCTATCCCGCGCTGGAAAAAGGCACCATCGATGCCGCCGAGTGGGTGGGGCCCTACGACGACGAGAAGCTAGGGTTCAACAAAGTCGCCAAGTACTACTACTACCCTGGTTGGTGGGAAGGCGGCCCCATGCTCTCGGCGCTCATCAACGAAAAGAAATGGAATGAATTGCCCAAGGCTTACCAAACCGCCATCACCGTGTCCGCCGCCGAAGGCTATGCCACGATGCCGGCCAAATACGACGCGCTGAATCCGGGGGCTTTGCGCCGGCTGGTCGCCAACGGCACCAAACTCAGTGCGTTCCCCAAGTCCGTGATCGAAGCGTGCGAAAGGGCTGCCTACGAGGTGTACGAGGAACTAGGAGCCAAGAGTGCGCATTGGAAACGAATTTATCCCCAGTGGAAGAAATTCCGCGACGACGAATTCCTCTGGTACCGCGTGGCGGATTACGCCTACGACCATTACGCCTTCAACTCCAAGATCGGCGCTGGTAAGTAGTTCTTCTCACTCGAAGGCAAACGGCCCGTCCATAGACGGGCCGTTTGCCTTAGGGGACAACAGTTCGCGCTTCGCTACTTGGGAGCCGCGGGAGCATCATCTCCCGGCCCGCCAAAGTCTGGCGGGGCTTCTTCGCCCGCCGGAGCGCCGCCTTCGGAATCCGGAATCACGATCTCGATATTGGAGGAATCCACGGTGCTGCGATCCAGATTCATGGTCACCAGTCGCGGGAAGGCGATCACGATCCCCACCATGATGACTTGAATGACCACGAAAGGCACCGCGCCCCAATAAATCTGCCCCGTAGTGATGGGCGCCATGCGCAGGTTCGTGATCTTGTCGGTGTATTCCTTGGCTGGTGCCACGCTGCGCAGATAGAACAACGCAAACCCGAAGGGCGGATGCATGAAGGAAGTCTGCATGTTGACCGCTAGCAATACGCCGAACCAGATCAAATCGATGCCCAACTTCTCAGCCACCGGGGCGAGTAACGGAACGATGATGAAGGCCAGCTCGAAAAAGTCGAGAAAGAACGCGAGCAGGAACACCATGATATTCACCACGATCAGGAAGCCCAATTGGCCCCCGGGAAGGCCCGTGAGCAGGTGCTCCACCCATATATCGCCGCTGACTCCCCGGAATGTCAGACCAAAAATCGTGGCCCCTATCAAAATGAAAATAACGAAGGAGGACAGCTTGGCGGTGGTGTTCATCGCTTGTTTCAGCAGCGACCAGCTCAAGCGGCGATTCATCATGGCGAGAATGACCGCGCCCGTGGCCCCCATGGCACCGCCTTCGGTGGGTGTGGCGATGCCCAGGAAGATGGTGCCCAGCACCAGGAAGATTAGCGCTAGAGGCGGGACCAGCACCAGGAGCACGCGTGTGAACAACTTGGTTCCGCGCAGCGTGCGCGCCTCCGGAGGAAGGGCCGGTCCGGAAGTGGGATCGAGCATGGTCTTGCCGAAAATGTAGAGCGTATAGAGTCCAGTGAGCACTAGACCAGGCAGCAAGGCCCCGGCGTACATATCGCCCACCGAACGCCCGAGCTGGTCCGCCAACACGATCAACACCAAGGAGGGCGGAATGATCTGCGCGAGCGTTCCCGACGCGGCAATCACGCCACTGGCCAAGCGCCGGTTATAACCATAACGCAACATGATGGGCAGTGAAATAAGTCCCATGGAAATAACCGAGGCCGCCACCACACCCGTGGTAGCCGCCAGCAGGGCGCCGACAAAAACCACGGCATAGGCCAGTCCGCCGCGCACGGGTCCGAAGAGTTGCCCGATGGTGTCGAGCAGATCTTCCGCCATGCCGCTGCGCTCCAGAATCAAGCCCATGAAGGTGAAGAAGGGGATGGCGAGCAAGGTGTCGTTGGCCATGATGCCGAAGACGCGCTCTGGCAAGGCTTGGTATAGCTCAACGCTCAGAAGACCCAGCTCTATACCGACGATTCCGAAGGTCAAGCCCAGGGCACCCAAGGCGAAGGCCACGGGGTATCCCAGCAAAAGGAATACGACCAGCACCATGAACATCACGGGCGCGAGATT
>JBJXGQ010000275.1:0-3109 GCA_046160525.1 Burkholderiales bacterium
CGCAAACGCAGAATCCGCCCGCTGGCACGCCTTCTCCCGATACTGGCGACACGCCGATGAGCGGCGGCATCATGTTTCGCACGGCGGCCGTGGCCAAGGGCGACAAGCCATCGGCCACGCAAGAAGGCAGCAAGTCCGGCGCGGCCGCGGGCGATTCGCAGGCCGACCCGGTCATCGGCAAGAAGGAAACGCCACTTGCGGTGAAGCTCAAGAAAGAAGGCATCCGCAAGGAAGGCGAAGAAGGCGAGACGGGCGCGGAAGCTTGGTATTACGCCGAAAGTCGCGCGCAAACCTCGCAGGTCGCGCTACAAAACGTGCGCGCCACGACCCGTTACACCCAAGCGCAAGCCATGGACCCCGAGCACATTTCCGTGAAGCACCGCCAGGTGGTCAAGGATTATTTTCTAAATTTGCATGCGAATGAGGCAAAGACCCAATGATCAGCGTCAGTGAAGTAGAAAAACAGATGGATCTGTTCCGCGAGAATTTTCGTACCGTGTGCGATGAGGTTTCGCGCATCATCGTGGGTAACGAGGACAACATCGTAGGCATCATGACGTGCCTGCTGGTGCGCGGCCACGTGTTGCTGGAAGGCATTCCGGGCATCGGAAAAACCAAGCTCGTGCAGACCTTGGCGGACGTGCTGCATCTGAAATTCTCGCGCATTCAATTCACGCCGGATTTGATGCCCAGCGACATCATCGGGACCAACATGGTGCACGAGACCGATGCGGGAAAGAAGATCATGGAGTTTCAGCGCGGGCCGGTGTTCGCCAATCTGGTGCTGGCCGACGAGATCAACCGCGCCACGCCCAAGACCCAATCGGCACTGCTGGAAGCGATGCAAGAGAACAGCGTCTCCGCGGCGGGCCAGACCTATCCGCTGGAGCAGCCCTTCTTCGTGCTCGCCACCATGAACCCCTTGGAGATGGAAGGCACCTACCCGCTGCCGGAAGCGCAATTGGACCGGTTCTTCTTCAAACTCAAACTCGGCTTCCCTTCCGTGGATGGCCTGCATCAAATTGTCGATCGCACCACCCAGCAACAAGAACCGGTGGTGGAGCGCGTGATGGAGCGCGGGCAGATCCTGGAGATGCGCGAAACCGCGCGCTCCGTGCCCATCGCCAAGCCGGTGCAGGATTACGCCATTCGCTTGACCTTAGGTACGCATCCCGAACACGACGCCGCGCCAGACATGACCAAGCGTTATGTGCGCTTTGGCTCCAGCCCGCGCGGCACCCAAGCCCTCATCCTCGGCGCCAAGGTGCATGCACTGTTGGAAGGCCGGGCCCACGTGGCCTGCGACGATATACGCGCGGTGACGCTCTCCGCGCTGCGCCACCGCATCTTGCTGAATTTCGAAGCGGAGGCCGAGCGCGTCAGCACGGACACGCTCCTCGAACATATTCTGGACAAGACGCCGCTACCCAAGGAGTAGGTCCGGCGGTTTAACAAGGAAGTCTCGTGGCAGCGCTCGCTCCAGCTAACCTCAAGCCTCTTTTCGACGAGGCCTTCTTGCGCAGACTCGAAACGCTGAGCCTGTTCACGCGCCAGCGCGCGCAAGGGCATCTGCGCGGCCAGCACCGTTCCAAACGCACTGGCGTGGGCATGGTGTTCAGCGACTTTCGGCCCTACAGCCCAGGGGATGACACGCGCTACATCGACTGGGGCATCTACATGCGGCTCGACCGCTTGCTGCTGCGCCTCTTCGAGGAAGAGGCCGACTTGCCCATCTACATCTTCGTGGATACCAGCAAGTCCATGGACTTTGGCGCGCCCGCTAAATTCGACTACGCCAGAAAGTTGGCTGCGGCACTCGCCCATATCAGCTTGCTGAATCACGACCGCGTGAGTGTCGTGGCCTACGCCCAAGGCATCGTGGATGCATTGCCCGCCCGGCGCGGCAAGAACCAGACTTGGCGCGTGTTCAAATTTTTGGAAGCCCTGGCCCCCACGGGCAAGACCAGCTTGAACGCGGCCATACGAAGCTATTTCGGCTCATCGCGCGCGCGCGGATTCGTGGTGCTGATTTCGGATTTTCTCGATTCCGGTGGCGTGGAAGAACCCTTCGCCATCCTGCGGCGTTACCGGCATGACGTGGCGGTACTGCAAGTGACCGAACCCAACGAAGAGTCGCCGCAGTTACCCGAGGAAGTGATGTTGGTCGATGCGGAAAGCGAAGTGGCCACGGAAGTTCACGTGACCCCGGGCTTGCTGGAGGCCTACCGCAAAGCTTTCCTGGAGCACTGCGAGGGGATCGAAGCCTTCTGCCGCAAATACGGATGGAGTTACGCGCAAGCCTCCACCGCCGTGAGTTTCGATGACTTGATGCTGAAGTTCTTCCGCGAGCACGGAGTGTTGCGTTGAGTTTTCTCGCGGTGGCGCCGGGCACCGCTTGGGCGTTGCTCGCGGGAGCGGCGTTGGCGGTGCTGGGCCTTTACCTGCTACGGCCTTCGGCGCGCCGAATCGGCATTGCATCGAACGTGATCTGGAACCGCGTGCTGAAAGCTCGCAAGCGCGATGCGGATCGTTTGCGTTGGTGGATATCCTTGGCCGTGGCGGCGCTCATCGCGCTTGCCGTTGCGCTCTCATTTACCCAGCCCGAGTGGCGGCTTGTCAGTGGGGGTGCCAAGCGCCTGCTCATCGTCCTGGACAACTCCGCGTCGCTTTCCACGCGCACCCAGGACGGCAAGACGCGCTGGGACCATGCGGTGATGTACGCGCGCGACGCCATCGAGCACGCGGGTGCCGGTAGCCAGTTCATGGTGCTCGATACGTTGCGCCAATCCGGCAGCCCCGCATGGGAGAAGAGTGCGCAGGCGCGCGCCCGCTTGGAAAAGCTAAGGCCCGCCATGGGAACGTCGAGATTTCCCATGGCCCCCGCCTCCCCCGCGGACGGACGTACCTTGGATGCATTGTTCATCGGCGATGGGGTGAGCGCGATCCAAGTGCCCAAGGATTACCGGGTACATTCCGTCTTCGAGCGTGCCACCAATCTGGGCATCTCGGCCTTCGAAGTGCGCGCCCAGCCGGCCGATGCACGCAAGCATGCCGCCTATCTGGAAGTGTTCAACGCTTCCACGGCCACGGAGCAAGCGGATCTCACCGT
>JBJXGQ010000276.1:0-10436 GCA_046160525.1 Burkholderiales bacterium
AAGGGAGCCCAGCATGGCAAAGGTGATGGCGTAAGCCATGGGTTTGAACAACTTGCCTTCCAGGCCGGTCAATGAAAACAGCGGAAGAAATACGACGATGATGATCAGGATCGCGAAGGCAATGGGATTGGCGACTTCTCGCGCGGCCTGCAACACCAACTTGCCGCGGTCCGTCGGCTGGCCGGCGTGATGGCTCAATAGGCGGTAGGCGTTTTCCACCATCACCACCGCGCCGTCGACCATCATCCCGATGCCGATGGCAAGACCGGCCAGCGACATCAAGTTGGCCGAGAGACCGAACTGCTGCATGAAGATGAAGGCGATTAGCATGCAAAGCGGCAAGGTGACAATGACCACGATGGCGGAGCGAACTTCACCCAAAAACAAAAACAGAATCACCGCCACCAAAACCGAACCTTCGATCAATGCCCGCTCGGCCGTGGACATCGCTTTTTGCACAAGCTCCGTGCGGTCGTACACGGGCGTCAGCGTTACTCCCGCTGGGAGGGTCTGGCGCAAGGTCTTGATCTTTTCCTTGACGGCATCCACCACATTCTGGGCATTTTCGTTCATGCGCGCGAGCGCGATGCCCAGCACGGCTTCCTTGCCATCGCGCGTGACGGCACCGAAGCGCAACGCCGGGCCTTCGATCACCTTTGCGATATCGCGTATGTAGACCGGTACGCCTTCCCGGGTGGCCACCACCACTTCTTCGATCTCGGGTACGCCACTCACCAGTCCGAGGCCACGTACCAGATACTGTTCCCGGCCAAGATTGATGTACTGGCCACCGACTTGCGCATTGTTCGCGGCCAGGGTTTCCATCACCGCCTTGAAGCTCAGACCGTAACTGATGAGCTTGTTGGGGTTGATGAGCACCTGGTATTGCTTCTCTTCCCCGCCCCAGGAAGTCACGTCGTCCACGCCCGCCGCGGTGCGTAGCACCAGCCGCACACTCCAATCTTGCAGCGTGCGCAAATCCATGGCCGAGAGCTTCTGGTCCGCCGATTCGATGGCGTACCAAAATACCTGGCCGAGCCCCGAACTGTTGGGCCCTAAGGCCGGCTCGCCGTAGCCCTGCGGAATACGCTCCTTGGCTTCCAGGAGCTTTTCGCCTACCAGCCTGCGGGCGAAATAAATATCGGTGCCGTCCGCGAAGTAGATGCTGACATAGGAGAGCCCGAACATCGATACGGACCGAATGTGTTCGACACCGGGCAGGCCCGCCATCGCCGTTTCGATGGGGAAGGTGAGCAGTTTCTCCACATCCTCCGCCGCGAGCCCGGGGGATTCGGTATACACATTGACTTGGTTGGGCGTGACATCGGGAAATGCATCCACGGGCACCTGAAAAAAGGCCCGGACACCAAGCCCGACGATGACCAGGAAACCCACCAACACCAGAACTTTGTAGCGTAACGAAAGGTCCACCAGGGAATTGAGCATGGGGTGGCCTCCTAGTGGGCGTGGCCTTCGCCGATCTGGGACTTCAGAAGGCGCGCCTTGACCGGGTAAACGCCCGCCACGACCACGCTTTCTCCAGGTGCGAGGCCCGCCAATACGGGCACCATTGCACCGTTACTCGCGCCGGCCGTGATGACGCGCGGGATATAGCGGCCGTTCTCCTCCACGAAGACAGACGCCTTGCCATCCAACAACACGATGGCCTCGCTCGGAATGGCGATGGCCTCTTCAGTGGAAACCGTACCCAGATAGGCGGTGGCAAACATCCCGGGCTTCAAGCGGCCTTCGCGGTTCGGTACTTCAATCCTCGCTTTAACCGTTCGCGATTCCGCATCGACGGTATCGCTGATATACGTCAGCATTCCGGAGAACCGTTGATCGGGATAGGCAGCGACGATGATGCTGGCTTTAGTACCGGAACGCACGCGCGGCAAGTCCTTCTCGAACAAATTGGCTTCGATCCATACCGTCGAGAGATCCGCAATGGAGAAGACGGGTTTCTCCGGCTGAACCAGCTCACCCAATACGGCATCCTTGGCGATGACAATACCGGAAAAGGGCGCGGTGAGCGGATAGACCGAGGCCGCGGGGCCGCCTGCCACGGGCAACCCTACGCCAAGCGTGCGTAGACGGTCGCGCGCGGCGCGCAAGCTGGCATCGGCCCGTTCCGCCTCGCTGCGTGCTACCAAATAGTCCTTCTGCGGGATGATCTGTTCCGCGTTGAGTTTTTCAGCACGGGCGCGATTAGCGTGCGCCAGATCCGCCGCGCTCTTGGCTTGCAGGTATTCCGAATTGGCGCTACCGATCTCAATGCTATCTACGTGGGCGAGAACTTGCCCGGTCTTCACCCGGTCACCCAAACTGGCGTGTACGCGCACGAGTTTTCCGCTTACCCGCGGGGCGATGTGGGCCAAGCGATCCTGATTCGCCACGATGGACGCGGTGAGCTGGATCGTGCTCGCCACGGACCGGAATTCCACGATTTCGGTCTTGATGCCCTCCTTGCGGGCTTGCTCCTCGGTGAGTGAGACGCCGCCTTCATCGCCATGCTCATCCGGGGCGCCAGGGGCTTCACCATCCTTGTGATCCTTCTCGTCTTCGTTCGCATGTGCGCCCTTTGAGGCGGCAGGTTTTGCAGCCTGGCTCGAAACCGTTGGTGGGGCATTGGAGTTGCTGTCGCTACACGCGGAGATGAACCCGGTGAGGGCCAAAACAATGGACAGATATAAGGAATGGTTCATCATGAACGTTCTCGTTAAAGTGACATCAGCGTTTGGAAGGTGGCCATCCGGCGGTGGCCTCGAGCTCGGCCTGCAGCAGGCGCAAGTTCGCCCGCGCTTGCACCAGATCGCGCTGTCCTTCCAGGACTTGTCGTTGCGCCAAGATCCACGCGGCAACACCGATGGCTCCCGCTTGTAGCGAGGTTTGCGACAGGCGGAGGTTTTCTTCTAAGCGCGGTACGACCGTGTCTTGCAGGCGGGCGACACGCATCCCGAGTTTGTCGATACGATCCCACAGGGCGAGCAGATCAGTACGTGTGTTGCGTAGCGTGGCGGAGCGATCGATAGAGGCTTGTGTTAATTCGGTCATCGCGCGTCCGACCCCCGCGGCGTTCCGGCGAAACAGCGGCAAAGGCAAGGAAACGCCCAAGGTGGTGAGCTTGTCCTGGCCCGCGAGACCTCCCTCCTTGCTTTGCGTGATGCCTAGCGTGACGTCCGGATAGCGAGCGGCGCGCTCCAAGTCGAGCCGCCTCTGCGCGGATTGCTCGCGCAGTTCCAGCGCGCGGACCGCGGGGCGTGCCTGCATGGCCTTGAGAAGATCCGGCAGCGCATACGACGTACCGCGTGGGTCGAGCGTCCCTTGTACCCTAGGGAGTTCCGCCTCTGACCATTGGAGGACACTTGCCAGCGCCGCGCGCGACTGTACGAGTTGCTCCTGCAATTCGCCCAATTGGCTGCGCGCGCGCTCCGCTTCCACAACGGCGAGGTTGCCGTCCAGCTTGCTATCCTCACCGGCGGCCACGCGCTTGCGCACCACGTTCGCCGTGCCCTCGATCAAAACCACGGAGCGTTGCTCGATTTCTTCGCGCACCTGCAGGGCGAGCACTTCGATAAAGCGCCGCTCGACTTCGGCCCGAAGTTGGCGGCGGACTTCCTCGACCTCTTGCCGGGTCGCCGCCAGGGCGTGTTCAGCGGCGTCCCGCCGCGCGCCGCGCTGGCCGGCAATTTCAATGGTTTGCGATAGGCCTACCGCCCAGTCATTGGCGGATCCGGATTGCCCGCCATCCTGGATGCGGCGCCGACCAGTCTCGACAGAGAGTTGCGGATTGTTGAATAGCGGAGCGCGTCCGTCCGCAGCCTCCCCGAGCGCCGCCAACAAACCAGCCTCGGCCTTGCGCAAGGCAGGATTGGTCTTCTCGGCGAGTTGCCAAGCCTGCTCCAGTGTCAGTGCGTTTGTCTGCGCGTAAGCGGATGCGCAGACGTACATACCCAATAATGACAAGCGTAACCACTGCCTCATCGAATTCCCCAAGAAAAAAGAAATGAGAATTCGGCGAGACGCCGCGCGTCGAACCTAGACGAACCTTGAAATTAGGTAAAGACGCAGCGGCCTCGCCGGTCTAGGCGAGGGGCCACCAATTGGGCCGTTCTGGCCGCGAGGTAAAGGCGGAGAGGAAGTGCGGGATGTTGCGCGCGGACATGAGCGCTCTGAATGGCAAGACATCCCTACCGGAACCCAGGGAAACCGCGCCCCCGCAACTCAGATGGCACATTCCGCAGTCGTTGTGGGTTTGCGCGGAAGGTTGGGGAGTCTTTTCATTGGCGCTGCCATCGTGCTTGTGATTGTGATGGCCCGTATGCTTTGCGGCCACCCCCGTTTCATGCTGGCAATAGCCCGCCACCGCTGCGGCGCTCCATTGCAGCGGAAGAAGGATCAACAACAAAACGAGGAGTCTTTTCATGTGGTGTGAGATATCGGCATCGAGGCCCCGCCCTTTAATTCCTTGGGGTTCGCCAGCACGCGGAGGGCATTCTGAAGCAATTCTTGGGAGTTTGCCAATTGTTTCGAAGTTTGGGCACCCTTCGCGCCGGTACCCTCGAATCTGGATTGGATTGATCTTGGTCAAGCTTTCATAGCCTAACTGTCTCTAGGATTCTCCCCGTTGGTTGCGAAGACAGGTACGAGCATGTGCCTTTTCGCCATAACCATTCGACTCGATATAGGGAGAATCGATGCCTGATCTGACCAGGAAAGCTATTCAAGAACAAACCGAGGACATGTACAACTACACGGTCGTGCGCCAGTTCGCCATCATGACCGTGGTGTGGGGCATCGTCGGCATGTTGGTGGGGGTGATCCTCGCCGCGCAGTTGATCTGGCCCGATCTCACCCATGGCATTGCGTGGCTAAGTTATGGCCGTTTGCGGCCGCTGCACACCAATGCGGTGATCTTCGCCTTCGGCGGATCGGCGCTGTTCGCCACTTCCTACTACGTCGTGCAGCGCACTTCCCATGTGAGATTGTTCTCCGACCGTTTGGCGGCCTTCACTTTTTGGGGATGGCAGGCCGTGATCGTGGCGGCGGCCATCACGCTTCCGCTGGGCATCACCTCCTCCAAGGAGTACGCCGAACTGGAATGGCCCATCGATGTGCTGATCACGCTCGTGTGGGTGTCCTACGCGGTGGTGTTCTTCGGTACCTTGTGGAAGCGCAAGGTCTCGCACATCTATGTGGCGAACTGGTTCTTCGGCGCCTTCATCCTCACCGTGGCGCTCCTGCATCTTGTCAATAGCGCGGCGGTGCCCGTCAGCTTCTGGAAATCCTATTCGGTATACGCGGGCGTGCAAGACGCCATGGTGCAATGGTGGTACGGGCACAACGCAGTAGGCTTTTTCTTGACCGCCGGTTTCCTGGGGATGATGTACTACTTCGTGCCCAAGCAGGCGGAGCGTCCTATTTATAGCTACCGTTTGTCGGTGGTGCATTTCTGGGCGCTCATCTTCACGTACATGTGGGCGGGCCCCCATCATCTGCATTACACGGCCTTGCCCGACTGGGCGCAAAGCCTCGGGATGTTGTTCTCCTTGATTCTTCTCGCTCCCTCTTGGGGCGGAATGATCAACGGCATCATGACGCTTTCGGGTGCATGGCATAAGTTGCGCACCGATCCCATTCTCAAATTCCTGATCACCTCGCTGTCCTTCTACGGCATGTCCACCTTCGAGGGGCCGATGATGTCCATCAAGACGGTGAATGCGCTGTCTCACTACACGGATTGGACCATCGGCCACGTGCACTCGGGCGCCTTGGGATGGGTGGCCATGGTGACCGTGGGCTGCATCTATTACCTTATCCCGAGGATGGTGGGAAAGAGCGAGATGCACAGCATACCGTTGATCACCGCGCACTTCTGGGTCGCCACCATTGGCGTGGTGCTCTACATCGCCGCCATGTGGATCGCCGGGGTCATGCAAGGTCTGATGTGGCGCGCGGTGAACGCCGACGGCACTCTCACTTATACCTTCGTGGAAAGTGTGAAGGCCACCTATCCCTACTACGTCATCCGCTTGCTGGGCGGAGTGCTTTTCCTAAGCGGGATGCTGATCATGGCTTACAACGTTTGGCGGACCTTACGCGGGGCCAAGTTCGTGCAGGCGCCGGTGTTGAAACCTGCATCCGCCTTTGCTCACGCTTGAAGGGGGGGAATCATGAAAACTCAAGCAACAGCCTCCGGGCACGAGTTCATCGAGAAGAACATGGGTTGGATGATTCTGCTGATCATCCTGGTGGTGAGCGTGGCGGGTTTTGTGGAGATCGTGCCGTTGTTCTTTCAGCGCTCCACCACCGAGCCCGTGAAGGGCCTGCAACCCTATGGCCCGCTGCAACTCACCGGCCGGGATATCTACGTGAGGGAGGGTTGTTACAACTGCCACTCGCAGATGATCCGCCCCTTCCGCGCGGAAACGGAGCGCTACGGCCACTACTCCGTTGCGGGCGAGTTCGTGTACGACCACCCCTTTCAATGGGGCAGCAAACGCACGGGGCCGGACCTGCACCGGGTGGGAGGCCGCTACAGCGACGAGTGGCATCTTTTGCATCTGAACAATCCGCGCGACGTGGTGCCGGAGTCCAA
The DNA here is from genome assembly GCA_046160525.1 of Burkholderiales bacterium. GTDB lineage: Bacteria > Pseudomonadota > Gammaproteobacteria > Burkholderiales > SHXO01 > SHXO01. The sequence goes on from JBJXGQ010000276.1 coordinate 6,599, forward strand.
CATGCCCGGCTATCCCTGGCTCGAAAAAAGCCCGGCGGATGATGCCGGTGTCGAAGCCAAGATGCGTGCATTGCGCTCCATCGGTGTGCCTTACACGGACGAGCAAATCGCCAAGGCACGCGATGCAGTCAAGGGCAAGACCGAGGCCGATGCGCTTATCGCTTATTTGCAGGAATTGGGAACGTCATTGAAGGGGGTGCGCTAGCCATGGAAGTCAATGAGATTCGTATTGCTGTGATGGTGCTTAGCTTCTTGTTGTTTCTGGGAGTGGTGGGGTGGGCTTATGCGCCCAAGCGCCGCGGGGTTTTCGACGGCATCGGGCGCTACATTCTGGATGACGATGAGGGCACCCGTAGCATGGCGCAAAGGAGCGCGCCATGAGCGATTTCACCAGCGATTTTTGGAGTCTCTACATCGCCATCATCACCATCGTGAGCATCGCCGCCTGCGCGGTCTTGCTCAAGGTGATGACGACCCAGCGCTTGTCACCTGGAAGCAAAGCGGATCTCGTCGGGCACGTGTGGGACGAGAATCTGGAGGAATACAACAACCCCTTGCCGCGCTGGTGGATGTGGCTGTTCTACATCACCATCGTGTTCAGCATTGCGTATCTGGTGCTATACCCTGGATTGGGAACCTTCGCCGGGATCAAGGGCTGGACTTCAACCGGACAGTTCGAGGGCGAGCAGGCCCGCGCCAAACAGAAGTTCGAGCCCTTATACGACATGTATGCGGCCATGGACGTGAAGGCGGTGGCGGCCGATCCCGCCGCGAAGGAAATCGGCCAGCGCTTGTTCCTCAATCACTGCGCGCAGTGCCATGCCTCCGATGCACGCGGCGGCCAAGGCTTTCCCAACTTGGCGGATGGCGATTGGCTCTACGGTGGCGAACCCGAACAAATCAAAGCCAGCATCGCCAGCGGCCGGCAGGGCATCATGCCGCCCTTGGGCAGCGTGTTGGGCGAACAAGGTGTGCGCGATGTTGCCCACTATGTCATGTCCCTCTCGGGGCTGACGCACGATACGCTGCGCTCGGGGCGCGGGCAACCGCTCTATCAGGCGAATTGCGCCGCGTGTCATGGCCCAGAAGGTAAAGGCAATCCGGCCCTCGGTGCTCCCAATCTCAGCGACAAGACCTGGCTCTATGGAGGAGGGGAGAGCAGCATCATCAAGACCGTGGCCGGCGGGCGCAGTGGCAAGATGCCCGCATGGGGCGGGTTCCTCGGCGAGTCCAAGACGCACCTGGTGGCCGCCTACATCTACGGACTTTCGGCCAACAAGTGAGGAGTGAGGGGTGAGGAGTGAGGAGGGAGTCGCCGCGGTACCGAACGCCTCACGGCTCGCGCCTCACGCCTCACCGCCCTCCATCGAGGAGGGCCTCTATGAAATACGTAAGAAGATCTACCCGCGCGCCGTCACCGGCCCTTTCGCCCTGTGGCGCTGGGTCTTCGTATGGCTGACGCAAATCGTCTTCTACGGTGCCCCGTGGTTGGTTTGGAACGAACGGCAGGCCGTGTTGTTCGATCTGGCGAATCGCAAGTTCTACATCTTCGGCCTCGTGTTCTGGCCGCAGGACATCGTTTACCTCACCGTGCTGTTGATTATCAGCGCCTACGCGCTCTTCTTGTTCACCGCGGTGGCCGGGCGCCTGTGGTGCGGTTACGCTTGCCCGCAAACCGTCTATACGGAGATCTTTCTGTGGATCGAGCGCAAGGTCGAAGGGGATCGCACGGCGCGCATGAAACTCGACCAGGGCGGGCCGAGCGCGCGAAAGCTCCGGCTCAAATTCACCAAGCATGCGTTGTGGATAGCGTTATCCCTGTGGACGGGGTTCACCTTCGTGGGCTATTTCACACCCATCCATACGCTTGCCGCGGAAGTGATGATGCTGAGCTTGGGGCCATGGGAAACTTTCTGGGTGTTGTTCTACGGCTTCGCCACCTACGGCAACGCCGGCTGGTTGCGCGAACAGGTCTGCAAGTACATGTGTCCCTACGCGCGCTTCCAAGGCGTCATGTTCGATCCGGATACGCTGGTCATCACCTACGACAAGGAGCGCGGAGAACCGCGCGGGTCGCGCGGGCGCAAAGTGGATCCGAAAACGAAGGGGCTGGGAGACTGCGTGGATTGCGGAATCTGCGTGCAGGTATGTCCCACCGGCATCGACATCCGCAACGGCATGCAGTACGAATGCATCGGTTGCGGCGCTTGCATCGACGGTTGCAACCAGGTAATGGCCAAGATGAACTATCCCTCGGGCTTGATTCGCTACTCCACCGAGAACGCTCTGAAACGCAAGTACTCTCACAAGGACATCGTGCGCCACATGATCCGGCCAAGAATACTGGTCTATGCAGGAATTCTCGTGGCCATTATCTCGGCAGCGGTGGTCAGCCTGCACGAGCGGGTTCCGGTGAAGGTCAACGTCATCCGGGACCGGGGCAATGTAGGCCATGAAATGACGCGCGCGGAGAACGTCTACCGCCTGAGAATCATGAACACCGAAGAGCTCCCGCACGAATTCCGTGTGCGGGTGGCGGGGCTTAACGGCATCGAACTGGAAAGCGAATCGCAGCCCATCCGCGTGGGCCCCGCCTCCACGCGGGTCGTGCCGGTGCGAGTCGAGGCACCGGTTGCCAGTGGCAAGAGCGGATCCAACCGGATCGAGTTCACGGTGGAAACGGTGGACGCTTCCGCGCAGGATGCGCCCATCGTCATCGTGGAGAAAGCGAGTTTTGTGATTCCCTAGGAGATGACGATGCCCATACCCCAATCCTTACCTGTGCGCTCTGAGCCGTGGTACCGCGAACCCTGGCCTTGGATTCTCATGGCCGGTCCTTTCGCCGCGATTGCCGCCGGCATCGTCACCTACGCGCTGGCGCTCCAGAGCGAGAATTCCTTGGTGGCTGGCAATTACTACAAGGAAGGCCTGGGCATCAATCGCGTGATCGAGCGCGAGCAAAAGGCCCGGCTTCTTGGATATGAGGCGCAATTGTCTTTTCCTTCGAGACAGACAGTGCGTGTCCAATTGCGCGCAATGGGCCAGTTGCCCGAAGAGCTTCGCTTGCGCCTGATCCATCCCACCCAAGCCCAGCATGATCACGAGATGCGGATCGCCCGGCGAGAGCAAGGTATCTATGAGGGCCCCTTGGCTCGCGCGGGCCTTGCCAGTTCCTCGAAGTGGTATTTTCATATCGAGGATGATGGCGGTACTTGGCGCGTGGCGGGCGAGTGGGAGGCGGAGCAGGGAAGCCATGCGAAGCGCAATTGAAATTCTCTGGCCGTCCTTCATCGTTGCTGGAGTGGCGGAGGGCATCTTCTTCACGGTCTTCGATCCCATGGAAATGCACTTTCTGGGCGAGCCCATCGAAGCCGGGCGCATGGCGGTCTACTCCGTGGGGTTTTTTAGCTTTTGGCTGGTGACCGCGGCATCGAGCCTGTTGACGAAATGGTTGCAGACGCGGTGAGTACAAGCCTCGCGCTCAGCGTCTTCCTGGCGGGATTGCTGGGCGGGCTGCATTGCGTGGGGATGTGCGGCGGACTCTTCGGAGCCCTCTCGGCGGGTGGCAACGCGGGACAACTGCGAGCAGCACTTCACGCTGGGCGCATTCTCAGTTACGGTGCTCTCGGCGTCATCGCGGGGAGTCTGGGTGGAATGGCGGTGATGTTCGAGAAGTGGATGCCCATTCAGATTGGCGTCTATGTGGTGGCCAATTTTTTGTTGCTCATGGTGGGATGCTACCTTCTCGGGTGGCGTAAACCTATGGCCAGAATCGAAGCGTGGGGCGGTAAGTTGTGGCGGTTGGTCTCGCCCCTCACTCGTGCCCTGATTCCATTGC
>JBJXGQ010000277.1:0-5166 GCA_046160525.1 Burkholderiales bacterium
GCAGGTGTACGAGGAGTACATTGAGCACCGCAGGTTCGAGATCGGCCCATTATGGGAATTTTTAGAGGCGCCCTCAAGAACTCGTCATTCCCCGGCACACATAGGCGTGCGTTTCATTGGCCAGGGAATCCGGGGGAATGTCTTCCCACATTCGGTTCATCTTTCCCGTGGCCCACTGAACTTTCCCGTCCGGGTCCACGATATCCATCTGAACCATGCGGTGGATTCTGCGCGCGCAATCGATCTCGATGGTGCCGACACTCTCGCGAAAGGAAACCTTCTTCTCGCCGAAGGTCTCCAGCATCATGAAGTTGTATATGCCTTTCTTGCGAAAGCGTGTGGTCTCGCCATCCACTTGCAAGGAGTTGGCATCGACATAATATTTACCCTGGGGATCGGCGCCCACCTCGACCCAGTTCTCCGCGGCCCATGCCGCCCACGCCAGGAAGATCCCGCTCAAGGGCAAAATATTTCGCCACCGCATGGGACGCTCCCCAAGTATCGATAATTCAAGAGTAACCTACTTCTTGCGCGAACAGCGCCGGGGGTACGGCTGCGTATTCCCAATCCCCCGCATCTTCGGTTAGTCTCATCCCGCGCCGGCCCCGAGAACAAACTGTAGAGCTTTATGCTTGCGCCTTGAGGAAGTCCTTGCAATCACGCATGTTCAATTCTTTTCGGAGGAGATAGAAAAATGAATACGAAGCGGTCATACCGGAAATACGGCTGCGCATCACTGATGTTAGCCGCATTACCCTTGGTCACGGGCGCGGCCCTCGCGCAGGGCGTGACGGACGACATGTTGCTCAACGCCCACAAAGACACCGACAACTGGCGCATGGTGGGTCGAGACTACATGAGTACACGCCACAGTCCGTTGAAGCAAGTGAACGCCAAGAACGTCAAGCGGCTTGTGCCCAAGTGGTCCTTTTCTTTCGGCGTGCTCGATGCGCAGAACACCACGCCCTTGGTGCATAACGGCGTGATGTACGTCACTTCGTCCCACGGGCGTACCTTCGCGGTGGATGCGAAGTCCGGCACCATGATCTGGCAATACAACCATCCATTGCCGGAGGATATCGGCAAGACCATGTGCTGCGATATCGGCAACCGGGGGGCGGCCTTGTACGGCGACAAAGTGTTTGTCAGCACCCCTGACGCCCACGTGGTGGCGCTCGACATGAAGACCGGCAAGAAAGTTTGGGACGTCACGCTAGGCGACCACAAAAACGCCTACACCATGACAGTGGCTCCTCTAGTGGTGAAAGGCAAGGTCCTTGTCGGGATGTCTGGCGCGGAATATCCGACACGGCTGTTCATCGAAGCCCTCGACGCCAATACGGGCAAGCAAGCATGGCGGCGCTACACCGTTCCGGCACCGGGGGAGCCGGGCTCCGACACGTGGGGCAGCGATCCCGACAACCTCAAATACGGCGGCGCGTCCGCGTGGATTACGGGTTCCTACGATCCCGCGCTGAACACCGTCTACTGGGGCACCGGAAATCCCAATCCGGACTGGGACGGCGTGGGGCGCGAAGGCGACAACCTCTACTCCAACTCCACCCTGGCCTTGGACGCGGATACCGGCGCCATCAAATTCCACTTCCAATACACACCTTTCGACGTGTGGGACTTCGATGGTGTGAACGAGCACATCCTGGCCGATCTAGGCGGCAAGAAGGTATGGCTACACGGCGATCGCAATGGTTACCTCTACAGCATCGATCGCACGAACGGAAAATTCGTCTACGGCAAGGAGATTTCCAAGGTGAACTGGTCCACCGGCTTCACACCGGAAGGCCGCCCCATCGTCAATCCGGAGAAGGTGCCCAGTTACACCTACGAAGCGAAGGACATCTGCCCCGCCTCCGAAGGCGGCAAGTGGTGGAACCCCATGGCCTATAGTCCCGATAAGCAGATGGTTTTCATCCCCAGCCGCGAAATTTGCACGGACATCAAGAGTGCCAAGGGCGAGCGTGCAGAGGGCAAACCGCATTGGGGTATCGGCAGCATCAAGTGGAACAAGGGCCATGGCCAGTTAGTGGCTTTCGACGCCAAGAATGGCGAGAAGAAATGGACCGTGAAAGCGCCCTCTCCCTTCATGAGCGGTGTCATGACAACGGGTGGCGGGCTAGTTTTCGCGGGCACGCCCGAAGGGGAGTTCAAAGCTTACGACCAGGACACCGGAAAGGAACTGTGGTCCTACCAGACCGGTTCGGGAATCGTCGGCAGCCCCGTCAGCTACTCGATTGGCGGCAAGCAATACATTGCCGTGCCCTCGGGCTACGGCGGATGGACCGGCTGGGCCACCATCGGCGGCGGTGGCGCACCCCAACTCAAAGATAGCCGCAAGGGCGGTCACGTAACGGTGTTTGGATTGTTCGACGACTAAGCAGAAACGGCGGCTTTGCCGCCGCTTCATCGTGAATAACAACATGCCTATATACGGTGTTGGATACGCCAGCGTATTCGCGCTGGCGTTGCTATTGAATGGCGGTCTGGTTGACGTTTTCGCCGCCGAGGAGATCAAGAATCCCTTTGGCGGCGATCCCGCCGCGGCGATCGAGGGCAAGAAGCTCTTTCTCAAAACGGGCTGCTATGCCTGTCATGGGCACGAGGCCGAAGGTGCCGTCGGTCCGGATCTCACCGACGACGAGTGGATTTACCTGCCCACCGACAGCATGATCTTCAACGCCATCGCCAAAGGCCGCCGCGGCACCGTCATGGCGCCCTTCGCGGATCAGTTAAAGCCCGAAGAGATTTGGAAGATTGTCGAGTTTCTGCGGGACAAGAACCGGCAGCGAAACGCGAAGTAAGGGCGAACCGCCGCTGCCTCAGTCGAGTACCCGTCCGCGTAGCGCCTTGGTTTGCGCGCGCTGGGCCTTCACCGCCAACCGGCGTTGCCGGGAACCAAAGGTTGGTTTGGTCGCACGGCGCACCCTTGGGGGCACAGCGACGCTGTTGACCACCTCGTGCAGGCGAGTCAGAGCGTCCAGCCGGTTCATTTCCTGAGTGCGGTGGCGTTGTGCCCGCAGCACCAGTACCCCCTCGTGCGTGATGCGCTTGTCACGTAGCGCAAGGAGTCTTTGCTTAACATCTTCCGGAAGACTGGACGCAACGATGTCGAAACGCAATTGGATCGCGCTCGCCACCTTATTGACGTTCTGCCCGCCCGCCCCCTGCGCCCGAATCGCAACACACTCGATTTCGGATTCATCAATGATCAATGGATTGGCGGCTGGCATGGGCGGTATCGTACGCAAAGCAAGCGCGCGCGCCAATCCACCATTGCGATAATTCCCGCTGCACAATAGAGCTTCCGCCGATCCGCGAGGCCGCCATGTCCGATCTTTCCTACATCTCCCCCACTCCCCACAGCCCCTGGGGCACCTATCTGGAGCAAATCGAACGCGTAGTGCCTTACCTGGGGCCCCTCGCCAATCTGGCGGACACGTTGCGCTGTCCCAAGCGCTCCTTGATCGTGGACATCCCAGTGGAGCTGGACAGTGGCGAGCTGGTGCACTTCGAGGGCTATCGCGTCCAGCACAACTTGGCCCGCGGGCCTGGAAAGGGCGGTGTACGTTACCACCCAGATGTGACCCTGGAAGAAGTGATGGCCCTGGCCGCATGGATGACCATCAAGAACGCGGCGGTGAACCTGCCCTTTGGCGGGGCCAAGGGAGGGGTTCGTATCGACCCAAGCAAGTACTCAAGGAAGGAGATCGAGCGGGTCACCCGCCGCTACACCAGCGAGATCGGCATGCTGATAGGACCGGACAAGGACATTCCCGCGCCGGACATGAACACCGATGCGCAGATCATGGCCTGGATGATGGACACCTATTCCATGAATATCGGTGCTGCCGCCACTGGGGTGGTCACGGGCAAGCCCATCCAGTTGGGCGGATCCCTGGGGCGGGTAAAGGCTACTGGCCGGGGGGTGTTCGTGATCGGGCGCGATGCCGCGCGGCGAATCAACCTTGATCTGGAGGGTGCCCGGGTAGCCATCCAAGGCTTCGGCAACGTGGGGTCGGCGGCGGCAGAGCTATTCGCGGGCTACGGATCGAGGATCGTGGCGGTGCAGGATCATTCCGGCACTGTGTTCAACCCGGAAGGCCTGGACATTGCCGATCTCATGGCTAACTTGCGCGCTCACGGGGGCATCGCGCAATTCAAGAATGGCGATCAGATCTCCGACGATCAGTTCTGGAAGGTGGAAAGCGATGTCCTCATCCCCGCCGCCATCGAAGGCCAGATCACAGCCGAGAGGGCCTCCAAACTCAAGACGCGCCTCATCCTGGAAGGGGCCAACGGCCCCACCCTACCCGATGCGGACTTGGTCTTGGCGGACCGGGGCATTCTGGTGGTGCCGGACGTCATCGCCAACGCCGGAGGGGTGACAGTCTCCTACTTCGAGTGGGTGCAGGACTTCAGCTCGTTCTTCTGGACGGAGGACGAGATCAACATGAAGCTGGACAAAATTCTGATCGGCGCCTTCAAGCGCATCTGGGAAACGGCGGAACACCACAAAATCACCTTGCGCACCGCCGCTTTCGTCGTGGCCTGCGAGAGGGTGTTGCAGGCGCACGTGGAAAGGGGGCTTTACCCTTAGGCGTTAAAGCCTCGACGAATCTCCGTCCTTGGTTTCCGTGGGCTTGACCCCAAGCCCAAGGGACATCTTCACCGCGGCCTCGCGCTCGGCATAGTAAAAAGGCACTTGGCCCACTTCACGGAAACCCACCCGGCGGTAGAACAGGCGGGCGGCGTGATTGGTGGAGCGCAGTTCCAGGGCCACATTCTTTATACCGGCGGTCAAGCAAGAACTTTGTAGCCAATCCATCAAGCGGCGGCCTACCCCCTTGCCCTGAAATTCAGGCTTCACCGCCAGCAGGTTCAGATGGGCATCCTCGTCGCCGAAATACATGATGGCAAAGGCAACGATGCGCTGGCCTTCGCAGGCGATGGCGGTGACTGTTTCGCGGTTGCAGATTTCGCGCAGGACACGCCCTGGGGTCCAGGTCCAGCCCAAGCCATGTTCTATCAAGTCGCGGGACATGCGCGCCAGTTCTTGGGCGTCGGCCGGACGGCCAAGACGAATGGTGATGCTTTTTGCGGTTGCCACGGTAGGTCGCCTCTTATAAGTTTGGTCTATCGACGTGCGGGATA
>JBJXGQ010000278.1:0-40574 GCA_046160525.1 Burkholderiales bacterium
GGGCAAGGGTGGCGGGCGGCCCGACATGGCGCAAGCTGGTGGTACGGATGCGGCCAAGCTTCCGCAAGCCTTGGGCAGTGTCGAGGCCTGGGTGCGCCAAAAAATCGGCTGACCGGTTATGTCCTCCCCTGGTCATGGCCGTGCGACGGATGCCCACAGTGAGAATATTCCCTACGATCTGCTGGATCACTGCAGCGATCTGATCCAGAGCGTATCGCCGGAAGGCAAGTTTCTTTACGTCAATCGCGCGTGGCTCGATACCTTGGGGTACGGCCACGCCGAGGTTTCGGGGCTAAAGGTCTTCGATGTCATTCATCCAGATTGCCGGGCGCACTGCGAACAGATATTTCAACGCCTCATTGCCGGCGAGGACGTGGGTCTTTTCGAGGTGGTATTCGCCGCCAAGGATGGCCGCGAAGTCGTTGTAGAGGGGCGTGTGAATTGCCGCCAGGAAGGAAAGTCCGTGGTGGCAACGCGGGGAATTTTCCGAGATGTGACGCAAAGCCGGGCTACCGGAAGTTCCTTGCGCAAACGCGAAGCGGTGCTACACGCCACCGGCGAGAATTTGCCCGGCGGTGCCGTTTACCAGCTGACGCGCATGGCTTCCGGGCAATTGCGCTGCGATTATCTGAGTGGCAGTATCGTGGCCCTGAGCGGTTTGTCCGCGGAGAGCATCAAGGCGGCACCGCGCAAGATTTTCGAATGCATCATTCCCGAGGACATGCCGCGCTGGAAGCAGGCGGCCAAGCACTCTTCGGAGCACTTAGCCACCCTCGATGTAGAAGTCCGTTACCGCGCCGTGAACGGTGGCTTGCGATGGATTCAATCTCTTGCCAAGCCTAGCCGTGCACCTGATGGCGGAACCACATGGGAAGGCCTCATCCTCGATGTTACAGAGCGCAAGCGCGCCGAGGAGGAATTGCGGCGCCAGACCGAACGGTTGCAAATCGCGCAACGCGCGGCGCGTATCATCGTGCTGGATTGGGACATCGAAAAAGACGAATTGCACTTCTCGGACTCTCCCGAGTGGCTGCGTGGCCCCTTGCCCGCTGGCGCTAAATACCCTTTATTTAAGGACCAAGTCCATCCCGAGGACCGGGCCAAGTTTCTTGCCATGCGTGATCGCGCAGTGGAAACGGCGCAAGGGGTCATGGAAGATTACCGGCTGATCCGCACCGACGGCACGGTGCTATGGATCCACTCGCACCAGGTGATGATTCCAGGCCCGGATGGCCGGGCGCAGCGCATGATCGTGGCCTTGCGCGATGTCACCGAGGAAAAAGGCATCGAGCGCGCCCTGGCTGAGAGCGTGCATCGGTTCAAGGCACTCACCGCCATGTCCTCCGACTGGTATTGGGAGCAGGACGTGGATTTTCGCTTTACCGAAATCCATACGGGTGCCGATCCTGGCTTTCAGATACCCATTGGATACACGCGCTGGGAGTTGGATTCCCTTGGCGTCAGCCCGCAAGAGTGGGAGTCACACCGGCGGTTGCTGCGCGAACATAGACCCTTCCGCGACTTCGAGTTTGGCCGCTATGCCTTGGATGGCTCGCCACTGTGGTACTCGGTGAGCGGGGACCCGAAATTCGACAAGGACGGGCGCTTTACCGGGTACTTCGGCGTGGGCAAGGATATCAGCCGCCGCAAGCGGATGGAGGCGGATCTTGCCCTGGCACGCGAGCGCCTTGCGCTGGCCCTATCGGGATCGAAGCTCGCCGTGTGGGATTGGGACGAACGCGCGGGAAAGGTCTATCTCAGCAAGGAATGGAACGCCATGCTGGGCAGGCCCCCGCAAGCGAGCGAAATACCCGTCAAGGAATTATTCCACTTTGCGCATCCAGAGGATCACGAGCGTATTGGCCTTGCCCGCCTTGGCGTCCTCAAGGGACCAGGCCAGGATTACCGCGTGGAACACCGTGTGCGCATGGCGGACGGCGGGTGGAAATGGATCCTGAGCTACGGCACGGTGACGGAGCGAGCCCCCAATGGGCACATCCTACGTATCACGGGCATCAACGCCGACATCGACGATCTCAAACAGGTCGAAGCCCAGTTACGCGCAACGTTGCTGGAGCAAAATGCCTTGTTAAGCAGTTCGCCCGCGGGTATTTTCATCGTGAGCGCGGGCCGCTTGATTCTGCGTGCCAACGAGACCATGGAGCGCATGTTCGGTTACGGCCGGATGGAAATGGCGGGGATGCGGACCCGGGATCTGTGTGCAAGCGAGGAAGATTGGGCGTGGATTGGCCGGCAGGGCTACGAGCAGGCCGAGAGCGGCAAAATGATGCGCGGCGAAATTCAATACCGGCGTAAGGACGGCAGCAAATTCTGGGGCCTGTTGCAAGGCGTGGCCATCGATGCAAAGAACTCCGCCGGAGAAAAATTATTCGCGGTGGTGGATATCAGCGATTCGCGGAAAACCCAGGCGGAGCTGCGCAGTGCGAAGGAGGCGGCGGACCGAGCCAATCGCGCGAAGAGCGAATTTTTGTCCCGCATGAGCCACGAGCTGCGCACGCCGCTCAATGCCATCCTGGGCTTTTCCGAGCTTTTTACCGTGGGCGCCAATGGGCCTTTGACGGACGACCAGAGGCAATGCGCGGAGCAGATTCACATGGCGGGGAAACATCTGCTGGATATGGTCAACGACGTACTGGATCTATCGAGAATCGAATCTGACCGCATTGAGGTATCCCTGGAGCCGGTCCATTTCGAGAATATCTTCTTGGAGGTGGTGGGTATGAGCGAAACGATGTCGCGGCAGCATGGCATCTCCATTAGCGTGGACGAGGATGCGCTCTCGCTTCCTCCCGTAATGGCCGATCCCAAGCGCCTGCGCCAAGCGTTGCTCAATTTGCTCACCAATGCGATCAAGTACAACCGCGATGGCGGTAGCGTGAACCTGCGCGCATTGGAGCAAGGAGAACACCGGGTTCGAATCGAAGTGGAGGACACCGGCCACGGGATCGCGCCGGAGAAACTCGGCTCGCTATTTCAGCCCTTCAACCGCCTCGGCTTGGAGGCGAGCGGCATCGATGGCACCGGCATCGGGCTGGCGCTATCCAAGCGGCTGGTGGAACTGATGGGCGGGCGCATTGGCGTGCGTAGCACTCCGGGCGCCGGTAGCGTCTTCTGGATCGAGCTTTCCTATGCGCCCGAGATTGCCAGGGTGACGCCTTCGCGCGTGTTTCCTGTCCCATGAAGCCGGTGCCGCAGGCTCAAGAGGGTATTCTTGTACCCGATCCAGCACTCACCTCCGCGAACATCATGGTGGTCGATGACCAGCAAGCGAATCTTCTGCTGGCGAAGCGCATTCTGAACGCCGAGGGGTACATGTCCGTCTCCATGTTTTCCGATCCGCGCGAAGTGGAGGACGCCTACCGGCGCGAGCGCTTCGATCTGGTCTTGCTGGACTTGAACATGCCGCACATGGACGGCTTCGAAGTGATGGACCGGCTGCGCGCGGCCGAGGAGGGTGGCTACTTACCGATCCTGGTGCTCACGGCGTTGGATGATTCGGCGACCAAGTTGCGGGCATTGCGTTGCGGCGCGAGGGATTTTTTGAGCAAGCCCTTCGACCGCATGGAACTCGTCACGCGTGTTCGCAACATGCTCGAAGTGCGCTTATTGCACGAGCAGATCAGGGATCAAAATAAAAATCTCGAGAGGAAAGTGCAGGAGCGCACGCGCGAGCTGCACGATAGCCGCCTAGATATCGTTCGCCGCCTCGGGCGGGCAGTGGAGTACCGGGATAACGAAACCGGATTGCACATATTGCGCATGAGCCAGTACGCCGAGATTCTCGCGCGCGCCGCCGGCATGCCGGAGAGTTTTTGCGAAACCTTGCTCAACGCCGCCCCCATGCACGACATCGGCAAGATCGGAATTCCGGACGCGATACTTGGCAAGCGCGAAAAACTCGATGCGCAGGAGTGGGAAGTCATGAAGACGCACACCACCATCGGTGCTTCCATTCTTGCCGGCGGCAATTCGGAGTTATTGGAGATGGCGCGGCAAGTGGCGCTAAGCCACCACGAGTGCTGGGACGGTAGCGGTTATCCGCGCGGCATCTCCAACGTGGCCATCCCCTTCGCCGCGCGCGTCGTGACGCTTACCGATGTGTTCGATGCCCTCACCACTGTGCGGCCCTACAAGAAGGCTTGGAGCTTGGAGGACTCACTCGCTTACCTGCGAGAGCATTCGGGAAAACGCTTCGATCCCGCCCTCGTCGAGTTGTTTTTTCAAAACTTGCCGGCGATCCTGGACGTGTTTCACCGCCATCCCGAGCCAGGGGCCGGTTCAGCTAACTAAAAAAGCTATTACCACAGAGGCACAGAGGCACAGAGGAAGACCCACACCCGGTGTTTTCTCTGTGTCTCTGTGCCTCTGTGGTGAGATTCTCTTCGTGGAATTTCACTTCGTCTCGCCGATGGAGTTGGCCCAGCCCATGGCATCGACTTGCAAGCCCAGCATCTCCCCGTGGCCCAGTTCCGGGAGTGGAACCAGCGCCTTTTGAATGGTCCCGAATTCCGACTCCTCCAGGGCTTCCATCAAGGTGAGCATTGCCCCGAGGGTGCCTTCGCGCTGAAGCAGCGCGGCCTTGACTTCCTCTTCCAAGGGAAAGGATTCGAGAATCTCCGCCAGCGGCATTCCCAGCAGCGCGCTGACCAAGGACAGAATGCCCGTAATGAAGGCTTGGTCCTGAAAGCGCTGGTCGTTGGCGCGTAGATTTTCCGCGATCAGCTCCATCAACTTTCCGCGCGTGGCCGCGAGGATCAATAAGGGGCTGGGAAATTCCGCGCCGGCAGCACCACCCAGGGAGAACATCAGTATTTGCAGCCAGCGCTGCAACTGGCGCCTGCCAAGCACGGTGAGGGCGTGCTTCAGGGAGTTGATTTTCGTGCTCACCCCCGAGCCCACGGAGTTGACCACTTTGAGCAACTGCATGGACAAATCGGGGTTGTGCTTGAAGGCCGTCTCGATCTCGTCGTTGGGCGCATCGGAGAGCACCAGGCTTAGCAGGCGCACCAGAGCGGCCTCCGCGTGCCCAAGGCGTTTTCCCGTGATGATGGAGGGCCTGGCGAAGTAGTAGCCTTGAAACAGCTCGTAGCCCAAGGCCATGCATTGATCCACCTGCTCGCGCCGGTCCACTTTCTCCGCGAGTAGCTTGACCTTGAAGCGCTTGAGGATCGCGGTGGTGGAGGCGAGTGTCTTTTCGTCGAGCGCTCCCACGTCCACCTTCACGATATCCACGATGGCGAAGAGATCGCGAAATTCCTCCTCCTGCCCGATGAAATCGTCCAGGGCTAACATGAACCCCATCTTCTTCAATTGCGCGCAGCGTTCGATGACTTGCGGCGTCACCTTGACGGTTTCCAAAATCTCCAGCACCACCTTGTCCTTGGGCAGGAGTTCGATGACGTCGCTCATCAGCAAGGGCGCGGACAGGTTGATGAATCCCCGGTGCTTGCCCAGGACATGCTCGATACCGAGTTCCGTGAAGGCGTGATTGATGACGGTGGCGGAAGCCGACACGTCGTCGTCGAAGACCGCTCCATTTTTTTGGCTGGAGCGAAACAGCAGTTCGAAGCCCGCGAGGTTTTCCTTCCGGTCCAGGATCGGCTGGCGCCCGAGGAACAATTCCTGGGCGGGGCTCGGAGCGGCTTGGGTCATCAGAAGGGAAGCTCAAGACCGGACTTCGCCGTGCCCAGCACGCGCCGAAAATCCTCTTGAATGCGCTTGAGGGCAGATGCGTTGTCCGCTTCGAAGCGCAACACGATCACCGGTGTCGTATTCGATGCCCTCGCCAAGCCAAAACCGTCGGAGTATTCCACTCTCAGACCGTCGATGGTGATCACCTCTTGCGCGCCGTTGAAAGTGGCGCTGCGCTGCAACTGCTCAATCATACGATGATTCTCGCCTTCTTGCAGTTTGATCTGCAATTCGGGCGTATTCACCGAGTCCGGCAGCTTGGCGAACTCCGCGCCGGTGTCCGTGCAGCGGCTCAAGATTTCCAGCAGGCGCGCGCCCGCGTAAAGACCGTCGTCGAATCCGTACCAGCGCTCCTTGAAAAACACGTGGCCGCTCATTTCCCCCGCCAGCAGTGCGCCGGTTTCCTTCATCTTGGCCTTGATCAAGGAGTGCCCGGTTTTCCACAGCAGGGGTACGCCGCCATGCTGGCGAATCCACGGGAACAAATTGCGCGTGGATTTCACGTCGAAGATGATCTGGGCGCCGGGGTTGCGCGAGAGGACGTCGGCGGCGAAGAGCATCAATTGCCGGTCGGGATAGATGATGGTTCCCGCCTTGGTGACGACTCCCAGGCGGTCCCCGTCGCCGTCGAAGGCAAGGCCGATTTCCTCGGGCCCTTGCTTCAAGGCAGCGATGAGATCGCGCAGATTCTCGGGCTGCGAAGGGTCTGGATGGTGATTGGGAAAATGGCCATCGACCTCGCAATACATTTCGCGCACCTCGCAACCCAGGGCACGGTAGAGCGCCGGGGCAAAGGCACCGGGCACGCCGTTGCCGCAATCCACGATGATTTTCATCGGGCGGGCCAGGCGGATATCCGAGGCGATGCGGTCCAGGTAGGCTTGGTTGACGTTCGCCGTACTCTGGGTGCCCGTTCCGCTGGAAAACTCGTTGTTCTCGATGCGCCGGCGCAATTTCTGGATCGTTTCCCCCGAGAGGGTTTCGCCCGCCAGCACCATCTTGAAGCCGTTGTAATCGGGCGGATTGTGGCTCCCCGTGACCATCACGCCAGAACCTGTTCCCAGGTGATGAGTGGCGAAGTAGAGCATGGGTGTGGCGAGCATGCCGGCGTCCACGACGTCCACGCCGGCCTCGCGAATGCCTTGGCTCAGGGATTGCACCAACTCCGGGCCCGAGAGGCGGCCATCGCGGCCCACGGCGATCTTGGTCACGCCTCTTGCGCGGCCTTCGCTGCCCAAGGCTCGCCCGATCAGCGACGCGGCGGAATTGGTAAGGGACTTACCTACGACACCTCGAATATCGTAGGCCTTGAAGATCTCCGCTGCGATTTGGGGCATGGCACTCTTTTTTCGGTGGAAGACTACGCGATGATAACGGCATGTGGTGGGGATTCTGGTGCCCTAAGTTTACGCCGTAGCCGCGGCCAGGAGATCCGGGGAATGGTGGTTTAATGCCGCCAAACCGAACCTGACCCGCTGCTCAATGCGACTTGTCCAACCTGCGCCGCTTGCCAGTGCTACCGATGAGTAGCGCGGAGGACGCCGTCGTGCGGCAAGATCGCGGCGAAGACCCCAATTCGGGTATTAATCCGCGCCGGTGGTTGATCTTGGTCCTGGTGCAGATATCGACCCTCACCTTCGGTGTGGCGATCACCGCGACCAACATCGTGCTACCGCAAGTGCGTGGTGCGTTATCCGTGACCCACGACCAGGCCGCCTGGATCGTTACCGTGTTTCTCGCCGCCGCGGCGGTTGCCACGCCTTTAACCGGATGGGTCGCCGGCCGCCTGGGCTGGCGCCGCTTCATGGTCAGCGCGCTAGTGGGCTTTACCGTCTCCTCGATCGCCTGCGGGTTGGCGGGCTCCCTGGAAGTCTTGCTGGTTGCGCGAGTGGCACAGGGGCTCTTCGGTGCGCCCCTCATGCCCCTTGGGCAAGGGATGTTGCTCGCCACGTTTCCGCGCCGGATGCATCCCTTGGTCTTGATGCTGTGGGGCGTGGGTGCGGTCATGGGGCCCGTGCTGGGGCCGGTCCTTGGCGGGTGGATCGCCGAATCCCTCAATTGGCGTTGGGCGTTTTTGGCGATGGCACCCGTCAGCGCCCTGACGGCGGTTCTCGCGGTCGTGGCGTTGCGCGACCAGGATCGCGGAACTTCCGGACGCTTGGGCACAATCGGTTTCATCGCGCTGGCGTTATGCATGAGCAGCGCGCAACTCATGCTCGATCGCGGCCACCGCTTGGATTGGTTCGAATCCTTCGAGATCACCACCGAGGCGGCGCTGGCCCTGGCGGGTGCTTGCGTGTTCATTGCGCACACGGCCTATTCGCGCACACCTTTCTTGAGCCCGCGCATGTTCAGGGATTGGAATTTCAGCGTGGGCATTGCCATGGCATTCATTATGGGCGCCATGAGCTATACGCCCATCGTGCTATTTCCATCGTTGCTCCAAGACTTGCGCCACTTCCCCGACGCGACGGTGGGCTATCTGCTCTCCGCGCGCGGTATCGGCAATTTTTTCAGTTTCATGATCGTCGTCCCCTTCACTCGTTACAGTGCCCGGCTCGCCCTCGCCGTGGGCCTGGTGCTGCAAGCGTGGGCCGGGTGGCAAATGTCCCTGCTCAATATCAATCTGACCGCCTTCGATGTCTTCTGGACGAACGCGGTGCAAGGATTTGGTTTTGGGCTCGCCTACACGCCCATGACCGTCCTGGCATTTTCAACCCTGCCCACGCAACTGGTGGTGCAAGCCTCGGCGGTTTTTAATTTGATGCGTAACTTCGGCAGTAGTTTGTTCATCTCCCTGAGTATCCTGGTACTCCTGCGCTCGACGGCGGAAAACTATGACGGGCTGCGTGCCATGGTCTCGCCGATGAACGAGACGCTGAATAGCCCAGGGCTGGCGGGCGGCTGGACGCTGGACACCACCGAAGGTCTCGCGGCCCTGAGCGAGGAGCTTCAACGCCAAGCGTCCATGGGCGGATACCTGAACGCCTTCGCGTTGTTTGCGCTCGCCGCGGCGGTGGCGCTCCCCCTTGCGTGGCTGTTTCGCGCTCCGAAGGGTGAGCACGCGAACATAGAAAGCCCGGGGTAGATCGGGACCCGGCCGGCTCCTACTTCTACTTTCGCAGGGTGCCGGCCGATCGACCGTGGCGCTGCTCAGTTCGCTGCATACTCCGGCGAAAATGCGGGCAACTCGTATTCCATGAAATCTCCGATGCGCTCGATAGTGATGTCCGCCGCCGGATACTTGGCCGTCACTTGGGGATCCAACGCGTAGTGTCCCTGGCGCGCAAACACCGTGGTTACGCGATCGCCCCAGGCTTCCTTGACCGCCGAAAGAATTCGCAGTTTGTCGTCCACCAGGACGTAGTGGCGCGCGGGATAGCGTTGTTCGACATCCTCCAGTTCGAGTTCCTTGTGGATGTAGATGAGGGCGCCGTCCACGGCATCGAGCAATCCCGAGCGCTCTACTTTGCGCGGCTGAAACACCACGTCGCCGTCCGAGAGGATGACGGCCGGGCCCCGTTGCTTGGCATGCTCCACGGCATTGAGTGCGTTGGGGAACAGGCGGTGGGCGAAGGGATAATTGACCAGGAAGTACGAGACCGCGAGTAAGTGCGGGTCGCGCGGATGCTCCACGCGGTAGCGTTGCAACGCGCCCAGGTAATCGGCGTAACCCAGTTCATTGCGCAGGTCCTCGAAGATCTCCCAATAGCGCTGCTGCATCGCGTGGCCGGCCTTGTTGGCCAGATGCTGCTTGAGTTCGGCCGTTACGCGGTCGTTGTCGAGCAGAGTGTTGTCGACGTCAAACAGGAATACGAGATTGTGCTTCACGATGGGCACCTCCAGAGATGTTTAGTAGACGACTCGCGGCTGCGTCGGCGAACCACATCAGTCGCCCCTTTGGCGGACGGATGAGCTGGGCCGGCAGCCGTTCGGGTTCATGGCGGCCCTCCAGAACCTCTTGCAAGGCCGCCGCCTTATCCGCCCCGCTCACCATGAACAACACGCAGGCGGCGTTGTTGAGTACGGGGACTGTGAGGGTGATGCGGTGAGTGCCCAGTTTCTTCACCGGATTCGCCACCACCCAGCGGGTTTCTTCGCTCAATGCCGGGCTGCCCGGAAACAACGACGCCGTATGGCCGTCGCTGCCCAGGCCGAGCAGGACCAAGTCGAAACGCGGACGGTTATCTCCCGGAAAACGCATGCGCAAGGTGCGTTCGTATTCCTCCGCAACCTCGCTGGCATCGCGCTTCTCGCCGTGGATGCGGTGAATGTTGCATTGGGGTACGGGCACTTTGGCGAGCAGTTCGTCCCAGGCCATGCGGTAGTTGCTCTCCAGGTGATCCGGCGGCACGGCCCTTTCGTCACCCCAAAAGAAACGTATCTTTTCCCAGGGCACGGACTTGCGCCGCTCCGTGTCCTCCGCCAACTGCGCATACATTCCCCTGGGGGTGGAGCCCCCGGAGAGCGCGACACTGAAGGCGCCGCGTGCCTTGACCGCGAGTTTGGCCTGGCGCCGAAACTCCTCGGCCGCGGCTCGGTAGAGCGCCAGGGAGTCCTGGAAGATTTGAACTTGCAAGGGAATCTCCAAACTATCCGTTGGCCGCCGCCAAACTGAGCGAGGTGTCGCCCGAGTAAATGCGCAAGATGTTCGAGAGCAATTCCAAGGCGTGTGGCCTTTTGCGCTGGAAGGCATTGCGCCCGATGATGGAGCCAAATCCGCCTCCGGTGTGGATGCCTTGCACTTCCTCCAGCACATTGCCGTCGGATCCCGTTGCACCGCCGGAAAAGATCACCACGCGGCGGCCGTTGAAACAGGCTTGCACCACGTGGCGGATGCGCTCGGCCAGGGTGTTGACGGGAATGTTTTCCTTCTCGTAGACCTTGCGGGCTGCTTCCTGCTCGATGTGGGCCGTGGGGACCTTCACCTTGATGATATGGGCACCGAGTTGCGCCGCGATGTGGGCGGCGTAGGCACACACGTCAATGCCAGTCTCGCCAGGCTTGCTGATGGACGAGCCGCGCGGATACGACCAGATGATGACCACCAACCCACGGCGCTTGGCTTCCTCCGCGTAGGCGCGGATGGTGGAATACATTTCCATGCGCTGGGTTGATCCCGGATAGATGGTGAACCCTATCCCAACGCACCCCAGCCGCAAGGCATCGTCAATGCTGCCCGTGAGTGCTTGGGTGGGATCCTTCTCGTCGTTGAGCGCGTCGTGATCGTTCACCTTCAAGATCAGCGGAATGTCTCCGGCGAATTCGCGCGCGCCCGCCTCCAGAAAACCCAGGGGCGCGGCGTAGGCGCTGCAACCGGATTCGATGGCGAGCTCGAAGTGATAGCGCGGATCGTAAGCGGCTGGATTGGGCGCGAAGCTGCGCGCCGGGCCGTGCTCGAAGCCTTGGTCCACGGGAAGGATGACCATCTTGCCTGTCCCCGCGAGCCTGCCTTGATTCAGGATGCGTGCGAGATTGGTCAGGGTTCCGGGATTGTCGCTGCCGTACCAACTCAAAATTTCTCGTGTTCGCTTGGTCATGTTCGGTCCTTAGTTAAGCAAAGACGCCTGCATTGCCGCGTAGCGCGCCGTGCCCATCAACGCGGTGTTCGGATTGAGAATGACTTTCACGGGAATGGCGGCACACACGAGCGATAGCCGGCCCTTGTCCGTGAAGGCCTGCATGAAGGCCGGGCCTTTGAGCTTCTCGATGATCTTCGGTGCGATGCCTCCGCCCACGAACACGCCACCCGTGGCCATGGTTTTCAACGCGAAGTTGCCGGCCGCGGCACCGTATAGAGTGACGAAGATCTCCAACGCTTGCACGCATAACTCGCAACGCTCCGCCAAGGCTGCCTGGGCGATGACAGCCGAGGGGTCTTGCGTGTGCATAGCGTCCACGACTTCTGGACACTCCTTACCGCGCCTCGTGTCGCGAAGGAAGTTGTAGATATTGCGCAAGCCCGGCCCAGACAGTACGCGCTCGTAACTCACGTGCGCATAGCTCTTCAGCAGATAGCGCAAGAGTTCGATCTCCAGCTCGTTGCGCGGGGAAAAATCGGCGTGCCCGCCCTCGCAGGCGAACGGATGATGACGCTTGCCGTCCCAATACAGTCCAGCCTCGCCCAGTCCCGTTCCGGCCGAGATGACCGCCGCGTTACCTACCGCGCCGGATGCGCCTTCGTTGAGCACGGCGAAATCGCTGTCCCTGAGCGCCGCGATGCCGTAGGCGTTGGCCTCCAGATCGTTGATGAGAGAGGCGGACTTGGCCTGCAACTGGCTGGCCATGATTGCCGAATCCACCACCCACGGTAAGTTGGACGGTTTGCCGCGTCCGTTTTGCACGGGGCCGGATATGCCGAAGCAGGCATGGTCGATCCGGTGCGAGTGCTCCGCTGTAAAGAGCTGCACGATGGAGGTAAGCCCCTCGTGTTCTCGGCTTGGATAAGTCTTCTTGGCGCATTCGCCGAGGTTGCCTTCCGTCACACGATACAAGGACAGGCGTGTATTCGTGCCGCCGATGTCACCGGCCAGGATCATCATGGGATCTGCCTCCACGCGCGCCCGTCGCGCTCCAATAATTCGTCCGCCTCCCTGGGTCCCCAGGAGCCTGCGGCGTAATTGGGGAAGGAGCGCGGCGGCAAGGCCTTCCATACGTCGAGCACGGGGGTGATGACGTTCCATCCCGCCTCCACCATGTCGGCGCGTTGAAACAAGGTCTGGTCGCCGGTCATGCAATCGTAGAGCAGGCGTTCGTAACCCGTGGCCGGCGTGCTGCCAAAATGATCGGCGTAGGAGAAATTCATTTCCACGGATCCCTGCCGCATGATGGGCCCGGGCACCTTGGCGCCGAAGGTCAGCGAGATACCTTCGTCGGGCTGGATGCGGATAACCAACTGGTTCTTGGTGAGGCTCTCGATCTGCGTTTGCCGGAACAACTGAAACGGCGCGCGCTTGAATTGGATGGCGATCTCCGTGGTGCGCTTGGCCATGCGTTTGCCCGTGCGCAGATAAAACGGCACATCGGCCCAGCGCCAATTGTCGATCATGAGCTTGAGCGCGACATAGGTGTCGGTACCCGAGGCAGGCGACACGTCGTGCTCGGCGCGATAGGCCGGTAACAGCCCGTCGCTGGAGAGGCCTTCGCCGTATTGCCCGCGCACGCTCTTCGTGAGCACTTCTTCGGGAGTGGGCGTTTGTATCGCGTGCAACACCTTGGCTTGCTCGTCGCGTACCGCATCGGCGCTAAAGGAGATGGGCGGCTCCATGGCGGTGAGCGACACCAACTGGAACAGGTGATTGGGCACCATGTCGCGCAACGCACCGGAAGTCTCGTAATAACCGCCCCGCTGCTCGACGCCCACGGTCTCGGCGGCGGTGATTTGCACATGGTCGATGTAGCGCCGGTTCCAGATGGGCTCGAAGATACCGTTGCCGAAGCGAAACACCATGAGGTTTTGCACCGTTTCCTTTCCCAGGTAATGGTCGATGCGGTAAATCTGGCATTCGTCCAGCACCTGTTTGACCTCGGCATTCAGCGCACGCGCCGATTCCAGATCGCGCCCGAAGGGTTTCTCGATGATGACGCGCCGCCATTGGGCATCCTCTTCCCGGGTGAGCCCCGCGTCTCCCAACTGGCGCACGATGGGAGCGAAGAACTTGGGCGCCACCGCCATGTAGTAGAAGTGATTGCCCTCGATGCCGTGCTCCTTGCCCGCGCTGGCGATTTCATCGGAAAGCGTTTGATAGTCCTTCGCCACCTGAAACGAGCCTCGCACGTAATAGATCCGGCGCGCGAACCAGTCCCAGATTTCCTCTTCGACCGGTGAGGTCGCGAAGGCACGAATGTCCTTCGAGATCTGCTCGCGGAAGGACGCCGTGGTGTAATCCGCCGAGGCGAAACCGATGATGGAGAACTGGCGCGAGAGCAGATTCTCCCGCGCCAGGTTATAGAGGGCGGGAATCAGCTTGCGTTTGGTGAGATCGCCACTCGCGCCAAAGATCACCATCACGCAGGGATCGGCTACTTGATGGTGCGCGGGCTTTAGCTGGTTGATCAGATCGGAGGCGTCCATGCATCATCCTCCCGCGGGCCGCTCCACGTGGCCACCGAACTCGAAGCGCATGGCCGAGAGCACCTTGGCGGCGAAATCGTCCTCGCCGCGAGAGCTGAAGCGCTGGTAGAGCGCGGCGGTCAGCACCGGCGCGGGCGTACCTTCGTCCACGGCGGCATTCACCGTCCAGCGTCCCTCTCCCGAATCGGATACGCGCCCGGAGAAATTGCTCAGCTCCGGCTGTTTGAGAAGAGCGATGGCCGAAAGGTCCAGAAGCCACGAAGCCACCACGCTGCCACGGCGCCACAGTTCCGCGATATCCGCGATGTTGAAGTCATATTGGTAGTGCTCGGGATGCCTGAGCGGGGTGGTTTCCGCGTCCACGGCACGCCCGGCCTTTCCCACTCCCGCGTGCTTCAGGATGTTCATACCCTCGGCGTAGGCGGCCATCAGCCCGTATTCGATACCGTTGTGAATCATCTTCACGAAGTGGCCCGCGCCCGCTGGGCCGCAGTGCAGATAACCTTCCTCGGCGCTCCCGCGCATCTTGTCGCGTCCCGGCGTGCGTTCGATCTCGCCGCGCCCGGGCGCCAGGCTCTTGAAGATGGGATCCAGGCGTTGCACCGCGTGCTCGGGGCCGCCAATCATCAGGCAGTAGCCACGCCCCAGCCCCCAAACGCCGCCGCTGGTGCCTACATCCGCGTAGTAAATTCCGCGCCCGCCCAATTCCTTGGCACGGCGGATGTCGTCGATGTAATAGGAGTTACCGCCATCGACGATCATGTCGCGGGGCTGCAACTTCGCGGAGACTTCTTGCACGGTGGCATCCACCACCGCGGCGGGCACCATCAGCCAGACATTGCGAGGCGCTTGCAGCTTGGCCACGAAATCGTCCATGGAACTGGCGCCCACGGCGCCCTCTTTCTCAAGAGCCGCCACCGATTCGGCGTTGCGGTCGTAGACCACGCACTGGTGTCCCGCGCGCATCAAGCGGCGCACCATGTTCGCGCCCATTCTTCCCAATCCAATCATGCCGAGTTGCATTTTCTGGCTCCTAGGTAGTTTTAAGAAAGGAGACGCCGTTCAAGAGAGCGCCTGTTTGATAACCAATTCCAGCCTGGCGAGACCGGCCGCGACATCCTTGCCCAAGTGCACTCGCAAGGCTCTGCGATCGCGTTCGGCGAGTACCTGGAAATCGCCCCGTGCTTGCGCAGCCTTCACCACGCCGAAGCTGTATTGATGGCCAGGTACATCCAAGTCGTTGGCGTCATCGCAGGTAATCTGCAAGAAGACGCCGCTGTTGGGCCCGCCCTTGTAACCCTGTCCCGTGGAATGTAAAAAGCGCGGTCCGAAACCCACGCAGGTGGCCACCTTCCTGGTGTCGCGCACTGCGTGCCGCATGGATTGCAGCGACGCTTGGGTGGCGTCGTTCATTGGGATGTAACCCAGCAAGGCCAGGTAATCGCCGGGATTGAGCCTGTTCAGATGTGCCTTGAGAAATCCCGCCAGCGAGCGGTTTCCTCCAGCGTTGTTGCCAAGTGCCAGCGCGTTGCGCGGATCCGTGAACAACTTGATTCCGCCGTCTTCCAGCACCGGCGCCTCGGCGGGCAACTTGCCGTTTTGCTCATACTCCGAGGTCAATTTTCGGGTAGCGGTCTTGCTGGCCTCCACGTCGGGTTGATCGAAGGGATTGATGCCGAGCAGCGCACCGGCCACGGCCGTTGCGATCTCCCAGCGGAAGAATTCCTGCCCGAGGTCATAGACATCCGCGATGGAGATGCGCACCACGGGCTGCCCCGCGCGTTGCAACGCTTCCACCGCCGCATCCTGCGCAGCGTCAGGATGGGATGCCAACCGCAGGTAAACGAACAGCCGGTCTTCCCCATAGGAACCCGGCTCGCCGGGTTCCTCCCGGTCCACGGGAATGATGCCCTTGCCTTCCTTGCCGGTGGATTCGGCGATCAGTTGCTCCAGCCAGGCGCCAAGATCATGGATGCCGGGCGAGGTGATGAAGGTGAGCTTGTCGCGACCATGCATCGCACTCACGCCGAGGATCGTTCCCAGCACCACGCCGGGATTTTCCTGCGCCGCCACACAGGCCGTGCAGGCCTGCACCATTTCCTCGGTGCGATCCAGAAAGCGTTCCACATCCAGCCCCATCACCGCGGCCGGGACCATGCCGAAATCCGACAGCGCGGAGTAGCGCCCGCCTATGCTGGGCAGACCGAAGAAAATCTTGTGGAAGCCCTGCGCCTGGGCCACTTGCTGCATCTTGGAATCCGGATCGGTGATGGCGATGAAGCGGTTGCCCGCTTCCTTGGCGCCCAGGACCTGCGCGACTCGATCGAAGAAATATTGCTGGAAAATATTCGGCTCCAGCGTGCCGCCGGATTTGCTGGAGACGATGAACAGCGTGTTCTTCAAATCGATCTTCGCCTCGAAGGCCTTGATCTGCGCGGGATCGGTGGAGTCCAGCACGTGCATCCGCGGATACCCGGGTTGGTCGCCATAGGTCATTTGCAGCACCTCCGGCGCCAGGCTCGATCCGCCCATCCCCAGCAGCAAGACGTGGGAGAAGCCGGCCTGTTTCACTTCCGCGGCGATGGCCTTGAGGTGCGCCAGATTGGCGATCTGGTCCTCGGTGATACCGAGCCACCCCAGCCAATTTGCTTCGTCCTTGCCGGTCCACAGCGATGGGTCGCGCGACCACATCCGGCGCACTTTTCCCGCCACCGCCCAGTCCTTGAGTGCGGCGGCGACTTCAGCGGCGAGATTGGCCGGCAGCGAATAGGTTTGTGCGTTGAGCTGGCTCGGTGCGGGTGCCTGGCAGCGCTTGTCCACTGCCTTGAGGAGTTTGTCGAAGGCATCGGAGAACAGCGCCAACCCGTCCTCCAGCAGTTTGCCGGTGACCGCCTGCATGGAAATATTCACCCGCGCCAGGGTCTGCATGGTGTCGTGGGCCTCGCCGATGTTTTCCATCAGACTGGCGCGGACTTTTCCATGATCGCGGAAGGCATCGAAGGTGACGGGCGGAATGGTATTGACCGTATCCGGGCCGGCCAATTCCTCGACGTACATCACATCGCGGTACTGGGGATTCTTGGTGCCCGTGCTGGCCCACAACACGCGTTGGGTCTGCGCGTCCTTGGCTGCCAGCGCGCGCCAGCGCGGGCTGTTGAACAGATCGCGATAGCGTTGGTAGGTGAGCTTGGCATTGGCGATGGCCACCTTGCCCATCAGACTCTTGAGCTGGCCTTGTTCGCTGGCGTCGGTGCTGGTTTTGAGCCGCTCGGCGAGCATGGCATCGATGCTGGAGTCGATGCGGCTGATAAAAAAGCTCGCCACGCTCGCCACCTTGGTGAGATCGCCGCCCTGGCGCGCAAAATTTTCCAGGCCATCGATGTAGGCTTGCGCAACCTGCTCGTAGGCGGACTGCGCAAACAGCAGCGTGACGTTGACGTTGATGCCTTCGGAGATAAGTTGGCGGATTGCAGGAATACCCTCGGGAGTCGCGGGCACCTTGATCATGACGTTGGCGCGGGCCACGGCTTTCCATAAGCGCCGCGCTTCTTCCAGCGTGCCCTCCGTATCGCGCGCCAGATAGGGAGAAACCTCCAAACTCACATATCCATCGCGCTTCTTGGTACGCGCGTACAAGGGTGCGAGGATATCGGCGGCATCCTGAATGTCGCGGATGGCAAGCTGCTCATAGAGGGCCTTGGCATCCAGATTCCTGGCCTCCAGGTCACGCAGGGTCTCGGCGTAATCGCTGCTGCCGGTGATCGCCTTCTCGAAGATGGCGGGATTGGAAGTCACGCCCCGCAGTCCGTCTTCATCGAGCAGGCGCTGGAGTTCACCGCTGGTGATAAGCGTCTTGCGAATGTAATCCAGCCACACGGACTGGCCGTACTCGCCGAGCATCCTGAGGGGGTTCATTGCCTGCAGTTCCATGGGTTTCATTGTTTCGCTCCTGATTGTTGCTTCGCCGCCGCCACCACATGGGCGGCGGTAAAGCCGAATTTTTTCTGTAGTTCCTTCAAGGGTGCCGAAGCGCCGAAGGTTTTCATGCCGATGACCGCGCCGCTCAAGCCCGTGAAACGTTCCCAGCCGAAGGTGGAGGCTTGTTCGACCGCGACCCGCGCCGTGACATCCGGCGGCAGCACACTGTCGCGATAAGCCTGGTCCTGGTGCGCAAACAACTCCCAGGACGGCATGCTCACCACTCTGGCATTGATACCTTCGGACTTGAGTTGTGCATAGGCGTCCATGCACAGCGAAACTTCGCTGCCGCTGGCCATGAGCACCACATCGGGTTTGCCCGCACCGGCCAACACATATGCGCCTTGCGCCACGCCGGAGGCCGCGCCGAACTGGCTGCGGTCAAAAGTCGGCATGGCTTGCCGGGAGAGAATCAAGGCCACGGGTTCGTGGCGCAGAGTCATGATCAAGCGCCACGCCTGCGCAACTTCGTTGGCATCCGCCGGACGCAACGTGATCAGGCCGGGAATGGCGCGCAACGATGCGAGCTGTTCGACGGGTTGATGAGTCGGGCCGTCTTCTCCCACTCCGATGGAATCGTGGGTAAAGATATGAATGACCGGAATCTCCATCAACGCGGACAGCCGGATAGCCGGCCGCACATAATCGCTGAAGATCATGAAGCCCGAACCGTAGGGGCGAATCTTCGACAACGACATGCCATTGAGAATGGAACCCATGGCGTGCTCGCGAATGCCGAAGTGGAAATTGCGCCCGCCACGATCCGTGGCGCTGAAGTCGCCCGCATTGTCGAAGGTCAGCCGCGTCTTAGTCGAGGGCGCGAGGTCGGCCGAGCCGCCGATAAGCCACGGCATATTCTTGGCGATGGCGTTTAATACCTTGGCGGACACATCGCGCCCTGCCAGGCCCTTGGCGTCCGCTGGGAACACCGGAATGTCCTTGTCCCAACCCTCGGGCAGCTGCCGGTGCTGCATCTTGAACAGATGACCGGCGAGCACCGGGTATTGGTCTTTGTAGTCCTCGAATTGCGCCATCCAGGCCGCGCGCGCTTGCGCGCCGCGCTGGCCTATACCTTGGCGGAAGTGTTCGCGCACGGCCTCGGGAACGTAGAACTTCTCGTCCTCGGGCCAGCCGTACACGTTTTTGGTGAGGCGAATTTCTTCTTCACCGAGAGGTTCGCCATGGGCGGCGTGAGTGTCTTGCTTATTAGGCGAACCCCACGCGATATGACTGTCCACGATGATGAGTGTGGGCCGGTCCTGCGTGCGCTGGAACGTGCGAAAGGCGCGGTCGAGCATGTCCAAATCGTTGGCATCGCCCACGCGCACCACGTTCCAGCCATAGGCGATGAAACGCGTGGCAACGTCTTCGCTGAATGCCCAGTCCGTGTGGCCTTCGATGGTGATCTTGTTGTTGTCGTAGATCCAGCACAGGTTGGAGAGCTTCAGATGCCCGGCGAGCGATGCGGCTTCGCTGGAAACGCCTTCCATCATGCAACCGTCGCCGGCCAGGGCGTAGACGTTGTAGCCGAACATCTCGAAGCCGGGCCGGTTGAAATACTGCGCCTGCCATTGCGCCGCGATAGCCATTCCTACGCTGGTCGCAACGCCTTGCCCGAGCGGGCCGGTGGTGGTTTCCACGCCCGAAGTCCAGCGGTATTCCGGATGTCCCGCGCACTTGCTGTCCATCTGGCGGAAGCGCTTGATGTCCTCCAGAGTGACCGCCATTTCGCCGAGGCGTTCGTATTGCGGATTCACCGCCTTTACGCCGGCCAGATGCAGCATGGCATACAACAACATCGAGGCGTGCCCCATGGACAACACGAAGCGGTCGCGGTTGGGCCAGATGGGGTCTTGCGGATCGAAGCGCAAATGACGCTGCCACAAACCATAGGCCACGGGGGCCATGGCCATGGGTGTGCCCGGATGGCCCGAGCCGGCTTGCTGAACGGCATCCATGGCGAGTGTGCGGATGGTGTTGACGCTTAACTCGCCGACTTGTGCCGCCATATCGACAGGTTTGTTCATACTGGCTCCGGTGTTGGGCGCTGGCGTGGCATCACTCGCGCCGAGGTCACGTAAGTGAGACTCAAGTTGTTCCGGTCTTCCCCGCGAGGGAAGACCGGAATGAGGAGGAAGCTAGATGAGTTTGCGTGTTAGCCCTTGCCGCCAGGTTTGGCGTGGGCGGACATTTGCAGGCGTGCGCCCGCGATTTTCTCGCACACGCCTTTGGGTACCAGGATCCAGGCTTCGGCGTCGCGATCCATCTTGCTGGTGCCCGCGCAGGCGCTCTTGCTGGTACCGCAATCGTTTTTGCCGGCCTTGACGATACCGGCGCACTTTTCCATCTCGCCTTGGGCGAGCGTTTGGCCGGCGGTACCGGCGAGGCCCAGCGCGATCAAGCTGGCGAAAGCGGAACGTAGCAGTGTATCGGAACGATTCATGAATATCTCCTATTGAACGATGAAGTGCGAGTGAATCTCGCGAGGAAGGAGTATTCCCGAACCGTATCACCCGGCTCTCACATAGAGATCATTTTTTTATCACGGGCGCCATAAGACGATGGGTCTCCTATTGAACACTGCCGATGGTCACGGATTGGTCACGTTCATAACGGACGCACAACGCTGAGATCATATCTTTCTGTAATGCGGGAAAACGCCCGTTTGGCCCGTAAGACCCACCTTGGATAGACGACTCATCCACGTAGTTTGAACGTAAGGATTGGGTGTGGCGACTCATTGGTACACCCGCGTAGTTCCTAGATAAAGGAGATGATCATGGTTACCGGTAAAACGTTTCGTAAGACAGTAGTGGTTGCATTCTCAGCCCTTGCTTTCGCATCCGCGGCGAAAGCCGAGAAGGTTCACTATCCATTCTCCGCCGCGGCGCAGGAGATCGCCCAGTTGATCTGGCTGGCGGAGACCGCCAATGTGTGCGGCTGGGCGACCCGCGGCGAAACGGAGCAATTCGAGCTCTTCGCGGTTCGCTTCCTCTCGGCGCATCTGGAAGGGACCTACAAGGTTGCCTTCGTGGGCATGGTCGGAAACGGCAACTACCTGGAGAAGGTGCGCACGGTTGCCATTCACAATGCCAACGAAACTTGCAAGATGGCGCGCTGGCAAAGCGGTTGGACCGTCTATAAGGCGGCGGCGGAAGAGAATTATGGTCGCTACTAAGCAAGCCTTGGCCGGGAGTTCGGTTCCTATGTCCGCACAGCCAGGTAACCGGGTTGCAGAACCTGAAGTCCGTGTGCAGCCCTGCTGCAAAGGCGATGAGAGCCTTTGCCAGTGCGGACCGGCGCGCGACTGCAAGGCGAACGGTGTCTGCACGTGCCGGACCGGATTCTGACCGAAGCTGGAGCGATGGAATCATGCATGGCTCAGCGATAGATCAGCGGATAACCGGCACGAGCAGGCAGGCTCAAGGCGTGCCGGATCTTCCCCTGGGTGCTCATCTCATCACGCGCAGGCGGGGCTACGACCATCACGGCGTGTATGCCGGAGAAGGCAAGGTAGTGCACTACGCCGGTTGGAGCGGGATGTTCAAGGGCGGGCCCGTGGAGGAGACCAGCCTTGATCGGTTTGGAGGTGGTAACGGATACCGTGTTCGGTCCCATGGCCAGACACCATTTAGCGCACGCGAGCCGGGGGAACGTCCGTGCATTCGCACACGAAAGCTTCCCGCACACCCATGGCGTGACACAAGTCCTTCACCATGGTGCGGAAGCACTCCTCTCCTCGCAGCGACGAAAGTTTGTCCGCGACATCCATCAGGGTATCGGTGAGGCGTTTGCGCGAAAATTCCACGGCCGCGCGTTGGGCAAAAAGCTTGAGTATGGCTTCGTCGGGGAGCGATCGCTCCATGGGTCTCTTGTCCATTGCCGCGAAGTGGCCCAGCACCCGTCCTTGCGAGTCGGCGACGGGCACGCCAAGGTAACTCTGCCACTGAAATTCCCTTGCGTAGGGGAAGCGCTCGCCCAGTCCGCTCGCATAGTGGCAAATTCGGCCTTGCATGACGGTCTCCTCGCAGGTGGTTCCCGAGAGGCCATAATCGCTGGGTGGCTGAAATTCTCCGTCCCGCAAAAACGCGAGTACGCGCATGCTCCTAGGAGGTTGTTCCATGCACTCCGCGATAAACACGTCGCGCATCTGCGTTACGGCGGAAAAAGTCTTCACCAGCACGTGGAAGCTCTCGTCTCCGTGTGCCTGCGACAGCCCGTTAGCCAGCTCCAGCACCACACGCTGCACTTGGCGCCGTTCGAGTTCGGCCGCAGCGCGTGCCACGAAGATCTTATAGACCGACTCCAAAATCAACTCTTCGTTGATTATTTCCGGGCCTTGAAAGGCCAAATGCCCGATAACCTTACCCTGGCTATCGGCGATAGGCATACCGAAATAGCTTCGAAAGCCCTGGATTCGAGAGCACTCGAAGTGTTGGTCCACGCCATGGCTGTAGAAGGATGACTTATTGCCCAGTACCACCTCTTCGCAGGGCGTGCCGGCGAGATCGTACTCGGGGTCATCGATAAAGCGCCCGCCGTCCCAAGTGGCGAGCGGACGTAGGCGTGTCGTAGGGTAGTCGCAGCACTCCGTGACGAAAGCTTGGCGCACACCAAGCACGCCGGCGAAGTGCTTGACCAATTCGCGGAAGAACTCATCTCCGGTGGCACTGGCGGTGCCCTCCACCAAGTGGCGCAGAATCTCCTCCATACGCCGGTACTGGGTAATATCGGTGTCGAGCCCGATCACGCGGTAAGCGCGCCCGTTGGCGTGCCGCAAAGCCGTGCCCCGCGAGAGGACCCAGCGAAAACTTGCGTCGCGGTGCAAGATCCGGTGCTGGCTCTCGAAGCGATCGGTGGCGCCTTGGAGGTGCTTGGTCAAGGCATCCTCCACCGCGGGCCGGTCATTGGGATGGATTCGTGTTTTCCAGGCTTCGAAGTGATTCTTGATATCTTCCACATCCAACCCCAGCATTGCCTTCCAGCGCGGCGACAGGTACATCGAACCGCTCGCAATGTCCCACTCCCATAGTCCGTCGTTAGCGCCGCGGACGGCGAGCATGTAGCGCTCCTCGTTCTCGCGCAGAGCGTGCTCCGCGCGCTGGCGGTAAGCGGTCACGTTGGACAGATCCAATTCTTTCTTCGCCAGATCCTTGCGCAAGGTACGGATCTGCGTGCTTAGAGCCTGCAATTCGTCTCCCTCGCGCCCTGGCCCCACCAGCGCAGCCAGCGGCCGGCGCACGCCAAGCTCCACGGAAAGCCAACTGAGCGCAATCAACAGGAGTCCGGCGGCGGCCAAGCTCCAAAGCAACGCAGCGAATTCGGGAAGCACCGTGACTTGCCAACAGGCAAACAGACCGAGCACGGCGATGACCGACCCCGCGAGGGGGGCGAGCACCTTCCCGCGCAGACTCATGGCGCCACCCTGGCGATAGGCCGGTCCAACCTGGTATCAAGATTCATGGCGTAGTTTTTCCCCCGCTAATTTCTGGCGCTTAAGCTTGACAGGATTTGGTCGCCGCGGGCAGGTGTTTCCTTACAGAGATACCCGCGGCGAAAAGAAGTGCTTCCGGCCAGGCTCCATTGGGGGCAGGGCATTTTGTCTGAAGGTTGCGGCCGCCAAAGGATCTTGAGCATTTCGTGATCAATGCGTGATGTTTTCAGCGCACGCTATCTCATGGGCGCCAGCCTTGCGTCCTTGCACCCTCTTCGCATTCCCACCTAACCATTGGAGGTACACGAACATGAGGAACAAACGATCTGCCCGCTACGCTGCGCAGCGTACGGCCTTGGCGGTTTCCTTATTGCTAGCGTGCGCAGGGGCGTTAGCCGGACAGGCCAATAGCCCCACGAAGCTGCGCGAGTTCATCGACAGCCAGGCCGGTGGTATCCAGAAGTTGATGGTGCCAGCCGACAACGCCGGTATTCCAACCCCACTGGGCTCGGACGGCAAGCCTGACCCGCAGTTCAAGACCACCGAGGCGAAGCGCTACCTCGGCAAAATGCTCTTTCACGACCCGGCCCGGGCCGTAAGAATTCGGCCTGAGTTCGGTGGCGTCCCCGCTACCGCAGGCACCTCTTCCTGCGGAAGCTGTCACTTGGGCGAGACGGCCTCCAAGGCGGGCTCGCTGCTCAACTTCGCCGCCGGCGGTGAAGGGCGCGGCTACACGGATGCCAAGGGGAATTTCATTGCACGGCGGCGGCCGAATCCAGCCATCCTTCCGCAGCTTCGCCAGATCCCCCTGTTTCCGGGCGATGCGCTGGTGGACAGCCTGCCTACCCTCCAGGACGTGTACAGGAACAAGAACACGGGACAGATCGTTGCAGGCAGCCCCGCCCTGCAGCGCAAACTGGATCGCACCGTATTCGATCTGATCGCGACCGGACGGCTTGACGCTTTGGACAGCGTTGGGCGCAATGCGCCAAGCGTGATCGGCGCCGCCTTCAACAACCGCCTCTTGCAGGGCGGGTTCGCTGGCGAGCCTGACGACTCGCCCGGCGCGCTCAATCCGTTTGGACACGGGGCGCAAGAGAACGTGGCGCTCTTGCTGCTTGATGCTCACCGAATGCTGGATGACGGCACGGGACCTGGTCAGTCAGACGCACTCAAAGTCATCCCGGCCTTCGTGAAGCTGTTTCGCGACGCCTTTCCCGAGGAGGCCGCCCAGGCCGGCGCGGCAGGCGACCTGAATCTACTTATCAACAATCTCACCGTCCTGCGGGCGACAGCGACCTTCATGCGTACCGTGGTCACACGCAATACGCCTTGGGACAAATTCCTCGCGGGAGATAACAGCGCACTCACATTCAAGCAACGGCGCGGCGCCAAGCTCTTTTTCACGCCAGCGGTTGACGGGGGTGCCGGTTGCTATGCCTGCCACAGCGGTCCGATGTTCAACAAACAGGCGGACGACTCTGACTTGGCCGGTACTGGCGAGACTGTGGAAGGGAACTTCTTCAATCTCGGGCTCGCCGATCACCCAGTGCAGGCTTTGAATCGTGCACTCCATGGGCCCACTTTCCGCGACGATGGCAGGCGGGAAATCACAGGCGAAGCGACCGACGCCTTCAAGTTCCGCGTGCTAACGCTACGGCAACTCAAGGATGGCAAGCTGTTCTTTCACAACGGCTCCTTGTCGACCGTGAAGGACGTGGTGAAGTACTTCAACGCCGGCATACCGCAGGACGCCGAAGCCGCCGTTGCGGGGAATCTTTCCGAAGGATTCACCCATCCGCGCGGGCCTGGCTCGCAACCCGGTCTGGGCTTGAGCGATGGCCAAGTGGACGATCTCACCGACTTTCTCGAGAACGGCCTCTACGATCCGGCATTCGTTCACTTCGATCCCAAGTCGGGAACCGATACGTTCGAGCCGAACAAGCGAGATCTTACCTACTCGGTCTACCGTCCAGACCTCGCCGCCTTGGGAACCAAGGACGGATTCATGCCTAGTGGCGCGCCGCCGAACAACGACGACGCCCTCTCCCGGCGAGATATGGGGCTGGAGTTCTTGGATGTGACCGCGAACGTGAGTACCGCGCTGCTGGATTCCAACAGGAGAGGCAAGAGCACCCGCCATCGCGACGTACACAAACTCACCAACATTAGTTCGTCCGTCGTGGATACGCATCTTCTCGTAATCGTGCAAGGGCTCTCCAACCGTATCAAGTTGAAGAACGCCAGCGGGATGACGGCCAGTGGTGAGCCGTATGTGCGAGTCTTCTTGCCCGTTGGAGTTCTGCTTCCCGGCCAGAGCATCGTGCAGACTCTGTTCTTCGAAGGTCCGTCGCAGGTTCAGGCGGCAAATTACAGTCTCAAGCTTCTCTCCGGACAAGGTAATCCGTAAGTTCTAGCCCCGGAACCTGGGACCCTGCCTGTGCGCGGGGTCCCAGCTCATCTTCTTTCCAGCAAACCGGCGGCCTGCGCGGGCGAGTGCCCGTAAATCGCCCGCCAGTTACGTGCGCGAATTTCTTCCAATTCGAAACCGAAGCTTTATGGTCCCGTGACGGTTTTGTGATCTCTGCCTCCGATACTGCCTCCCATGCCAGCGCGAACGGCGCGGGCAGCCAACCCATTAATCAGAGGAGTCCGTCATGAACAGCATCGCGATACCAGCACCTACACTGAACCCGGTTCCAAACAAGATTCATCCTTTGCAGGCTCTCATGCAGGCATGGGAAAAGGAGGACGCGGAAGAGCCGGAGAGCGAAACCGAATTGATGGTGATGCTCTCCGGCATGGTGGGCCAGCAGTTCTTCAGCCTCGATGGGGATTGATTTCGTGACCAATCCCAGCACGCAGCCAGACGCCGTCGCGCGAGGAGTGACGCACCCCTGCGTCTTGGATAGCCCGCCCGCTTGGGTGCCCTTGTCCAAGGCGCAGGTTTTGCGGATGGCCATCGAACTGCGGCGCATCCGTAGGGTTACGCAACAGGAAGTAGCCGGTGACAACTCCTGACCCGGACAGGCATGCGCAACCGCGGAGTGTTCCCGTGCGGGCCGGAATCGGCGCGCGTGCGCCACACTACCGCCAACTCCTAAGCGGTGAGGCGCAGGTCGCCTGGATCGAAGTCCACAGCGAAAACTTCATGGTTCGCGGCGGCCAGCCTCTGCACTTTCTGGAGAAATTGCGTGCGCGCTATCCGTTGAGCCTGCACGGCGTTGGTATGTCTCTCGGTTCGGCGGGCGGCCTTTCCTTGGAGCACTTGGCCAAGCTCAAGAATCTGGTGGAGCGCTTCGAGCCCGAACTCGTCTCCGATCATCTGTGCTGGGGCGCCATCGCGGGCAGGCATCTCAACGATTTGCTGCCGCTACCTTACACGGCCGAGGCGCTGGAGGTCGTGTGCCGCAACGTGGAAGTGGCGCAGGAGTTCTTACGGGGCCAGATGCTCGTGGAAAACGTCTCCAGCTATTTGCAGTACGCGGATTCCAGCATTCCCGAGTGGGAATTCCTCGCCGAAGTGGCGCGGCGCACGGGTTGCGGTCTCCTGCTTGACGTCAACAACATCTACGTCAGCGCCAGCAATCACGGATTCGACGCCTTGCGATATCTGGATGCCATGCCGCAAGGAGCGGTGCAAGAGATTCACCTGGCCGGCTTCGACTCCAACGGGTCTTGCCTCATCGACACCCACGGCAATCCTGTTGCGGGTCCCGTGTGGAACTTGTACGGCGAAGCGCTCTCCCGCTTGGGCCCCGTGCCCACGCTCATCGAATGGGATACGGACTTGCCCAGCCTGAATGTGTTGTTAGAGGAGGCGTCCATCGCGCAAGGCGTGCTCGATCAATGGATCACGGAGGAGCCGGACCATGCAATCGCTGCATGACATGCAAAGGGGTTTTGCCTGCGCGCTATTGAATTCCGGCATGGCGCGCCCGCCCGTCATCGCGGGCGGCGGATTGAGCCCGGCCATGCGCCTGGGGTTTTACCGCACCAATGTGTTCGCCAATTACACCAAGGCGCTGCGCATGACTTATCCTGCCATCGAACGCTTGGTGGGCAGTGCGGTGTTCACGGAATTGGCACGGCAATATATCCGGCGCTATCCCTACGGGGCCGGCGATCTCACGGCTTTCGGCGATCAGTTCGCTGAGTTCCTGGCGGGCGGACCGGTTGCCCGGCAGTTGCCTTATCTCGCGGACGTGGCACGCCTGGAGTGGGTCATGGAGGAAGTCTTCAACGAAGCGGATCATGCAGGCTTGAGCGCGCAGCAACTTTCCTCTCTACCTTTGGACCGCTGCGAACAACTACGCTTCCTATTGCATCCAGCCGTTCGGCTATTGAGTTCCAACTACCCACTGCGCCGCATCTGGAAAGCCTGTAAGGCCGTGGATGAGGACGGCGGCCAAGTACTTCTCGATGCTGGCGGCGAGAGTTTGCTGGTGTGGCGCGATGGGCTGGAAGTGACCGTGGAAGCGCTTGGCGCAGGCGAGTACAGCATGCTGGCGGCGCTTTCCATGGGTAACGATTTCGGCACCGGATATCGCTATGCCGCCGAAGCGCAACTGGAGTTCGACCCGGCGGCATTCCTGCGGAAGTTCGTCGCCAAACGCGTGCTGGCCGGTTACACGCTGCCCGCCGAGGCGCTTGGCTAAGTTCCGTGAAATGAAGGAAGCGTGAAGCGCGCGTGAGATTGGCGTGATGTTTGGTCTTTATCCTGGTTGCTAATTCAAGGAGACGAGCATGGAAATCTTAGCGGGGAGCATGGGAATGAATTGGCCGGTCGCCGGCGTAGCGAGGCGGGGCATTGCAATGCTCGAAGATTACCTGGCGCCGGTGCTGGATCTGGCGATCCGCATCTGGGTCGCCAAGGTGTTCTTCATGTCGGGACTCACCAAGATACAAAGCTGGGACACCACGCTGTCCTTGTTCGAGAACGAATACAACGTGCCCTTGCTGCCGCCCGAACTGGCGGCCTATATGGGAACCGCGGCGGAGCTGGTGCTTCCGGTGTTTCTCGTTCTGGGCTTGGGCGGGCGGCTGTTTGCCGCGGCCTTGTTCGTCTTCAATATCATCGCCGTCCTCTCCTATCCGGATTTAGGCGAAGTCGGGCTCAAGGACCATCAATATTGGGGCCTCTTGCTTCTGGTGACGCTGCTGCACGGACCTGGGAAATTGTCCGTCGATCATCTGATTCGCCGCCGTTTCTTCAACTAGCCAAAGCTCACCATGAAGATTTCGGACGCGCAGGAACGTAAAGCCATGAACATGCGCTTTCTCGAAGGCCAGAGAGCCTTGGTGACGGGTGCCAACTCGGGTATCGGCGAAGGCGTCGCACGCGCCATGGCCGAAGCCGGCGCCAAGGTCGCGGTGAATTTCGTGGCCGGCCCCGAGCGTGCGCAGGCAATCGTTGAAGACATCAAGAAAGCCGGCGGTGAAGCCATGGCCTTGCGGGCGGATGTGAGTAAAGAGGACCAAGTACAGGCGATGTTTCGGGAAGTGGCGCAAGCGTGGGGCAGCGTGGACATTCTGGTCAACAACGCCGGCCTGCAACGCGATGCCCGCTTTCACGAGATGTCTCTGAAGGATTGGGAATTGGTCATCGGCGTTAATCTGACGGGCCAGTTCCTCTGTGCGAGGGAAGCGGTGAAGGAATTCATTCTCCGCGGTGTGCGGCCAGAGATTTCGAGCGCCGCCGGAAAGATTATTTGCATGTCCTCCGTTCACGACGTCATTCCATGGGCTGGCCACGTGAATTACGCCGCGTCCAAGGGGGGCGTGGCCATGATGATGAAAAGCATGGCGCAAGAGTTGGCCCCCTACAAGATTCGCGTGAATTGCGTTTCTCCTGGCGCCATCAAGACACCCATCAACACCGATGCGTGGGCAACTCCGGAAGCGGAGAAAAAGTTACTGAAACTCATCCCTTATGGGCGTGTGGGTGAAACGGCGGACATCGCGCGCGCTGCTGTCTGGCTGGCCTCCGACCTTTCGGATTACGTCAACGGCGCCACGATCTACGTCGATGGTGGTATGACTTTATATCCGGAGTTCGCCGGCAACGGATAGACCACGGACCACGGACAACGGCCCGCCGATCACGGACACACGGAGTTACAAATGACACGCACGAAACTTGAAGAATTCGCCCTGTGGCTGGTGGCCGCGGCGTTGCTTTTGTTCGTCACCGATATTTTCGCCGCCGCCAGGGAGATTCGCGGCTTCACCATGACCGTGAGCCACTTGGATAAGGCAGTGAAGTTCTATGAGGAGGCACTGGGCTTCCGCAAGGTGGACGAGCGCACCGTGGTGGACCGGAACATGGATGCTCTCACCGGCGTATTCGGAACACGGGTAAGAATGGCCACCCTCAAGCTGGGCGATGAATCCATCATGCTGGAGCAGTACGTCGCGCCCGGCGGCCAGCCCATTCCCGCTGACGGCCGTTCCAACGATTTGTGGTTTCAGCACTTTGCCATCGTTGTGAGCGACATGGAGAAAGCGTTCGAGCATGTGAGCCGCTTTGGTGTTGCCTCGATCTCCAGCGCGCCGCAAACCATTCCCGTATCCAACAAGGCAGCCGCGGGGATCAAAGCTTATAAGTTCAAGAGCCCCGACGGGCACCCCCTCGAAATGCTCTACTTCCCGCCGGACAAGGGCAATCCCAAGTGGCAGAACAAGGGCAAGTTGTTCCTAGGGATAGACCATTCCGCCATCGCCGTAGCGGACACTGAGCGCAGCACGCGCTTTTACCAGGATCTCGTTGGCCTCAGGGTGGCTGGCGGCAGTTTGAACACGGACATGACGCAAGAGCAGCTCGATAACGCCTTTGGCGCGGTGGTGCGCATCACGGGATTGCGACCGGAACTGCCGCACAGCCCAGGGCTGGAGTTTCTGCAATACCTCACGCCCGCGGGCGGCCGGCCCGCACCGCAGGGCCTCAAGCCCAACGATCTCGTGCTCACCCGCACGGTCGTCCAGGTATCGGATCTGGACGGCCTCGCGCAGAAGCTGCAGGCCCACAACGTAACCTTCATCTCCCCCAGTGTAGTCGCGGTGGGCGGCCAGGATTGGAGCAAGGGCCTCATGGTGAAGGACCCCGACGGGCATGCGGTACTGCTAGTGGAATAGACCGTTGTCCGTTGTCCGTGGCCGGTTGTCCGTTTTCCGAGACGGCGTTACGGCCATCGGACCGCGGATCACGGACCACGAACAACGGATCACGGACCACGGACAACGGATCACGGACAACGGATCACGGACAACGGACAACGGACAATGAAATACGAAGTCATCATCATCGGTTCCGGAGCGGGCGGCTCGGCGGCGGCCTATCGTTTGGCCCAGTCGGGGGTTCGCGTGCTCGTGATCGAGAAGGGACTGCCACTTCCTAGGGATGGCAGTACGCTCGATCCGGACGCCGTCATGCGGCGCGGAGCATTCTTGAGCGACGAGCCTTGGACGGACCGCCAGGGCAATACCGTTGTGCCCGAGGAACACTTCAATCTGGGCGGCAAGACGAAATGGTATGGCGCTGCGCTGCTGCGCATGGCCCCGCACGAATTCACTCACGACCACGCACACCAGTGCCTGCCATGGCCCGTGAGTTACGAGGAGATGGCACCCTACTACGAGGCAGCTGAGCAACTGCTTGGCGTGCGCACTTTCCCGCCCGAAGAGGACTTGCAGCGCATCGTGGCGGGATTGAGAAGGCAGGATTCGAGCTGGCGGAAGTACCCCATGCCACTGGGTCTGTCCGCGGACATCCTGGGTTACGAGCAGGAGGCCAAGCACTACGATGCGTTCGCTTCGGTGCGGGGCATGAAGGCGGAAGCGGAGAAAAACTTTCTCGGCCGCATCCAGCAAAAATCCAACATCGAAATCTTGGCCGGCAAGGCGGTGAAGGCCCTGTTGCCCGATCCCTTCACGCCGGCTCGCGTGAGCGGGGTAATGTGCGATGACGGCACGCGCTTCGAAGCCAGCGTGGTGATGCTAGCCGCGGGCGCTTTGCATAGCCCGCGTTTGTTGCAGACCTACATGGAGTCCAATGGCCTGGACTCGCGCCTGCCCGCCTATGCCCACGTGGGACGCCATTACAAAGCCCATGTGCTGACGGCCATGATGGTGTTTTCCCGTCGCATCGTTCGCGATGTACTGTGCAAGACCTTGCTGGTGCTGAGCGACAAGTTTCCCCACAGCAGCGTGCAGACCCTGGGAGGCAATCTCGCCGGGGAGATCGTTCGTTTGCAAGCTCCAGTGCCCGGCTGGATGGCGCAGCCTTTCGCGAAACGAGCTTACGGCCTGTTCTTGCAGACTGAAGATGGTAGCCATCGCGACAACCGCATCGTCGCGGCCGCGAACGGCGGCACACCCACCCTTGACTATGACCTCGCGCGCACGCTGCCTGCCCAAGAGGAGCATCGCGCGCTCGTGCGCACCTTGCGGAGGCAGATGCTGCGCCTGGGTTACTTGCCAGTGGCCAAATCCATTCCCATTACCGGCACCGCGCACGCCTGCGGCACGCTCGTGGCGGGAAAAGATCCCGCCACTTCGGTGACCGATGCCGAAGGCCGGGTACACGGTATGGAAAATCTTTATGTCGTGGACGGGAGCGTGTTGCCGCGCTCCAGCCGCGTGAATCCCGCATTAACCATCTACGCCTGGGGCCTGCGAGTCGCGAGCCGCCTGAGAAAGGGAGAAATTCATGGAAGCCGCGCTGCCAGGTTTGATTCGGTTCGGGCGTGAGATCTGCGGGGACTTGGCCGAGGCCGAGCGGCGCGAATGGTGGCTCGCCAACGGCTTGGGTGCCTATGCGGCGGGAACCATCGCCGGCACGCTTACCCGGCGCTATCACGGCCTTCTTGTGGCGCCGGTCAATCCTCCCCTCGGGCGCCATCTCGTGCTGGCCAAAGCCGACGCCACCTTGAGCGATGGCACGCGCAGTTGGGACCTCGCCACGAATCGCTGGAGCGGCGGCACGCTTGCGCCTAAGGGTTATCTCAACATCGAGTCCTTTCGCTTGGAAGGGCGCGTTCCGGTGTGGAGTTACGCTTGCGGAGAATTGCGCATCGAGCACCGCATCTGGATGGAATATGGCGAGAACACCACCTATGCCGCTTGGCGTCTGGTGGCTGGGGGTTCTTCCGTTCCACTGAAGCTGAGTGTCAAGCTGCTGGTCAACGCGCGCGATTTTCACAGCAACGCACGGCCTTGGGATTTCAATCCCATGATCGAACGCCAAGGCGCGCACATGCGCGTCGCCCATCCGAATTGGTTCACCTTGCACCTAAAGGCAAGGGGCGGCGAAATCGAATCGCGCCACGATTGGTACGAGAACTTCGATCTTCCCATGGAGCGCGAACGCGGTTTGGGCGGTACCGACTGCCATCTATGCGTGGGCGAGGCGAAGCTGTCTTTGTTCGACGGCCAGTGGGCTGGCGTGGTCGCAAGCCTGAATCCAGATGCCTCCATCTACCTGGACGAAGCGTACCGGCGCGCGCAATCCCACGACATGGGCCAGGTGCGCCGCGCCCAGGTTCAAGTACCGCAGCTGCTGGACGCTCCTGCGTGGATCGGCCAATTGGTGCTGGCGGCCGATAGTTTCATCTTCAAGCGGCCCGCGCCCGGTGTGCCCGATGGCGAGTCGGTGATCGCGGGATTTCCCTGGTTCGGCGATTGGGGCCGAGACACCATGATCGCGCTGCCGGGTTTGACGCTTGCGGTGGGGCGCTACGAAACGGCACGGCGCATTCTTACCACCTTCGCGAAATTCGTGGACCAAGGCATGCTGCCCAACGTGTTTCCCGGGTCCGGAAACGTTCCCGAATACAACACTGTGGATGCCGCGCTGTGGTACGTGGAAGCGTGGCGCGCGTACGTTCAGGCTACCGGAGATGTGCAATCTCTGAAGCAAGCCTTCGAGGTGTTGCAGTCCATCATCGAGTGGCACGTGAAGGGAACGCGCTACGGCATCGGGCTGGACGAGAGCGATGGCCTTCTGCATGCCGGCGAGGAGGGCGTGCAGCTCACCTGGATGGATGCCAAGGTGGGCGATTGGGTCGTCACGCCGCGCATGGGCAAGCCAGTGGAGATCAACGCGCTGTGGTTCAACGCCGTGAGCGCCATGGCGGAGTTTTGCGAGCGCCTGAATAAACCCGCGAAGCTCTATCGCGATCTGGCAAAGCGCGCCCAAGACGGATTCGCCCGCTTCGTGAATCCCGCCAGCGGCGCGTTGTATGACGTAATCGATGCACCCTGGGGCGACGATGCCACGCTTCGCCCCAACCAGATTTTTGCCGTGAGCCTGCCCTTTAGCCCGCTCGACGCCAAGACGAAGCGCCGCGTGGTGGAAGTGGTGGGCCGCGATCTGCTGACTTCCTACGGTTTGCGTTCCTTGGACCCCGCGCACCGGGATTACCGGCCGCAATACACGGGCGGCGTGTGGGAGCGCGATTGTTCCTATCACCAAGGCCCCGTGTGGGCGTTCTTGCTCGGCCACTACGCCATGGCGGAATACCGCGTGACGGGCGATGCGGCCGCCGCGCAAGCGCGCTTGGAGCCCATCCGCGATCACTTACTCGATGCCGGCCTTGGCACCGTGAGCGAGATCTTCGACGGCGCGCCGCCCCACACGCCGCGCGGCACGCCTTCGCAGGCGTGGTCGGTGTCGTGCACCTTGGAGGCTTGGTGGATGCTGGAGTGTGAGAAACAACGAGCACGTCCGGCGAAACCGGTAACGAGCAAGAAGAGCGCGGTAGCCGTTTGAACAAGGAAAGATCTATTCACCACAGAGGCACAAAGGCACAGAGAAACCCCCGAGCGAAAGTGTTCGATACCGTCTCCTGTGTCTCTGTGGTGAAAAGGTTGTTTGTAAGCGTACCTAGGAGAATGCAATGCCCAGCACTAATGGCGTGAATGCCGAGCAGCAACGACTCGATGCACAACATGAGGGCAAGGAGGACTGGCGCCTATGGGGACCGTACCTGGCCGAGCGGGCCTGGGGCACGGTGAGGGAGGATTACAGTCCTCACGGCACCGCCTGGGAATATTTCGATCACGATCAAGCGCGCTCGCGCGCTTACCGCTGGAATGAAGACGGGCTAGGTGGCATTTGCGACGAACAGCAGCGTTTGTGTTTCGCCTTGGCGCTATGGAATGGGAAGGACCCCATTCTCAAGGAGCGCGCCTTCGGTCTTACCGGCAACCAAGGCAATCACGGCGAGGACGCCAAGGAGTATTACTTCTATCTGGACGCGACCCCTTCGCACGCCTGGATGCGATACCTGTACAAATATCCACAGGCGGAGTATCCCTACGCCAGATTGGTGGAAGAGAACCGCCACCGCTCGCGCCAGGAACCCGCCTTCAATCTGCAAGACGCCGGCGTGTTCGGTGAGAACCGCTACTGGGACGTCGAGGTGCGCTACGCCAAGGCCGGCGCGGAGGAGATTCATATTCGCATCATCGCCACCAATCACGGGCCACAAACCGCGACGCTGCACCTGCTGCCAACGCTATGGTTTCGCAATACTTGGGCTTGGGGTGCACAGAAGGACGAGTGGGGAGAGCCCGCGCGAACAACGAAGCCAGTGTTGGAGGGAATGCCTGCCCCGAAGGGCGCGCAGTGGGCGCTGCAGGCGCGGCACGAATCGCTCGGCGAGTATTTCCTATATGGCCGCCACGCAGCCCAGCCGTTGTACACGGAGAACGAGAGTAACGCGCAGCGCCTGTGGGGCGCGCCCAATGGCAACCCCTACGTGAAGGATGCCTTTCACCGCCGCGTGATCCACGGCGAGGAAGGTGCGGTGAATCCGGATAAGACCGGAACCAAGTTCGCCGCTTGGCACGAAGTAACGGTGGAACCTGGGCAATCCGCGACCATCGGCTTGACCTTGTCCAAGGGCGCGCTGGCCGAGCCTTTCGCGAAGCGCGAGGTCATCTTCGCGAAACGCGAAGCCGAGGCGCAAGATTTTTACGAAGCGCTCTTGCCCGAAGCCGATCCGCAGGACATGAAGATCTTTCGCCAGTCCTTGGCGGGAATGATCTGGAGCAAGCAGTTCTTCCACTACGACGTCGCCCAATGGTTGGACGGCGATCAACCGCCGCCGCCAGGCGAGCGCAAGGGCGGGCGCAACCGCCTGTGGCGCCATATGCGCGCGGCCCACGTGATTTCCATGCCGGACAAGTGGGAGTATCCGTGGTTCGCTGCCTGGGACTTGGCCTTCCACTGCGCGGCACTGGCCTTGGTGGACGTGGATTTCGCCAAGGACCAGATCGAACTTCTGCTCGGAGAGAACTATCTGCATCCCAACGGCCAGATCCCCGCCTACGAATGGGCCTTCGGCGATGTCAATCCGCCCGTGCTGGCCATGGCGGCGTTGAAGGCTTTCCGCGCGGAGCGCGTGCAGCGCGGCAAGGGCGACCTCAACTTCCTCGCGCGCGTCACCCACA
This sequence comes from Burkholderiales bacterium, assembly GCA_046160525.1. GTDB lineage: Bacteria > Pseudomonadota > Gammaproteobacteria > Burkholderiales > SHXO01 > SHXO01. The sequence continues at coordinate 35,652 of JBJXGQ010000278.1, forward strand.
AGATGTTGATGAATTACACGTGGTGGCTCAACCGCAAGGATGCGGAGGGTAACAACGTCTTCGAGGGCGGCTTCCTCGGGCTTGACAATATTTCCGTCTACGACCGTTCGCAACCGCTGCCCCCGGGTTATTCGCTGAAGCAGGCCGACTCCACCGGCTGGATGGCGATGTTCGCGCTAAACATGACGGTAATGGCCTTGGAACTGGCCGCGGAGAGGCACGACTACGAAGGCGTGGCGATCCAGTGCTACGAGCAATTCATGGCCATCGCCAACTCCATCGCCGGTTACAACCAGAGCGGGCTCGCGCTGTGGGACGAGAAGGACGAATTCTTCAAGGACGTGGTGGTGGGGCCGGACGGGCAGGGGCGCCACATCGACGTGTTCTCCTGGGTAGGATTGATACCGCTCTTCGCCTCCGAGGTCATCGACCAGCGTTTGCTCAAGAATGCGCCGCGCTTCAAGGCCGCGCTGGTGAAGTATTACAAGGGCAGCGTGGACGGCCACAAGGTAAGCCATTGCCCCATTCGCACCAACGAGCGCGGCGAACATCTGCTGTCGCTGCTGGGGCCGCACCGCTTGAAGGCTGTGCTCGCGCGCGTGCTGGATGAACAGCAATTCCTCTCGCCCTTCGGTGTGCGCAGCGTGTCGCGCATCCACGCCGAGCGCCGCGATCTCGGCACGTTGCCGGGCATCGGCCGGGCGCTCATCGAGTATGTGCCGGGCGAATCCAATTCGGGGCTCTTCGGCGGCAACTCCAACTGGCGCGGGCCCGTCTGGATGCCGACCAACTATGTGCTCATCCAGGCCATCGAGAAATTTCACCGCTACTACGGCGAATCTTTCACCGTTCCCGTGCCGTTCAAGGCGGCCGAATCGATGACGTTGAAGCAGATCGCCCATTTGATCTCGGCGCGCTTGGTGAATATTTTCCGGCGCGATGCGAGCGGGCGCATTCCGGCCTTTCCCGCCGGGGCGCCGTTCCATCATGAGCCGCACTGGCGGGATCTGCTGCTATTCAACGAATACTTCCACGGCGAAACCGGCCAAGGCTTGGGCGCCATGCACCAGACCGGGTGGACGGGGTTGGTGGCGAACCTCGTGGAGCGGCGCTACCGCACGGGTATTCCGAGCTTCTGGAAGAAGCAGATGGCGAATGGAAACGCTAGACCGCGGAAAGCAAAGGTCACGGCATGACGCAGCCCAGACTCACCGTAACTTCCCCTCCCATGACCAGCGCGTGGCAACACGCGCTGGTGCGACACTGGCGCGAATACTTGATGGAGGGTGCGGGGCTGGGGATGTTCATGGTCTCGGCGTGCTTGTTCGTGGCCTTGATCGAATATCCAGCCTCCGCCGTGCGCCAAGGGTTGGACGATCCCTTCGTACGCCGCGCGCTAATTGGACTGGCCATGGGACTCACGGCCATCGCTTTGATTTACTCGCCGTGGGGCAAGCGTTCCGGCGCGCACTTGAACCCTACCGTGAGCTTTACCTTCTGGCGGCTGGGAAAGATCGAAGGCTGGGACGCGCTGTTCTACGTGCTCGCGCAATTCTCGGGAGCATTGCTTGGCGTGATGATTTCGTCGCTTGTGTTACCTGCCGGAGCGATCGCGGATCCCAGCGTCAATTACGTTGTGACCGCTCCGGGAGGGCAGGGGCCGCTTGTGGCCTTCGTGTGCGAGACGGCGATTTCCTTCGGCATGATGCTCATGGTGCTGGCTATTTCCAACCAACCCGCCGTGAACCGCTACACCGGAATCTTCGCGGGTGCGCTCGTAGCTCTCTACATCACGCTCGAAGCGCCGCTGTCTGGCATGAGCATGAACCCCGCGCGTACGTTGGGCTCCGCTCTTCCCGCTCTTCAGTTCGATTCTCTGTGGCTCTACTTCGCCGGCCCGCTCTTAGGGATGCTGCTGGCGGCGGAGTGCTATGTGCGTACACGCGGTGAGCGCTCGGTGCTGTGTTGCAAGTTGCATCACGACAACGGCCAGCCGTGCATATTCAGATGTTCGTTTTCTCGTGAAGCGTGAAGCGTGAGGGGTGAGGAGTGAGGGGTGAGGGGTAACGGCATTTGCGCTTTTCTCCTCACTCCTCACTCCTCACTCCTCACTCCTTTCGTCTTAACAAATGACTATTGCCATGAAAACCTCTCCTGCTTCCCATGCCGGCTTCTTCCCCACCCTCGTGGGATGGATCGCCAGCGTCTTTCACTACTCGGAGCGTTTCGCGGGTCCCGCTCTGGGCTTGATGGTTCGCTTGTGGCTGGCACAAGCGTTTTTTGTTTCCGGAGTATTGAAGGCTGCGAATTGGGAGAACGCGCTTTACTTGGCGCAGCACGAGTATCCGGTGAGTTGGATGTCTCCTGTCACGGCGGCGTGGGTGGGAGTGCTGATCGAGTTGGCCGGTTCGGTGTTGCTCGCGGCGGGGCTGGCCACCCGGTTCGCCGCGCTCGCCATGCTGGTCCTGTCCGTGGTCATTCAGGCCCACTATGTGGCGCTCGACATCACGTTGCTATGGATCGCGCTGCTGGCATGGTTCGCCGTGCGCGGCGCTGGGGCCTTATCCATCGATCACGCTATCGCGCCGGGCTTGGCGGATTCGCCGTTGCCTTTCGCGGCGCGCGGCGTCGCGGTGGCGCGTTGGGTCACTCAATTCATCGCTCCGCTTTATCTGCTTGCGCTGCGAATCTGGTTGGGGGTGGCTTTGTTCGCTGGAGCTTTGTCGCTGGCGCTGCCCAGCGTGCTTGCGCTGTGGCTGCCCCATGGCTCCGCGCATCACTTTGCGCAACTGCTCTCGATGGCGGGCGCGCTCTTTCTCATGACCGGATTCGCTACTCGCTTGGCCGCGGTAGCGCTGCTGCTGGGCGTGGCAGCGGTGCAGATGATGGATGCGAATCTATCCGTAGATTTCTACTGGATGTTGGTGTTTGCGCTGTTGGCGTTGCACGGCGCCGGGCGGATTTCCGTGGATGCGCTAGTGCAGTGGCTCTTGCGCGAGACTTATCCGCAGTTGGCGGGTAAGCCTGCATTCTCCTTGGAGGGGCTGCCAAGGGTAGTCATCGTTGGCGCCGGCTTCGGCGGTTTGGCCTGCGCGGCAAGCTTGCGGCGCGCGCCCGTTTCTGTCACGCTCATCGACCGGCACAACTACCACCTGTTCCAGCCGCTGCTCTACCAGGTGGCCACTGCGGGACTTTCGCCAGGAGATATCGCGACTCCGGTACGCGGAATGTTCCGCGAGAGCTTCAACACTCGCGTGTTGTTCGGCGAAGTCACGCAGATCGATAGCGCGCGGCGCGAGGTGGTGGCCGGTGAGGTGCGCGTGCCTTACGATTATCTGGTACTCGCCACCGGGGCCTCTCACAGCTATTTCGGCAAGGACGAGTGGGGGCCTTTCGCGCCGGGATTAAAGCGCGTGGAAGACGCCACGGAAGTTCGGCGCCGTTTGCTTACCGCCTTCGAACTGGCGGAGGCGGCACAGGACGAAACCGAACGCCGCAGCCTGCTCAATTTTCTCATCGTGGGAGGAGGCCCCACGGGAGTGGAACTGGCGGGAGCCATCGCGGAACTGGCGAAGTTCGGCATGGAGAAAGATTTCCGCCGCTTCGACCCTTCCACCGCGCGCGTGATCCTGGTGCAAGCCGGCCCGCGTATTCTCCCCACTTTTCCGGAAGCCCTTTCCGCCCATGCGGCGCACTCCCTCGCTAAGCTCGGCGTGGAGGTGTTGGTGAATAGCAGGGTGGAACAAATCGACGCTGCCGGTGTGACCGTCAACGGCAAGCGCATTCCCTCGAAGACTGCGCTGTGGGCCGCCGGCGTGGTGGCCTCCCCCGCGGCGAAATGGCTCGGTGCGCCCGCCGACGCAGCTGGCCGGCTCAAGGCCGGCCCAGATCTCTCCGTGGCGAATCATCCCAACGTATATGCCATCGGCGATACCGCTTCTTCCACGGCGTGGAACGGCCAACCGGTTCCTGGCCTGGCCCCGGCCGCCAAGCAAGCCGGGCAGTACGTAGCCCGGGTGATTCGCGCCCGCGTACTGGGAAGGAAACCGCCGCCGCCCTTTGTCTACCGCCACTTGGGCAGCCTCGCCACCATCGGCCGGAAGGCTGCCGTGGCGGATTTCGGTTTCATCAAACTATCGGGGGCGCCCGCTTGGTGGCTATGGGGATTGATTCACGTGGGTTTTCTGGTGGGAGTGCGCAACCGAGTGTCCGTGATGCTGGACTGGTTTTGGTCCTACCTCACCTTCCGCGGCGGCACCCGCCTAATTACTGGATCGCCCCCGCCGGAGGGGGCGATTGCCGCGGGCAAGGAAAAACTTGTAATGATTGCGTAGGAGGGCCGACCAATGCTCACGGAACACCACGAGAGCGTGCCCATGAACAAAGTTCTGGTCGTAGAAGACGAATCCGACATCGCCAACCTGGTCAAGCTGCATTTGGAGGACATCCCTTGCGGCGTGACGCTAGCGGCCGATGGAATCGTGGGCCTCGCCGAGGCGCAGGCGAATCCCTATGACCTCATCGTCTTGGACGTCAAGCTTCCAGGCTTGGATGGCCTGGAGGTGTGCCGCCGCATGCGCGCGAACGGGCGCTACACCCCGATATTGATGCTTACCTCCAAATCAAGCGAACTCGATCGCGTGCTGGGATTGGAGATGGGCGCCGACGACTATCTCACCAAACCCTTCAGCGTGCAGGAGTTGAAGGCACGGGCCAAGGCGATCTTCCGGCGCGTGGACCATTTGAAGACCGCCGGAGAAGTGATGCCCGCGCGCAGCATCAGCGTCAGGGAAATTCGCATCGACGTGGAGCGCCACGAAGTGGAAGTACGCGGTAAACCGGTGACGCTCACCGCCAAGGAGTTCGATCTGCTCCTCTATTTCGCCCAGCATCCCGGCCGCGTCTACACACGCGAGCAACTGC
>JBJXGQ010000279.1:0-5853 GCA_046160525.1 Burkholderiales bacterium
TCTTTCATCGCCGGAAAAATTCTGGTTTCGTCTGTTTTAAGGGTCCGATACCCGGACCCCCACGGCCGTGCCTCCGTGCCTTCGCCAAAGATAGTGCATCACCACCGCCAGCATGAGGCCGAAGAACACCACGATGACTTCCAGGGGCATGTCCAATTTGAGCATGCCGGCGTACATGCCTTGCATGGCGAGGATGCTCAAGTGCTCGTTGAAATTCTGAACGGCGATGGAGTGGCCCGCGCCCATGAGGAGGTGGCCGCGGTGTTGAAGTAGTGCATTCATGGGGACGACGAAGAAGCCTCCCAGGCCGCCGATGATGAGCAGGCCAATGGCGAGCAGCCACCACTGGCGAGCGAATACCATCAACATCACGGTGATACCCACGGCGATTCCCATGGGCAAGATTTTCACTGCTCTTTCGAGTTGGACCGTTTTCGCGGCCACCGCGGCGCCCACCGCGATGCCGACAGCGACCAGCGCGGTGATCTGCGTGGCCTGGGTAGGATCCATCCCGAGAATGGTTTCGGACCAATTCAGCACGATCAGTCTCAAGGTGGCGCCCGTGCCCCAAAAAATCATGGTGACGGCGAGCGATACCTGCCCCAGGGGGTCACGCCACAATTGCCAGAAGCATGTCCAGTAATCTCGCAGGATGTAGGGTAGGGTTTTGCGCGGGAGTTTGTGATCGAGAGCTACGCGCGGGATGTAGATATTGATGAGGGCGGCGGCGACATAGAGCAGGACGATGAATGCGACCGCAATCTTCGGGGCGCTATCGAGCAACGGCGTTCCTGGCGCGAAACCCAAGGCGGAGGAGAAGCCCGGACTCGCCATGTACCCGCCGGCTACCGCGCCCAGGATGATGGCGGCCACTGTCAGGCCTTCCATCCAGCCATTGGCCAGCACCAACTTGCTGCTGGGCAGGTACTCCGTGAGGATTCCGTACTTGGCCGGCGAGTACATGGCCGCGCCGATGCCCACCACGCCATAGGCGTAGAGGGGGTGCAAGCCCGCCAGCATGGCGAGACAGCCCGCCAGCTTGACGCCGTTGCTGATGAACATGACCTTGCCCTTCGGCAAGGCATCGGCGAAGGGGCCCACGAACGGCGCCAGCACGATGTAGGAAAACACGAAGTACATGTGCAGCACGGGGGTTTGCCAATCCGGCGCATGAATCTCGGCCAGCAGGGCGATGGCCGCGAAAAGAAGGGCGTTATCCGCCAGGGCGGAGAAAAACTGCGCCGCCAAAATGATGTAGAAGCCAAGCTGCATGTCTTATTCGGAGTGGATGCGGAAGAATGGGAAGGGCCTACGACCCGCCGAGGTTTTATACCATGACGCCGTGACGGCGAAATACGCCGCATGCTATCGCTGGATGATTTCGTGGATGTTAGGGTTGCGGCATGGCGTTAGCATGGGCACACTTCCGGCTTCGCCGCGGTACCCAACGTAACTTCCTTCCATGACTCCCTCGCGCCCTATCCAAGCAAGAATTTCTGGCGCCGCCATGGCTCACAACCTCGCGGTGGCCAAGCGCCATGCGGCCAAAGCCAAGGTGCTGGCCGTGCTCAAGGCCAATGCGTATGGCCACGGCTTGCTTAGAGCCGCTGCCGCCCTGCGTAGCGCCGAGGGCTTCGCCATGCTCGACCTTGGCGATGCCGTGCGCTTGCGCGAAGCTGGGTTCGCCCACCGCTTAGTCCTGCTGGAAGGATTTTTCCGCGCTCAGGAGCTGGCGGAATTTTCCCGCTACCGCCTGGCAGCCGTGGTACACCGCGCGGGACAACTGGAGATGTTGGAGCGCGCGCGGCTTGCTACTCCCATCGATATCCTGCTCAAGCTCAACAGCGGGATGAACCGGCTTGGTTTTTCGAAACAAGAATGGCCCGGCGCTTTGGAGCGTGTACGCCATTGCGGCAGCGTGAATGGTGTGACGCTGATGACACACTTCGCATGCGCGGACGACGAGCGCGGGATCGCGGAACAACTGGCACTGTTCGAGCGCTGCTGTAAAGGCGAAAAGCTCGCGCGCTCCATGGCCAATTCCGCGACGATTTTGCGTTACCCCGAAGCCCATGGCGATTGGGTGCGCCCCGGCATCATGCTGTACGGGAGTTCGCCCTTCGCGGACCAAAGCGCGCAGGCGCTGGACTTGAAACCGGCGATGACTCTGGAGAGCGAAATTATCGCGATTCAAAACCTGGAGCCAGGCGATGCCGTCGGATACGGCGCCACTTTTCGCGCTGAGCGCCCCATGCGAATCGGCGTGGTGGCCTGCGGATATGCCGATGGGTACCCCAGGCATTCTCCAAGCGGCACGCCAGTGCTGGTGGACGGGCGGCGCACGGCGACGGTGGGGCGCGTGTCCATGGACATGCTGATGGTGGACTTGACCTATCTGCTCACGGCGGACATCGGATCCAAGGTGGTGTTGTGGGGACAGGGCTTGCCCGTGGACGAGGTGGCCACCCATGCGGGTACGGTGAGCTATGAATTGCTGTGCGCGCTGGCACCCCGCGTTCCTGTCATCGAAGTGGATTAAGCGGCACCATTCATGAGCAAGATCAAGACGGTTTACACCTGTACCGAATGCGGCGGGCAATCGCCGAAGTGGCAAGGACAATGTCCCCATTGCTCGGCGTGGAATTCCCTGACGGAAGGCCTTGCGGAGAAGCCCTCCACGCGCTTCATGCATTTGTCGCAGCCTAGCAGCGTGCAATTGCTGGGGGAGGTGAGCGCGAAGGAAGAGCCGCGCTTGCCAACCGGGATCGAGGAATTGGACCGCGTACTGGGTGGTGGTTTGGTGCGTGGCGCCGTGGCGCTGATCGGGGGCGATCCGGGCATCGGTAAGTCCACGCTGCTCCTGCAAGCGCTGGCGCTGCTCGCGAAGGTCACGCCGGTGCTCTACGTGAGCGGGGAAGAATCCGCCGCGCAGATTGCGTTGCGCTCCAAGCGGCTGGGATTGGATGCGGGCAACTTGCCGGTGCTGGCGGAAATCCAGTTGGAAAGAATCATCGCCACCCTGAAGAGCCAGCGGCCATCGGTGGCGGTGATCGATTCCATTCAAACGGTGTATTCGGAAGGGTTGCAATCCGCGCCGGGCAGTGTGGCGCAGGTGCGCGAGTGCGCCGCGCAGTTGACTCGCTTCGCCAAGACGGAAGGCACCACGATTCTGCTGGTGGGGCACGTGACCAAGGAAGGAGCCATCGCGGGGCCGCGGGTGCTGGAGCACATCGTGGATTCCGTTTTGTACTTCGAGGGGGATACGCATTCGAGTTTCCGGATGATTCGCGCCATCAAGAATCGTTTCGGCGCCGCCAACGAGCTGGGCGTGTTCGCGATGACGGACAAGGGATTGCGTGGCGTCTCCAATCCTTCCGCGCTGTTCTTGTCCCATCACGAGACCGAAGTCGCGGGTTCTTGCGTGTTGGTTACCCAGGAAGGGACGCGCCCGATGCTGGTGGAGATCCAGGCGCTGGTGGCGCAATCCCATGCGCCCAACCCGCGCCGGCTTTCGGTGGGGTTGGAGCAAAACCGCCTGGCGATGTTGCTCGCCGTGCTGCACCGGCACGCGGGCCTGGCCTATTTCGACCAGGATGTTTTCGTCAACGCGGTGGGAGGGGTGCGCATCGATGAACCGGCCGCGGATCTTGCCGTCGTGCTGGCCATGGTGTCTTCCTTCAAGAATAAGCCGCTGCCGCAAAAGCTCGTGGTGTTCGGCGAAGTCGGGCTAGCGGGCGAGGTGCGTCCCGTTCAGCGGGGACAAGAACGCCTGAAGGAAGCGGCGAAACTCGGGTTTACGCAGGCCATTGTGCCCAAGGCCAACCGCCCGAAAGGATCCGTGGCGGGCATCGAGATCATCGCCGTGGACCGCGTGGATGACGCCGTGTCGCGTTTTCGCTAGCGCAGCAGAAACAACGCGAGCAGGCCCCCTGCCCACACGCAGATCGCCGCGAACCAGATCCACTGCGCTTTGCCCAAGCGCGGGCGGGGTGGAGCAGGCGCGTTACGCGATGGCGTGGTTGGTGAGTTAGCCTTCGGGGCGGCGGCTGGCGCAGCGGTCTTGCCAGTGAAAACGGTTAGACGTTGTGTCGCCTCCGCAGAGTCGAAGGCCTTGGATACGCCGTAGGCCTTGCGCTGCGCAGCAGGCTCGTCTACATCGTCCCAACTCTCGGGAATAACCTGATTCAATGGGACCGTGCCGCCGGTTCGCGCGCCCGTGTTCAAGGGAGTGCTGGGTTGCGTACGTTCTCCCTCAGCGGGGGCGCTTGGCAACAAATCCCGGCAAAGCCTCAAGTCGTGGGCCATTTCCTTGGCGTTGGCGTAGCGTTCATCGAGCTTCTTGGCCAGGGCCTTCGCCACGATCAAGTCCAGCATTTCGGGCACTTTGCGGTTGATTTGGCTGGGCAACGGGGGCGCGAAATGGATGATTTGATACATGATGGCGTGAATGGTCTCGCCCGCGAAAGGCGAAGTGCCCGTTAGCATTTCGTAGAGCACCACGCCCAGGGAAAAGACGTCGGAGCGCTGGTCCGGGCGAGCGCCCGTCACTTGCTCGGGCGACATGTACTTGGGCGAACCCATGATGAGGCCAGTCATGGTCTTGACTTCGCTCTCGTGCAAGCGTGCGATGCCAAAGTCCATGATCTTCACCAGAGCGTCGTGCACCACCATGAGGTTGCTGGGTTTGATGTCCCGGTGAATGACGCGGTTCTCATGGGCATAGGCAAGGCCGGTGGCGGCCTGTGTCGCGATCTCGATGGCCTTGGCGACCGCAAGAGGTGTCCCTGGCGTGAGCAGCGCGCGTAATTCGTCGCCTTCGAGGAACTCCATGGCCATATAGGCCAGGCGCTCGGTACGCCCGATGTCGTAGATAGTGACGATGTTGGGATGATTCAGGCGGCCCGCCGCACGCGCCTCCTGGTAGAAGCGCGCCTCGTATTCGGCGCGCTCGGATTTGGGCAATTCCAGGCTAATGGTCTTGATGGCGACCAAGCGGTCCAGTACGGGATCGCGGGCCTGGTAGACCACGCCCATGGCGCCGCGGCCCAGCTCCGCGATGACTTCGTAGCGCCCTAGGCGCTTGGGGATATCGCCAGGAATGGTGTCCTGGCTGGTACTAGCGCGTTCAGCCGCGAGTGGCATCGGTCTTCACTTCCCGGAAGACCGGTCCCCACATGGGATGTCCTGCCTCTTCGGGCTTCAAATCGAATTTTGGATCAAGCTTTACCGTCGCCCGAAACTCGTCCCGGCATTGCGCCTTGCGCCCGTTGATGCAGTGGACGAAAGCGAGATATTTATGGGCCTTGACCTCCGAGGCGCGAGTTAGGCCCGACTGCAACGCGCGTTGCAGCGCGCCCGTGGCGGCGCGGTAGTTGGCGTCCTCGAATTGGCGAATGCCCTCCTCAAGGAGGACTTCTCCCGTGCGGTAGAGCAGCGGATTGTCGCGTACCACCGGAGTTTGGCAGCCCGTTAGGAGCGCCATGGCGAGAGCGTAGGCGGGTATGCGCGTGAGCAAGGTCATAGGCATCACCGTGCATCGGCAAAACGGTGCCTGATCTTTAGGGTTTCCTTGGGCTTGATATCGACGCGTTTCAGCAAGGGGGTGAAGCCGCCGTTACGAATTTCCACATAATGGGAGCCGGGGGAGAGCTTGATCTCTCGCAACGGGGGGCTGATGCCGGCGGACCTTCCATCGATGAGCACTTCGCCCCATGGGGCAATGGCGAGTACCAAATTGCCACCCTCGCCCCCGTTCTCGGGGAGCGCTTCCCCGGGTTCGATGCTCATCTGCTTTTCCACCAATGCGGATTGCGCCCCGGGGCTGGGCAGGGCCACGCTGACCGGTGGGCTCTT
>JBJXGQ010000280.1:0-20876 GCA_046160525.1 Burkholderiales bacterium
GTTGGTACGAGTCGGAGGCCGCGAGCGCACAATCGCTGAGTTCCAGGGCTTGCTCGCGTTATCGGACTTTGCGCTTGTGCAGACCTGGCCAACCAGTTCCCCCTTTTGCATTATCGAGGCGGTTCCGAATTATTAAGACGAAACAGAGGAGCCGGGCGTATCCCTCATCCCAACGCTTCTCCAGGAGGGAAAAGGGCTTTTCCAGCTGACGGTCGTCCGATCAGGAAAGGTTATTACGCACAGCTTGCGATGTCATCTTCGCTCACCCGATGGGCTGAGCTTCCGTCCGCAACCTGGCAAGCAATGCAACCACGCCGAGCCTGGCGGCCCATGCGTCGAGATATGACTGATCCAGCAGCCCATACTGCACCTCGTAAACCCGCAGCGCGTCAACGAACTGCTTCTCGCTGCCGCCGGACATCTGCGCCCAATTGAGTTTCATCAGAATCGTGTCCTCGGGTCGCGACACCTGAATTCGCACGTCATCGAAGTCTTCAACCGTGCGGCGGTCGAACCGGGACTGATCGAAGGCATCCTCGGTGAGAAGCCAGAAGTCGACCTTGTCGCCTTCGCGGGTATCGATCATATTGAACATGCCGCTCACGGCAATCGCGTTACCTATCGTTCCTGTTGTGGCATCGTTCGAGGCGCTCGCGCACCAGCTGGTCGAGTTCTGCGCCGCTCAACCCAGGGAAGCGCCGCGCCAGACCCCTACGGAACAGCAAACGGGTGAAGACAGAAAGCTCGAAGGCCTTGCGCAGTCGCGCTTGCGGCGACATGGCGCGGAGCACACGCAAATAGAGGGCGTGATTGGGTCGCGGTTTGAGGCTTATCATCTGGTTATTGTACCGGCTTAGGCATCTTACGAAAGGGCGGGCAGGTCGTTGGAGGACCCGGCTAACGTTACCCCTTCCACTTTCTTGGGCTTCGTGCCCGAAACCATGCACAGCATGTTGGCAGCGAAAAATCGGCCCGAGGCATCGCGGTCGTGTAGATCATTTAGCCACGCTTCTCCGGACCGGGTAGAGACCCGGCCGGATTCGATGGCCGTTCGGAGCGCCTCATCGATTCCCATCCTTTCTTTCCATATCGCGAAGTTCGTATGCGTGGCCGAAAAGATCCGCGCTTCGGCGTCCTTCAATCCCGCATCCCGAAACAGGGAGCGAAGCTGCCGTCCCAAGTAAGGATTCTGAAACTCGCCGCACACGCTGGCCAGCACTTCGCGTGTTGTCGCTTGATCGGACGAATCGGCGATGGCCGCTGCCATGTCCGGTTCTGTGACAACCACGCGGCCACCAGGCTTCGTGACCCGTACAAGTTCGAGCAACGCGGCGCGAACATCGGGGACGAAAACCAGTACCCGGTCGGTTCGCGCGGCATCGAAAGTAGCATCGGGGTAATTGAGCGTTTGCGCATTTCCTACCGAGATCTCAACCGGCAAGCCACTGCCGCCAAAACGGCGGCGCGCTTCGGCCATAAGCTCAAGGCTTGGCTCGATGCCTACCACCCGGCCACTTGCTCCCACCACCAAGGCGAGCATCGGGATGGTGGCGCCGTGTCCGCATCCGACATCGAGAATCGCCGAGCCTGGACGCAGCTCGAGTAAATCGATTCCAATGTCGATCATCTCTCGGCGTTCCGCGGCGAAGCGGTCGAGAAAGCCGATGTACGCCGTTGCATCGCCGCTCCCGTCAACGTGACGGAAATTTGAAAGCTTGAAAGATTTAGAAGATTGTTCGGAAGTCATTTTGTCAGCATCCTCGTCCATTGCGTTAATCAATTGTTGCGCCGGACATCTTCACCGTCTGCGCCCACTTGGCGGCATCGCGCTTGATGAGTGCCGCAAACTCTTCTGGTGAGTTGACGGATGGCTCGAACCCTTGATTTGAGAGAGCGTCGTAAACCTCTTTCATCGCCACTGCTTTGCGCACTTCCGCATTCAAGCGCTTCACGATTTCAGCCGGAGTGCCCGCGGGGGCGATCAAGCCAAACCAGATGCTGCTGATTTCGTAGCCAGGCAATCCTGCTTCGGTGGTGGTCGGCACATTAGGTAGCTGGGAAAAGCGCCGGGGGCTGGCAACGGCGAGCGCGCGGAGCTTTCCAGATTGCATGAAAGAGGTAAAGGACGCGGGCAGGTCGAACATGACTTGTATGCGGCCGGCCAAAAGATCGAGCAGCGCAGCGGCGGAGCCCTTGTACGGGACGTGAACCAGATTGACACCTGCCGCGATCTTGAACATTTCTCCGGCAATGTGTGCTGGATTACCGCTACCCCCCGAACCGAAATTGAGATCACCGGGCTTCGACTTGGCCAAACCGATAAGTTCTTGCAGCGACTGCGCCGGTAGCCCAGCATTAACCACCACTATGAAAGGGGCAGTTATGACGAGGCTAATGGGTGCAAATGACTTGGCCGGGTCGTAGGCAAGGTTCGGATAAAGGCTTGGCGCGCTCGCAAGCGTGCCGGTCGTTCCGAGAAAAAGCGTGTGGCCATCCGCAGCTGAGCTCGCCGCCAGCGCTGCGCCAATCGTACCACCCGCGCCAGGACGGTTATCGACGATGACTTGTTGACCTAGGGCCTGGGAAAGTTGTCTTGCGATCAGGCGAGCGACAAAGTCCGTCGGCCCACCCGGTGGAAATGCCACAATGAGTTTGACGGGCTTGCTTGGATAGGGCGCGGATATGCAAGTTGTCGCCGTACTCAACGCCACCAGAATCGCTCCAGCCATCAGAAACTGTTTCATCTTCACTCTCTTGTTTGAAAATTAGATCCGAACCCGCGAAGCCGCTCGGTAACCGGTATGGCGGGTGACGAGCAGTAAACCCCATGGCGCTCCCGGTTGTAAGATGGCTTGCAACGAATCGACATAACCAACAGGTTATCCCCCATGCGCCTGAACCAAATCCGTGTTTTTCTTGCCATCATCGACTCGGGCAGCATCCACGCCGCCGCGCGGCAACTGGGCGTGACGCAACCCGCCATCACCAAGGGATTACGCCAGCTTGAGGAGAGCCTGCACGTGCGGCTCCTCGATCGCACGCCGCACGGAGTGGTGCCGACTCTCGCGGGCCGTGCATTCATCGCGCGCGCTCGGGCCGTGCAATCGGAGTTACGTAAAGCAGAAGAAGACCTTGCGCAATTGGCGGGCGAACGGGCCGGGTCCGTCGCCTTCGGTTTTTCGCTTGTCGGGCTCCAGATCGTGACGGAAGCGTTTTCTCGCTTTCGCGAACACTTTCCCGATGCGCGGGTACGAATTGTCGAATCGGTATCCCACAGACTGCTCCCCATGGTGCGAGACGAGTCACTGGATTTTGTCGTTGGGCGGTGGACGGGCGGCAAGTCGGATTCCTCCATATCCGCCCGGCCACTTCTAAGTTGCGATATGGTTGTCGCGGGACGAACCGGACATCCCCGCGGCAAGATGCGCTCCCTTGCGCAACTCTTGGACGCGGAATGGGTTCTGGTGGTACCACCAGGAAGTCCCGGCAGCATGGTTGAGCGCCTTTTCGTATCGGCCGGCCTTCGGGTTCCGGAGAAGCTTACCCAATGCGAGTCATTTGCCGCCTTGCTCCTACTACTGGCCGAGACGGATTTCCTCGCCGTGCTCCCGCAGTCATTGCTGGCAACTCCATTTGGGCGTGTCGGGCTTCAGCCCCTTGCGATTCAAGAACCATTGCCTCGCGAAACGATCAGCTTGATCACCCGCGCCGATGCGCGGCTCACGCCGCTGGCTGCCGACATGGTCAAGGCGGTGACCACGGCGGCGAAACAACTCGCAAGAAGTGCGAAGAGCGCATGAAGCCAATTGCGGCCCTCGAGGCCCTGGAAGGATCAAACCATTCCCCTTGAAATTCCCGCATATAAAGCGGGAATTTCAAGGGGTGGTCATCTGGGCACCCGCGGCTACACGCAGGCTAACCGCAACGTTGGCGTGTGCCCCTTGGGCGCTCACTCGCCGGGCGCAGAGCGAGTGAAGCGATTTGATGGCGATCTGAAAGGTCTGATCGTTTAGACTGCAAGGGTAAATCCCATAGGGGCAAGGCATGCCCAGCGTAACCCTGGCGAAACTGACGCGTCCTCGTCTGTACGGGACAATTCCCCGCGGGCGTCTGTTTCAATGCCTTGACGAAAGACGGCAGCATCCCTTGGTTTGGGTGACCGCGCCTCCAGGGGCAGGCAAAACCAGTCTGGTGGCCAGTTACATCACGGAGCGGCAGATTCCGGGTATCTGGTACCAAGTCGATAGCGGGGATACCGACCCCGCCACGTTCTTCTATTACCTTGGCCGGGCGGCCGGAAAAATATCCAAAGGCAAGCCGATGCCCGTGCTGGCCCCGGAGCACTTGCCGAATATCGGCGGATTTGCCCGCCGCTTTTTCCGCGAACTCTTCGAGCGGCTCGGTGAAGGTGCATTAGTCGTTCTCGACAATTTCCAGGAGGCATCCTCCGACCCAGCCTGGACGCAGGTCATCGACGCCGGGGCCGAGGAAATTCCCGAGGGGATCAATCTCATCTGCATCAGCCGAACCCAACCGCCTCCCGCGTTTGCCCGGCATATCTCCACTGGGCGTCTCGCTGCCTTGGAGTGGAAGGACTTGAGACTCACGCTGGAGGAGGCACGGCAGATCGCGGCGGTGAGGCAGCCCATCAGCGAGGCCGTGCTTGCCAAGGTCCATCAACGCTGCGACGGATGGGCGGCGGGGTTGACGCTCATGCTGGAGCGCGCCGGACGAACCGAAGAGGTCCCGGAAGCTATCGAGGCGGAAACCCAAGAAGCGGTGTTCAACTATTTCGCGGGTACGCTGTTCGATCGCATTCCGATCGAGAACCGGCATGCGTTGCTTTGCACCGCGCTATTGCCACGCATCACACCGGCGCTCGCGGAAAAATTGACCGGCAATCCGGGCATCGGAACGCTTCTCGAGGATCTTCACCGGCGCCAACTGTTTACCTACCGGCGGCACCTAGGAGGTAGCGGTACGCGCACGCAAACCGGCGAGCCTACCTACGAGTACCACGCGCTGTTTCGCGCATTTCTGCAAAGCAAGGCCAAGGAGGAATACACGCCTGAAGCGCTGCGCAGGTTGAGCACCGCGGCAGCTCAACTGCTCGACACATCCGGGCAGCCGGAGGCAGCCATCGCGCTTTATGGCGAAGCCGGCAATTGGCAGGCGCAGACCGAATTGATTCTGCGCCAAGCGCCTGCCTTGTTACGCCAAGGACGCGGACAAACCCTGCGCGAATGGATCGATGCGCTGCCCCAGCAGGCGATAGATGGGAACCCGTGGCTGTCCTATTGGCTTGGTGTGTCGTTGATTCCGATAGACCAATCGGCGGCGAGCGAGCGTCTGGAATGGGTATTCAACCAGCTTGCGCTGGCAAATGATGCAACAGGCCAAGCCCTCACCGCCGCCCGCATCATCGAAGCCGAGTATCGCGCCTATTCTTCGCTCAAGCGTTTTGACCGCTGGATCGATGTGCTGGACAAGCTCATCGCTCGGGGCTTGAATTTTCCAGATCGCGAAGTTGAACTGCGAATCTATTGCGGTCTTCTACTTGCCGTGTTTGCGCGCAATCCGCGCCATCCACGCCTGAAAAGCAGTGTGGAGCGCTTGTGCCAGATAATGACCCAAGATCCGGGCCCCGACCAGATACTGACAGCCGGTGACGTGTTACTTCGCTATTTCGATTACGCCGGCGATTCACAACGTGCGAATTGGGTAATAGGCTTGGTGGAAACAATCTTGGAGAATCCGGCGGTCATGCCGCTCAGCCGTCTTTACTGGTGGGGCCGGGTGGCCGATTTCTACATCCGCCAGGCACGATACGCGCAGGCCGGGGAAGCGCTTGCAAAAGCGGATCGTCTCGCAGCCGATTTTGCAGGCCATCCTGCCGCTGTAGTACTGCACTTATTTCATGTGTTTCTCGGTGTGCTTCAGGGAGACCTGGACAGCGCAAGTGAACACTGTACCCGGTTGCACATGGCAACAACTCATACCCCTGAATTATTGTCCGCGGTGTGCGGCGCGAGCCAATTCTTTGTGTCGGCTTGGACCGGCACACTTGAGAGCGCTATCGGGCATAACCGCACGACGTTGAAGAAATTTCGCGAGACGGGGATGTTCTTCGGGGCGATGAACATGCAAATCGGGTTCGCCGCATTGCTGGCCCCAAGGGCTCCGCCCGAAGAGCTAATCGCGCTGATCTCCCAAGTGAAGGAAGAGTTGCGCGATACCTATATGCAACACCATGAAACGGAGTTGCTGCTGATCGAGGCCTACGTCGCACTTCGAGAAGGGCGGCGCGATCATGCGGTCACCCTCATAGAAGTCGCCCTCGCGATACGACCGGAGAGCGACCTGTTCCGGTTACGGATGGTGCCACGCGTGTTGCCCGCCATTCTTGCTTTCGCGCTGCGAGAAGGCGCCGGCCAAGGTAGAGTTGGAGAATGGATTACTCAGTATGGCATTCGCGGAGGTCCTGACGCGCCTGAGCAATGGCCGTGGCCGCTCAAGATTCGAACCCTTGGCACCTTCGCGCTCGCGCGCAACGGTGAGCCGTTGTCGTTCAAGGGCAAGCTTCCGCGCAAACCCCTTGAACTGCTCAAGTTGCTGGTGTGTGGCGGAGTCGAAGGGCTACCCGCCCGTGCCATCGCCGATAAGTTGTGGCCAGACCTGGAGGCCGACGCTGCCTTGAACAACGTCGACACCAACGTGCATCGCCTGCGCAAGGTGCTCGGAATAGAAGCGGCAATCAAGTCATCCGAGGGCCGCGTGGCAATCGACGCATGGCAATGCTGGGTGGATGCATGGGCTTTCGAGCGCGCGGCTACTCACAGCGAAGCGGAAGCGAAGATCGCTTTTTCAAGGACTCCGGCCCTGGAGCTGTACCGGGGCCACTTTCTGGACGAGGAGGGCGAGCAACCCTGGGCGGTGGCGTACCGCACGAAGTTGCGCACACGAATGGTTGCCTTTGTGCAGAGCGCGGGTGCGGCGTTCCAGCGCAATGGCGATACCCAGGCGGCCGTGAAGCTGTACGAGCGCGCGCTTGCGCTCGACAACTTGGCGGAGCCCCTTTATCGCCAACTCATGCATTGCCGCCGGGAGCAAGGAGAGAGCGCCGAGGCGCTCAAGGTCTACCGCCGTTGCAAAGAGATGCTTTCCATCGTATTAGGCATGGAGCCCTCGAAGGAAACTCAGGCCCTCGCCGCGACGCTGCGCGATTATTGAGAATTCCTAAATAAAGGTTGTTTCCCTCATCCTCACCCTTGTGGCTCCGGCATAACCTAAAGGTAAGCCTTCACCGCAACAAGCCGCTTCGCGGCGTGTTGTCCCGGGGGGAGAAGGGCCTTTTACTTCCCTCGCCCTCTGGGAGAGGGATAGAGGGTGAGGGAAAGAACGCGTCATGAATTACGAATAGATCAATTGTATTGTTGCTCCTTCGAGTTTTGCATGAGCACAACGGACAACCATTTCCTCACTTAGCAGCGCGTGAGGCAGTTGCGATGCGTAAACCACCGGTTAACGCCCACTTTGCCCCGCGGAGCATTCCTTAGCGCTTGCACAAGGCCTACAGTTCTCCCGTCTAAACAACAGAGCGGGAAACTCATGGCGAATTCACGTGATGGGATGAAATTACTTGCAATGGCAAGTATGGGGATCGGGAGCGCTGTTGCATTCACGGCGAAATGCTTTTCCGGTGTATCCATCGATCTGAAACCGATCTGCCAGCACACCGAGTCTAGAGTGCAAGCAACGGCGGGGCACTTCTGCCTCGCAACCTACAGGAGAAACTATATGAACAAGGTGGTCTCGGCAGTATTCGGGGCAATCCTCAGTGCGATTGGCGCCAGCTTGATCGCAATTCTCGGTGCTGGCTTTGTTGCAACCCTTTCCACGGAGACATTAGCGCAGAAGAATTACGCGCCCGGCGTCTCCGATACGGAAATCAAGATCGGGCAGACCATGCCCTACAGCGGCCCCGCATCGGCGCTCGGCAACGCAGGCCGTGCCCATGCGGCCTATTTCAACATGATCAACGAGCACGGCGGAATCAACGGCCGCAAGATCCGGCTCATCAGCCTCGACGATGCTTACAGCCCGCCCAAGACCGTTGAGCAGACGCGCAAGCTGGTGGAGGGGGAGGGCGTGGCGCTGATTTTCGGCTCGCTGGGCACCGCGCCCAACATGGCGATCCACAAGTATCTCAACACCATGAAGGTGCCTCAGCTTTTTATCTCCTCGGTAAGCAGCCGGTGGAACGATCCCGCCCATTTTCCTTGGACCATGATGGGGCCCCGGCCCAGCTTCGAGCGGGAAGGACGCATCTACGCCGAGTATGTTCTGAGTATTCGTCCAGACGCCAAGATTGGCGTTCTCTACCAGAACGACGACCAGGGTAAGGATTATCTGCGCGGACTGCGCGAAGGACTCGGGTCGCGCGCCGGAGAGTTGCTCGTGAGCGAGCAGTCCTATGAATTGACGGACTCCACGGTGGATTCGCAAATCGTCACGCTCAAGTCCAGTGGCGCGGACGTGCTGTTGAACTTTTCCACACCTAAATTCGGGGCGCAGTCCATTCGCAAGATTTACGATATGGGATGGAAACCGCTGCACATCGTGGGGTTCCCGTCCTCCGCCATCAAGACTGTCCTGCAACCCGCGGGACTGGAGAAGTCCGTTGGCCTCGTATCGTCCTTCGCCACAAAAGACCCATCTGATCCGCAATGGCGGGACGATCCCGCGCTGAAGGATTACCTCGCGTGGATGAAAAAGTACTATCCCGGGGGGGACCCGGACGATTGGGGTAATGTGGCGGGCTACGGCAACGCACAATTGCTGGTGCACGTCCTGAAGCGCTGCCAAGATGATTTAAGCCGGGAGAACGTCATGCGGCAGGCGGCCAGCATTAGCAACCTTGAACTTCCCATGTTGTTGCCCGGCATCAGAGTCAACACCAACCCAGCGGACTACATGCCCGTGAAGCAAATCCAACTGGCGCGTTTCGACGGAATGCGCTGGGTGCGGTTTGGCGCTCTGGCGGGACGTCCAGAGGAGAAGCCATGACCCCCCTCACCAATGCTTCGCAACCCGGTGCGCCTCCCGGCCTATCCGATGCCGCTATCAACCTTCGGCATCTGCTATTGGGGCATGTTGTTGCACGTGCCGTACAAGCCGCCGCGGAATTGGATCTCGCCAACCATCTGAAGGAGGGTGGTAAAGATTGCGCGGAGCTGGCAACTCTGTGCGGATCTCACGCCCCAACCCTTTCCCGGCTGATGCGAATGCTGGTGAGCATAGGTGTCTTTGCCGAGAGCGAAGGACGCTTCTCGAACAACGCCATGTCAGAGCTTCTGCGAAGCGATGTTCCGCAATCGATGCGCGCCTGGGCGCGGATGTTTGGAGCGGACTTCAATTGGTCCGCGGCCCACGCCTTGTTGCACAGTGTTCAGACCGGAGAACCAGCGTTCGAGCACGTTTTTGGCGAGGAGAAATTCAGCTACTTGTCGCGTTATCCGGACAAGGCCAAGCTCTTCGACGAAGCCATGGTCAGTAGTTCGGAACTCATCAACCGCGCGATAGTGGATGCCTATGACTTCTCCGGTTTCGCCAAACTGATTGACGTCGCCGGCGGCTACGGGAGCACCCTATGCGCCATTCTGCAACGGTATCCGAATCTGAAGGGAACCCTATTCGACCTGTCTCATGTGGTGGCCAAAGCCAGGGACTTTGTAGCGTTGGCCGGCTTGCAAGACCGGTGTTCTTTTGCCGAAGGAACGTTCTTGCAAAGCGTACCCTCAGGGGCGGATGCCTACTTCATGAAGCACATCATCCACGATTGGGATGACGAGCGCTGTTTGCAGTTGCTGCGTAATTGCCACGCCGCGATGCCGGCACACGCGAAGCTGCTGGTGTGCGAGAAAGTTCTGCCAGAGGGTAACGCCGGCTCCTTTACCCGGATCATGGACTTGGTCATGCTGCTCAACACACCGGGCGGGCGCGAGCGTACCGAGCCTGAATTCCGAGCGCTATTGGAGAAAGCCGGTTTTCGTTTGACACGGGCCATACCGACCCAAGTGGACAATTGGATTCTCGATGCGGTGAAAATTTGAACGCTATCAGTGGTGGGAAGTGTGGAGCAGGGGTGTCCGTGCGATCTGGCCCTTCTGACAGCCATTTGACAGGAGGCATACACTAGGATTTCAATCTATAAGTGTTGTTCCAGACTGAAATTCGCCGATGCCGCCCGCCCTCGCCAAACTGACACGTCCCCGACTGTATGAGGCAGTGGCACGTGCGCGCCTGTTCCAGCTTCTGGACAAGTGTCGCGAGCGCCCCGTCGTATGGATTTCCGGCCCGCCCGGCGCCGGGAAAACTACTCTGGTCGCGAGTTATGTCACCGAACGGGAGACGCCTGCCATCTGGTACCAGATCGACCCGGGCGATGGCGACCCGGCCACTTTTTTCTATTACATGGGGCTGGCGGCGCAGCAGGCGGTGCGGGGCAAGCACACCCCGCTGCCGTTGCTAACGGAAGAAAGCCTTCCGGATCTGGCCGGTTTCGGTCGCCGTTACGCCCGCGAGTTATTTGCCCGGCTTCCCGAGGGCGCGACGATTGTCCTGGATAACGTGCAGGAAGCGCCAGCAGAATCCGCTCTCGTCAAATTGTTGGAAGTCTGGGCCGAAGAGATTCCAGAGGGCATAAACCTTTTGTGCATCAGCCGCGGCGAACCTCCGGCCTCATTGATGCGTCAGTTCTCGACTGGCCGGCTGGCGTCGATCGGCTGGGACGCCATGCGCCTGACCCTGGAGGAAACGCGGCAAATTGCAGCCGTGAAACACAAGGTCAGCGATCCGGTCCTTGCGCGATTGCACGAACAGTCCGAAGGGTGGGCAGCCGGCCTGACCCTGATGCTTGAACGCATTCAGCGCACCGGAGATCTTCCCGGCGCTTTCGCAGCGCAATCAAGAGAGGACATCTTCAGTTACTTCGCCGGAACGCTGTTTGACCGGCAGCCCGCGGATGTCAGGCATGTACTGCTCTGCACGGCACTATTGCCACGCATTACCGCGTCTCTCGCGGCGAAGCTCACGGGAAACCCGAATGCCGGAAAACTGCTGGACAACATGCATCGCCGGCACCTCTTTACCAACCGGCGCAATGTGGAGAAGGCGCGCTCGCCCACCCAAATCAAACGCGTCAACGCGGCGGCCAGCGAACCCATCTACGAGTATCACGCGCTGTTTCGAGACTTCTTGCTTGAAAAATTAGCGGAAGACTATACGCCTACAGCACTACGCCGGCTTGCCCAGGATATTGCCGGACTCCTGGAACAATCCGGTGAGATCGAAGACGCGTTCGAACTAAATCGCATCGCCGAGGACTGGGATGCTCTGGCACGACTGCTTATCGAGCATGCGCCGAATCTGCTTCGGCAGGGGCGCGGTCAGACTCTCAGAGAATGGATTGCGATGCTGCCCGCGAGCCTCGCCGAAACCCAGCCTTACACGCAATATTGGCTGGGAGTTTCGCTCATATCGGTAGATCAATCGCAGGCGCAAGTTGTTCTCGAGCGCGCCTTCAACGAATTCGAACGCGCGGGCGGCCGCGTTGGTCAATTACTCTGTGCCGCACGCAGTATCGAGACGATATTTCGCGCGCACGTGGGCCATAGAGCCCAGGACCGTTGGATTGCAGTTATAGATCGTCTGCTGATTGACGGCTTTACTTTCCCGGACCGGGATGCCGAGCTGACTGTGTATACCAGTCTTGGATTGGCAGCCTACTACTGTCAACCGCGCCATCCGAGCCTCAGGTCAAGCATGGAGCGCGTGAGTGCGTTGTTGCAGGGAGGACTCACCCCAGAACAGATGGTCACTGCCGGGGACGTGCTGAGTCGCTATTACGCCATGTCGTACCAGCCGGAGGAGTTCGTCCGGATCGCGGGCTTGGTATCTCCCGCGGCGGACGATTCATCTGTTCCTCCCTTGAACCGGCTCTGGTGGTGGGGCCGCATTGCTGATGGTCTGCGTTGTGCCGGGCGCTATGCGGAAGCAGAGAACGCCGTGTGCAAGGCAGAACGCCTGGCGGAAATCCTTCCGGGGCACGCCGCGGTGTTCACGGTCCGATTCTTTCGCTTCGTACTGGAAGTTGCTCAACGTCACCTCACCGGCGTTGCCGGGCATCTTGCTGAGCTCAGGCGATCTGCAAACCCGGTCCGCCAGCTCGCGGCAATGGCGGATGCGATTGCCGCCACGCATACGAAATCTCTTGATGAAGCTCTTCATCTATGCCGCTTGCAGGCTGCCGCCTGCGCGGCTTCAGGGATTTTCTTTGTCGAAGTTCTGGGGAATATTTTCCTGGCGGCCCTGTTGGCGCAAAGCCGCAAGACGGACGAACTGGCAGCGTTGCTGGCCGCGACTCGATCGCAGGTGTCCGATACCTATATGGCGCACACCGAGATTCAACTCTCGCTTGTCGAAGCCTATGCGGCCATCGAGTTGGGGCAAACGCAAGCTGCCCGCGAACTGCTGAGTGTCGCAATGGCCACTCAGGCTGACACGCATTTTCTGACCTTGACTCCGATACCGCGCGTACTTCCGGCTGCCTTCTCCTTTGGTCTGGAGCAGGACATCGGAACGGCGCGCATCAAGACCTGGATCAAGCGCCTCTCAATTTTGCCCGAGAACGCCACAACCGAACACTGGCCATGGCCGGTGCGGATTCGCTGCATGGGAAAGTTCGCGATTGTCGTAGATGATGAGCCGCTTCAATTCAAGGGCCGGGCACCAGCCAAACCCCTGGAGCTTCTCAAGCTATTGATCGCCGCAGGACGTGGCGGTTTACCGGCACGCGCCATCGCGGACCGGCTTTGGCCGGATGTCGAAGGTGATGCCGCCCTCGTCAACGTGGACACGAATGTCCACCGCTTGCGAAAACTCTTCAAGCAAGATCCTTTGCTCGTAGCCGAAGGGCGGGTAGCGATCGATAGCCAGCGGTGCTGGGTGGACGCGTGGGCGCTGGAACGTCTCGACTTGATCACCTCCGGCGCGGCACCAGAATCATTGGTACAGAATGCTTCCGAAGCGCTGCGACTTTACGCCGGACACTTCCTCGACGCCGACGCGGAACAGGCGTGGGCCGTCGCCTATCGCGAGAAGCTTCGGTCGGGACTCATTCGCCTCGTTTCGGCGGCCGGAAAATGCATGGAAGACACTGGCAAGTTCACGGACGCAATTGAACTCTACGACCGGGCGATCAAACTCGACAACATCGCCGAGCCGGTCTACCGGCAATGGATGGCTTGTTTGCGCGAGCGCGGCGAGAAGGCCGAAGCGCTCAAGATCTATCGCCGCTGCCGGGAGATGTTGTCCATCGTGCTAGGCATCCAGCCTTCCGCGGAAACCCAGGCGATCGCTGCGACGCTGAAGGTATGAACTATCTCGTGGGCCGGATCTGCCGCCTGACAGCCAAATGACAGCGGGTTTGGCGTAATTTGTTGTCCATCGCGGGACTTTTTCAACACACGAGGGACATCAAATGAAAATACCATTACTTATCTCTCTCCTGATAGCGGTACTGGGCGCCCAAGGCGCGGCGTACGCACAGAAAACCCACGGGCCTGGAGTAACCGACACAGAAATTAAGCTCGGCCAGACCATGCCTTACAGCGGACCCGCGTCCGCTCTGGGCACCGCGGGGAAAGCGCAGCTCGCCTACTTCGCGATGGTGAACGCCAAAGGCGGCGTCAAGGGCCGCAAGATCAATCTGCTCAGTTTGGACGACGGGTACAGTCCACCGAAGACAGTCGAACAAACACGCAAGCTGGTCGAATCGGATCAGGTGCTGGCGCTGTTTTCGCCTCTGGGCACGGCGACGAATGCGGCGATTCAAAAGTACGTCAATGCCAACCAGGTACCGCATCTGTTCATCGCCAGCCAACTGATGC
The DNA here is from genome assembly GCA_046160525.1 of Burkholderiales bacterium. Classification (GTDB taxonomy): domain Bacteria; phylum Pseudomonadota; class Gammaproteobacteria; order Burkholderiales; family SHXO01; genus SHXO01. The sequence continues at coordinate 13,950 of JBJXGQ010000280.1, forward strand.
GATGGGCCGACCCGGAACACTTTCCCTGGACGCTCCAGACTATTCGTCCCCCCTTGCAAATTGAAGGCAGGTTATTCGCCGAGTACATTCTCAAGGCCCGTCCCAACGCAAAGATCGCCGTGCTGTACCAGAATGACGACTTTGGAAAGGACTATCTCAAAGGTTTGAAAGACCGGCTGGGTGACAAAGCGGTTAGCATGATCGTGGCTGAAGCCTCTTACGAGCTTACGGACCCGACTGTGGATTCTCAGATCGTGACATTGAAGGCCTCGGGGACCGATACCTTCGCCGACTTTTCTTTACCTAAGTCCGGCGCGCAGGCAATCCGCCGCGCCTATGACATAGGCTGGAGGCCACTGCATTTCGTTTCCTTCGCGGCTTCCTCGGTAGGCACCGTACTTCGTTCCGCGGGTATGGAGAAGGCCGTGGGATTGATTTCGTCCACCGTTGCCAAGGATCCGAGCGATCCGCAATGGGCCGGCGATGCGGGCGTGAAAGAATATCTGGCCTGGGCCAAGCAATGGTTTACGGACGGCGATCCAGAGGCCTGGGACAATGTGCTGGGCTATAGTGCGGCACAACTCATGGTGGAAGTCCTGAGGCGTTGTGGCGATGATTTGACGCGCGAGAATCTTATGCGCCAAGCGACCAGCATCAAAGACCTGCAATTGCCAATGATGTTGCCGGGAATCAAGATCAACACCGGCCCCAAGGACTATCTATCTGTTGAGCAAATGCAACTTCAGCGCTTCGATGGCGAGCGCTGGGTACGCTTCGGCGAACTCGTGGGCCGGCCATAGGGCGCATCATGAATATGCAAGGAGCGGACATGACGGAAGACTTCGCTATTCCAAAATCCGCAAAAAGGCTGCGCGGTCTGATATTAGGGTACTTCGTATCGCGAGCCGTTCATGTGGCAGCCGAGCTGGATCTCGCGAGCCATCTTGGCAACGGCAGCAAGGACAGCATGGAACTCGCAGCGCTGTGCGGAGTTCACGCCCCAACCCTGAACCGAGTGATGCGCATGCTGGCCAGTGTGGGTGTATTCACCGAGAACGATGGCCGCTTCTCTAACAACGATGTCTCGCAACATTTGCGCGGCGGCGTTCCGCAGTCGATGCGTGCGGTGGCAAGAATGTTCGGTGCCGATTTCCAGTGGCGGCCGGCACAGGCATTGATGCACAGTGTCCAGACTGGGGAACCCGGATTCCGGCACGTTTTCGGGGAGGATCTATTCAGTTACCTGTCCCGCCACCCCGGCGACGCTCAGCTTTTCGACGAAGCGATGGTAAGCAGTTCGGATCTCATGAATCGCGCAATCGTCAATGTCTATGACTTTTCCGGATTTGGCACGCTGGTCGATGTGGCGGGAGGCTACGGCAGCACGCTATGCGCTGTTCTGGAAGGGAATCCAAAACTAAAAGGCACTCTCTTCGATCTTCCCCATGTTGTTGCAAAATCCAAGGGATTCGTGGAATCGAAAGGGCTGCAAGACCGGTGTTCTTGGGCCAGTGGCAATTTCCTTGAAACCGTGCCGAAAGGCGCCGATGCCTATTTCATGAAGCACATCATCCACGACTGGGATGACGAGCGCTGTCTGCAATTGCTCCATAACTGTCACGCCGCGATGCCTGCACACGCCAAGCTCCTGGTGTGCGAGAAAGTATTGCCGGAAGCAAATGACGCCCCGCACACGCGAATTCTCGATCTGGTCATGCTCCTGCACACCCCGGGCGGACGCGAGCGTACCGAGCCAGAATATCGAGCCCTGTTCGAGAAAGCAGGCTTTCACCTGGTGCGTACGATACCGACCAAGGTGGACAATTCAATTCTCGAAGTGGTGAAAATCTGATCGCGAGGTAACCTCGTTCGGTACATTCTTCGGGGTTGAGTCCCCCGGCTGAAAGACTCCAATACCACGCGCGCCTACCAAACTAACTCACCTCGTCTCTATAAGGCTGTGGCCCGGGCGCGACTGTTTCAACTTCTGGACCGGTGCCGGGAGCATCCCGCCATTGCTTCAGCAGTGCGGTCGGTTCAGGCCCTTGCTTGCTGCACAAAGGGATTGCGGATCACCAGCGTACCCTCAATAATCTGCCCATGCTGCATGTCCTCGGTGGCGAGCGTCTCGCAGCCCGCCGACAAGGCTGCCGCCAGAATCAAGCTGTCGTAGTAGGAATATTGATATTTTTGTGCTAAAGCTAACGCCTGTTCGATGGTGTGCGGCATGACCGGGATTACCGTGCAAGCATCTTGTATTTCTGCTATCGCCTGGACAACCACGTCATAACCCAGGTTGAATTTTCGGCTTAATGTATTGGCAAGTTCGCTCAGGACTTGTGTGCTGATAATGGGATTGCTTTGTTCTATGACCAACAGTGCAGCAGCCTGCTTTTCGGGTTCGTCACCCGAATAGACATACACCAGGATATTGGTGTCGAGAAAAATCTTATCGCTCATTGGCGGCATCGCGGCTAAAGCGATAACCGCGTGTGGGAATGGATGCAGCCTTGAACACGGCCTTGCGCCTCGCGGGTTCGCCGCCTGCCTCCTGCAAAATCACTCGCACCTGTTTGCCATTCCAGTCCTGATGTTCTCTAGGCAGATCCACCACACCGTCATGTGCCTTACTGAGAAATTCGATCGCTTGCATGATTTTTAGCCTCCATCTTGTCTGTGCGTATTCTATCTCGAAGCGGTGAAAGTCTGAACTCGGTCAGTCATGGCGAGTGTGGCCGCACGCGTTAAGATGCTTGAGTTCGTCCTTCCGACAGCCATCAGACAGGAGGAATACATTAAGTTCTTTGCCCATGAAGTTGGCCTGGATTTACGCTGATTGGGCAAACCGGCGGTTCAGGGAAGATTTTCAAGGTCGTCCAGGTCTCGCTGCCGGCCCGTGGCCCGCTTGTTTTTCTTGAGATCGCTTAGCCCGTTGTGAGAGTTTAATAACGCGACAAACTCTTTGAAGTCCCTGGACAGCATTAGGATGGGCGGCAATCCACTGCTGCCGCAGTTGCTCTACAGCATCCAGGCGCTCGCTTGGCGGGCGCGAAAGCCAGTACTCGGTATCTCGCGGCTGATTTCTGAGCGGGTAACGGGAGACCACTTTTCGCATGCCGCCATTCTACGCCGCTCACGGACCTTGCTCAATTGGCGGAAGAACACGCAAAGCATTTATTGGAATTCAGGACATAGGCTTCGATGAAATCGATGATCTGCGCGGGTCGTTCGCCCGCTGAGATATCCGCTTGCCCACCAGCGTCCGGCGTAACAAGTTCGCCATACTCTCGTCCGGGGCAAACAAACCGGGGTAGTGCGTCACACCTAGACCGAGTATCTTAGCCACGTTGGCTTATCCAGGTGTAATTCCCGCGCGCTTGACCACTTCGCGCCATTTAGGAGTTTCTTCTGCAATCCGCTTCGTAAGCTCCTCGGGAGAACTTGAGACAACGCTAATGCCGATGGATTCGTAATAGGCTTGCAGGCTCGAGGAGTTGAGGGCGCGAGCAAATTCCCGGTGTAGACGCATTACGACGTTGTGGGGCGTGCCGGCAGGCGCGAGGAGCGCGCTCCAACTCGCATTCATCCCTGCGATCCCCGCCTCGGCGAACGTGTGCACGTCCGGTAGCACCGCGAGGCGCCTGTCTCCGGTGACGGCAAGGGCCCTCAATTTTCCGGCTTTGACGTGCGCTAGCACTTGGCTGACGGCGTCGAAGGTAAAGCTCACTTCGCCGGATCGTAGGGTATCTTCTCATATACGCTGGGGTTAATCGTCAGTGGTGCATCCGTGCAGAAGACGATGGTATGGCCGTCGGCTACACTCGTCGCTCCGGCTTGCATTCCGATTGCGCCACCCGCGCCAGGTTTGTTCAGCACGATCACCGGTTGTCCGAGAAGCGGGGCAACTTTTTACGCAAGCTCGCGTGCGCGTGCATCGGGTGGCGAACCCGCGGAGCCAAATAGGAATACTCCGCGCTGCAAGGTTGGCGTTAACCGTTGGTTTACGCATAATAGCCGCACAACCTCTTGGAGAAGCGAAATGGACAAGCTTCGCGCCATTCAGTATTTCATCGCCGCCGCCGAAGAACGGGGCTTTTCGGGTGCCGCGCGAAAGTTCAACGTGAGCGTCCCCGCCGTGGCGAAACTGATTAGCGCGCTGGAGCGCATGCTTGGGGCGAGTCTCTTCAACCGCAACGCCCAAGGCTCGACGCTTACCGCGGATGGAGAAAGCTACCTTGAGTCTTGCAAACCCTTGCTAGACCAACTAGATGCCGCCGACGAATCCCTGCGAGGCACGGCAGTTAATGTACGCGGGACATTGGTGGTGGGAGCACCGCAAATGCTCGCCCAGCATTGCCTTCTGCCCGCGCTGCCACGATTTCATGCGCGTTATCCGGATATTCAGATCGATATTCGCGACGTAAATGGCGCGACCACGGCGAACGCGAACGCCGCCGACGTATTTGTCTTGTACGGATGGAGCGAGCCACCTGCTGATCTCGTACGCAAAAGGGTGGGTGAGGCCAGATTCCTCATTTGCGCTGCGCCCAGCTATTGGGCCGCAAACGGGATTCCACAGCGCCCTAGGGATCTCGAACGTCACGTGTGCCTGTTATTCCGTACCCCCGCTGGAACCGTTCATGACCTCTGGCAATTGGAGCGCGGCGGAGTCAGCGAATCCGTAGCGGCAAGCGGATGGTTGGTAAGCAGTCATCGCGACGTGATTCTTGATGCGGCTCTGGCGGGAGAGGGTGTCGTGCGTCTCACGGATCTCACGATTCGCACGCACGTCCATAACGGCGGCCTTGTTCCCGTGCTTCAAGATTGGGAAATGCGGGATGCGCCGCCAGTCGATTTACTCTTTCGGCCAAATCAACGGCGCACCCTACGGGTTCGGCTATTCATCGATTTCGTCACGGAGATTTTTCGCGAGATCGAAGCGGAGCGCGGGGACAAGACGGGCGCCCGTCTTCACGCAGAACGCCCGCGCTGGTGGGCGCGCCATGGGCGTGCCTCGGCTGCCATTGGAAAACGGGTGTAAAAGATGTGTTCTTCGAAATTAAATTGCGTATCGCAACTTCTATTTCGGTGAAGTGTCCTGAGGTGCCCAATAATTTCTTACTGGTAGTGCGCTAGGCTGAGGCGCCTAAGACATCGCCATGTCTTTTGACCCGTGACTACCTGATTAGATGCAATCCCGCGCGTCCGTTGCGCACGGCATCGACAACCAATCGATTGTCGAAAGTGGCCAATTGTCCATTGTGAGCGCATGCAAGTGCTAACAAGTAACTGTCGGTAATTTGCGAGGAGCTGAGCAGCCGGGTCGCGTCTATATATTTGTCGTCCAGAACGCTGATGTCGTCCGGCCAAAACACATGGCCAGGCAATCTGCAGAGGCGCGACACGACATCGGTCGCCAATCCGGGCGAGCCGATATGATTGGGTAATTTTGGGTGGCTGACGATACGAATGACGCCGTTTTCGGTCAGCGGGCAGCTTGCCCAGCCACGGCGGCCACGCGCCTTGAACCAACCATGCGCGGTTTCATGATGGACGTGCGCCGGGTCGATCAGCGCGATCAAAACGTTTGGGTCGAGGAGGTAAGTGGTCAAGGCGACTCGTCTCTCAACGAGTTGACCACTTCCAGCGTGACTGGTCTTGATTTGGCACTAACCGGGAGCAGTGGCACGCCGTTGCGCAGTTTTCCCGATGCCGCCTCGGGGCGCAAAGACTGGCGCACAAGTTCCGATATCACCTGACCAACGGTTTTTTTTTGCCGGGCCGCCAGTCCTTTGACTGCTGCAAGCACGTCGTCGTCTATTGCCAGGGTGGTACGCATGAATGCCTCCTTTTTCGTTTCTCGGTGCGCATCATACATCAAGCATCAAACATCAAACATCTCCCAAGGATTAGCGTGACTTTGCCAACCGTATTGGTAAGGGGCTGTGCAACGAGCGCTCTTCCATGCCCTTGCGATGCGCAGTGATACTTGAGTCCCGGTGAAACAGAGTGATTTCCTCGGGATCGAAAGCGCTAAATGCTTCTTCGACGAACTGCAGAAACGCCCCGATCTTCGACGGCATGCGCGGGGTTTTCCGGTACATCGCATAGATCGGAAATCCGGGCGGGCAGGTCCAATCGGTCAGAACTCGGCGTAATTGGCCCGATGTGACGAGGTAGGGGTTGAAGCACCCCACGCGCATGAGCCCCGCTCCTGCGAGCACCGCGGCCAACAACCCCTCGCGTTCGTATGTGACAACTCTGGGCGCAACATGCACGAGTTTGCGCTCCGCGCCCCGTTGAAATTCCCATTCCACGAGGGGCCGGTCCTTGTCTCGCACCTTGAGGGCTAGACAAGCATGCTGCATGAGGTCCTCCGGCGATTTAGGTGCGCCGGCAATTTTCAGGTAATGGGGCGAGGCGTACACGGCATGGCGGATTTGCCCGATCTTGCGAGCGATCAAGTTCGACTCGGGCGGATCGCCGATTCTGAGCAGCACATCGACGCCTTCCGTGTGCATTTCCTTCGCCAGATTTTGTTGGTGAAATTCGAGATTCAACTGGGGGTGGCGCCGCAGAAAGCCAGGCAACAAGGGCATGATCACGTGGCAGCTCAGCGCCGCCGTAAGGCCGACTCGCAAGGTGCCTGTGAGCCGTCCGGTCGTTCTGCGTACGCCACTTTCGAGTTGCGCGAGTTGCTGCAAGAGGTCGCGGCCGTGTTGATAGATGCCTTCGCCTTCTTCGGTGAGCCGTAATTGCCGGGTGGTGCGGTGAAATAAGGAGACGCCAAGACCCTTCTCCAAATCCGCGGCCGCGTTGCGCAAAGTCATGATGGACCGAGGAGTCGAGCCGGGATTCGGAAGGGCGCTTGCCGGTCACTTTCGTGCTCGCGGATTGAAGAGCATTTCAGCGGAAGGCAGGATGCTC
>JBJXGQ010000281.1:0-7578 GCA_046160525.1 Burkholderiales bacterium
CATCGAGCCTAGGGCGGTCAAGAAACGGCCTAAACCCTACCCACGACTAACTCAACCACGCGCGCTCGCCAGAGCCCGCGTCAGAAAACATGGTCATCCACAAAAGCTTAAGTAAGTGCCATTCGGGTCTTACCTCAAGTTTGTGTGTGTTAGTTCGTATTCGTTGCGAACCCGCGCGATGTATCCTTGAGGGGGATGTGCCCGGGAGTGGTGAGCTGATACGCGATGCCTGCACGAAATCGAAAACTACCGAATTTTGAATCCGAAGGACCGGCGAGAATGGTGTCGCTCGTGGCTTTTGTCTTGGTCATGGCGGGGATTTTGGTTTTCCTTTTCGTCAAGAGCCAGGCGGGAGATCTAAGCCGGCAGAACCAAATTGTTTCCAGTTTGCGCCATATCAAGGAGACCGACGCGCGCTGGAACGTCATTCTGGCGGCCTTTCGCGGGGGGGCTCTGGAAGCACTTCCGCCTTCCGGCGTGGTGAACGACGGTCTGCGCCGCCATCTGGATTCGCTAACGCAGCAAACCTCGGGGTTGGGGAAAGACCAACTCATGAGTTGGTCAGGCGAGTTGCGTGCGACCTTCGAGGAGAAGGCGCGCTTGATGACTATATTCGAAACGCAGAGCAGACAAGTTCTGGAAGCCAAACGCGAGGCCGTGACAGCACTTGATCGTGCGCGCGAACAATTGGGCGGTGGAGGGTTGGCGCAAGATGTGGATACCACCTACGGGGCGCTTGCATTGTTTCTGCATGATCCTGGTGGCGCGCCCGCGGCGCGGCTCGAAGCCGCGGCGGCAGGGTTGTTGAGCCGCGCGGGCGCTGCACCGGCATCCGTTCGCTCCGTCTTGTCGCAGCTGGCCGCCCCCGTGCAAACGATCCTGCGCCAGCAACCTGGAGTCGTGGACCTCATCCGGCAAATCGCTTTTCTTCCCACCTCTCCAAGACTCGATGCCATATCGGGTGCTTTTGACCGAGAATTCCAGGAACTTGCGGAGCAGAAGGATTTATACCGCATCTACCTTGCTGCTTATTCCGCCGCGCTGCTGGTTTTTTTAGGTTACGTGGGCTGGCAGTTGCGCGCCAGCTACCGGCAGTTGAACGATGTGAACGCAGCGATGAAGGCCGCCAACGAGACCTTGGAACAAAGGGTAAAGGAGCGCACACGCGAGCTGACCGAGGCCATGACTCACCTCAAGGATTCCGAATCGATGCTGATTCAGACGGAAAAAATGTCTTCCCTAGGGCAAATGGTGGCGGGTATCGCGCACGAAATCAACACGCCGCTTGCCTACGTCAAGAGCAGCCTCGAATCCATGGATACCCGCCTTCCCGAGATTCGCGGCATCATGAACGAATGCGAGGCGCTGATAGGAATGCTTGACCGCGGAGATGCAAGCGACGAGGAATTGGCCCAGCAATTTCAGCGCGTTTCCTCCCTTGCCAACGAATTTCGCGAGCATCACGCGGCGGAGGAAATGGCCACTTCCATCGCCGATGGTTTGCATGGTATTGGCCAGATCGGAGAAATCGTGACCAATCTCAAGAACTTCAGCCGGCTCGACCGCAGCAAGGTGAGCCGTTTCAACATCAACGAAGGCTTGGAGAGCACGTTGGTGATTGCGCGCAACCTTCTCAAGAGCAAGCGCGTGGTGAAGCAGTTCACCGAGCTTCCCCTGATCGAATGTTCGCCCTCTCAGATCAACCAGGTATTTCTCAACTTGGTCACCAACGCCGCGCAAGCGACCGAAGGCCGTGCGGGGGAAATCACCCTCATCACCCAGATGGCCGAGGCGGGCCAGGTGCGCATAGAGGTGGTGGATAACGGGCATGGAATACCGCAAGATGTGCTACCAAAAATATTTGACCCCTTCTTTACGACCAAGGAAGTTGGAAAGGGGACAGGCTTGGGTTTGTCCATCGCCTACAAAATCGTGCAAGAGCATGGAGGGCGGATCGAAGTGAGCTCCAAGGTGGGAGTGGGGACGCGGTTCACCGTGACCTTGCCTATCAAGTCGTTGCCGTCCAAGCTCGCGATCGCGGCTTGATACCCGGTATAGTGTCCTCCTACCCCAGGCCGATCCCATGCCCTCACCGACCCAAATCGGACGCTACGAAATCCGCACAGTGCTCGGGCGCGGCGGCATGGCAACCGTGTGGGAGGCTTGGGACCCCGTCCTTCAGCGCATGGTGGCCCTCAAGGCCATCGAAAAGAGCAAGCTAGAACCCGAATCTTCACTGAAGAGCCTGGGGCGCTTGAAGCGCGAAGCCCAGGCCGCGGCGCGGCTCGTACACCCCAACATCGTTGGCGTGTACGAGTTCGGCGAGGATGAAAATTACGCGTTCATCGTCATGGAGCGCGTGAGCGGCCATCCCTTGTCGAATTATCTGCACGACGAGGACTTCCGCTCGGAGTTACCCCAGGTGCGCGAAATCATCGCGGGAATCCTGGAGGCCTTGGCCTACTCTCACAGTGAAGGAGTGGTTCACCGCGACATCAAGCCGTCGAATATCTTGATCAGCCGCGATGGCGTCGTCAAGGTCACCGATTTTGGCATCGCCCGCATGGAGGTGGGTCACTCGACGGTGCAAGGCAGCGTGATCGGCACGCCTTATTACATGTCGCCCGAACAATACCGGGGACAGCATGCGGATTGGCGCACGGACATCTTCTCCACCGGCGTGATTTTCTACGAACTCCTGACGGGTGAAAAACCCTTTCCCGGCACGACCAGCGCGGCGGTCATGCACCGTGTGTTGTCGGAGGAACCCCTCAATCCCTCGGTGATCAACACCCAACTTCCCAAGGAACTCGACGCGGTTGTGCTGGCCGCCCTTGCCAAGGACTTTCAGGAGCGCTTTCAGTCGGCGCGTGAATTCTTGCAGTTGATCGATGCCGTATTGCGCCGCCATTCGGGCCAGGGCAGCGCGCGCGAGGTTTCCCGGCAAGCGCCCGTTATCGGCGATCCGCAGGCGCCGCCGCCCATGGATTCTCAAACAACGCTGGGGCGTGCCAGTGCTGGGGGAAACCGCTTAAGCGCGGCCCGGCGGCTGTCCACGACTCTGCAGCGGGGCCCAAGCAACCGCGGCCCGAGTGCCACTCCCGCAGTGTCAAGTGAGTCCAGAATCGAACCGACGCTCGATCAGCCCTTGGTGCGCCAGCCCGTGGAAGATGTGCGGCCGCGCATCCTGTTCGTCGATGATGAAGAGCGCATCCTCACGGCTCTGCGTTCCGTATTTCGCGCGCACTACCAGGTAGTGACCTGCGCGCATCCGGCCGAGGCGATGGTGCTCATTGAGAGTTCCAGGTTTCCCGTGGTGGTGAGCGACCAGAGAATGCCGGGCATGCTGGGCGTGGATTTTCTGCGCAAGGTGCGTGACATTTCGCCCGCCACGGTGCGCATTCTCCTCACCGGATATTCCGATCTTGCTTCCATGGTGGGCTCCATCAACGAGGGCGAGGTATATCGTTTCATTAGCAAGCCTTGGGACACGCAGGAAATACTGGAGGTGGTGGCCGAGGCCGCCAGCATCGGTAACCGCTTGCTCCAGCGCGGAGTTACCGCGGCGTTGCCGCCGCCCATTACACGCGATGCGGTGCTGGTCATCGACGAGTCGCGCGAGACTTACAACGCGGTGGCCGGATTTCTCGAAGGTGCCGCGGAGGTGGTGTACGCGAGAGGTATTACGGATGCCTTGAGCGTTCTACAAAAACGCGAGACCGCCGTGGTCATTGCAGACGTCGACAGCGGTCTGGATAATTATCTTGTGTTCCTGAATGTACTCAAGCGCGAGCGCCCTGAGATTTTGGTGATTGCGCTGACCTCGGCTTCGGATTCCGAGTACGTGATTCAGTTCATCAACTCGGCGCAGATCTACCGCTTCCTCAACAAGCCCGTGAACTTGGATCTCATGGAGCAGTATGTGCGCTCGGCCATTGTGCAACACGAAGCCTATCGCGAGACTCCCGAACTTCTTGAACAGCACTCGGTGAACGAATCCCAGAAGGCCATGGAGTCCACTGTCGCGCGCTGGATCAAGGATGGATTACGTTCTTTGCGCGGCCGCCTCGCCTCTGGCCGCCCCAGGCTCTAGCTAGCCTCTGAGCTTCGCCGTGATATGCGGCTTCAAGGTCGCTACTAGTTGCTCATAGATCTTGGGGGATCCGGCGATGATTTGCCCGGACTGCATGTATCCGTTGCCTCCTTCGAGATCCCCCACCAACCCGCCGGATTCGGTGATGAGCAGCACACCCGCCGCCATGTCCCAGGGCGCCAGTCCAATCTCGAAAAACCCGTCCAAGCGCCCAGCCGCCACGCTGGCGAGATCCAGAGCAGCCGCTCCAGGGCGGCGGATGCCGGCGGTCTTTTGCATGAGGTCCTTCAACATGGCGCCATAGGCGTCGATGTGCTCAAACATCCGGAAGGGAAATCCGGTGCCGATCAGCCCATCTATGAGTTTGTCGCGTTTGGAGACACGCAAGCGCCGGTCATTCAAGAAGGCGCCGCGCCCGCGCGTGGCGGTGTATAAGTCGTTGCGGCACGGATCGTAAATGACGGCGTGGGTCAGCACGCCCTTGTAGGCCAGTCCGATGGATACCGCATACTGTTCGAACCCATGCAGGAAATTGGTCGTGCCGTCGAGGGGATCGATGATCCAAAGATAGTCCGATTTCCCGGTGGCGCCACTCTCCTCTGCTAGAATCGCATGGTCCGGATAGCTTGCATGCAGTGTTTCGATGATGGCGTCTTCGGCGGCGCGATCCACCTCGGACACCAAATCGTTCAAGCTCTTGTGCCGGATGGTTAGGGCGTCCAGATTTTGCGCCCCGCGGCTGATCACCCGGCCTGCACTGCGGGCGGCCTTCACCGCGATGCTGACCATGGGATGAAGAGTGGCCATGTGGAATGTTCTCTTGCGGGAAAAGGGAACCCGGCATTCTAGCCTGCTTCGCCTACTGTTGGACTCTCAGCCGCTCGTCATGAACCATTTCGTGTCCTTAAGCCCCCGGCGCCATGAACCCGCACGCTTTGCTTAGCCGCGTGCGCGTGGTGCTCTCTCATCCGAGCCACCCTGGCAACATCGGTGCCGCCGCGCGCGCCATGAAGACGATGGGACTGTCGCGGCTCTACCTGGTGAATCCATTGAAATTCCCGCATGCGGAGGCCACGACCCTGGCCGCGCACTCCACGGACATTCTGGAGCATGCGCAGGTTTGCCAAACCCTGGACGAGGCCCTCTCGGGGACGGTGTTCGCCGTGGCCAGTACTGCTCGGTCACGCGGACTCGCGCATGAATTGTTGAGCGCGCGTGAAGCGGGCCGCAGGATCGCCGCGGAGGCCGCGCATGGCGAGGTCGCTCTGCTCATGGGGACGGAGAAGTGGGGTTTGACCACCGAGGAGGTCAGCCGGTGCAACGTGCTGGCGGTTATCCCATCGAGCCCGGATTTTTCGTCCTTGAATCTGGCGGCCGCGGTACAGGTATTCGCCTATGAGATCTACCAGGCGCTGGCGGAGCCTATCGCCAATGAAATTACCGATCTGCCCGCTGCTCATGAAGAGATCGAGCATTTCCTATCTCACATGGAGGAGGTCTTGTATCAAGTGCAATTCCTCAACGAACACCATCCCAAGAAGATCATGCAGCGTCTGCGCCGCTTGTTTGCCCGTGCACGCATGGAGAAGAAGGAAGTGCGCATTCTGCGAGGGGTGCTCACGGAAATTCAGAAGAATCTGCGGCCTGAAGTGCAGAACTTGCCACGCAAAGATTGATCGAATCGCTCGGGTATTGTAAAGTTGAGAGAATCAGTCGGAGATTCCCGCGAGGGTGGTCCCCGGCATTCGGGAATATTCCCTATCCTTTCCGTAACATGGCTTGAGGGTGAAGCATGAGACTTACGACCAAAGGCAGGTTTGCTGTCACCGCAATGATGGATTTGGCACTGCGAGAGGCCTCTGGACCCGTGTCCCTGGCTTCCATTTCAGAGCGCCAGAAGATATCGCTGTCTTATCTGGAGCAGCTCTTCGGGCGTCTGCGGCGCGAGGGCTTGGTGAGCAGCGTGCGGGGGCCGGGCGGGGGATACCGCCTGGGTAAGGCTCTCGAAGACATTTCCGTAGCCGAAATTATCCTGGCCGTGGACGAACCCATCGACACCACTGGGTGCGCGGGCCAGGAGAATTGCAAGGACGACAACAGCAAGTGCCTCACCCACGACTTGTGGATGGCCTTGAATCAGAAGATCTTCGACTACCTGGGTTCGGTTAGCCTCGGGCAATTGGTGGCGAAGCAGAAGAACGCCAAGCAAGGTGTTGTCGAAATCCAGGACCACCGGACCCGCCGGCGCGACGGTGTGACGGTCTAGTCCATGCAGGGAGGCAACTATGAACTCTGGAGTAAACGATGACGATTCAACTCACTGAGCGCGCCGCGCAACAGATCAAGCGGTCCTTGGAAAAGCGCGGGAAGGGCTTGGGACTGCGCCTGGGCATCAAGAAGGTGGGCTGCTCGGGATTGGCCTATACCTTCGACTACGCCGACGACATCGCCGATGGCGACCAACTGTTCGAGGCTCACGAAGTGAAGGTCGTGGTGGATGGCGAAGCCTTGAAGGTGATCGACGGCTCGACCCTGGATTTTGTCAGGGAAGGACTCAAGGAAACTTTCAAGTTCGATAACCCCAACGCCAAGAGCCAGTGCGGCTGCGGCGAGAGTTTTAGCGTATAGATTTCCATGAGCGCAGTTCTAGAAAACCTCGTCAACCAGCCCTACAAGCATGGCTTTGTCACCGACATCGAGTCCGATGTCGTGCCCAAGGGCCTGAACGAGGACGTGATCCGGCTAATTTCCATGAAGAAGGAAGAGCCCGAGTGGCTCCTGGAATTTCGCCTCAAGGCTTACCGGCATTGGCTCACCATGACCGAGCCGGCCTGGCCCAACGTGAAATACCCGAAGATCGATTTTCAAGACATCAGCTACTACGCCGCGCCTAAGGCCAAGAAGAAGCTCAATTCCATGGATGAAGTCGATCCGGAATTGCTGCGCACCTTCGAGAAACTGGGCGTGCCCATGCACGAACGCCAAGCGTTGGCTGGTGTGGCGGTGGACGTCATCTTCGATAGCGTATCGGTGACCACGACCTACAAGAAGAAACTAGCCGAAGTGGGGGTGATCTTCTGCTCCTTCTCCGAGGCGGTGAAAGAACATCCCGAGCTTATAAAGAAATATCTGGGTAGCGTGGTCCCGGCTGGGGACAATTACTACGCGGCCCTTAATTCGGCGGTATTCACCGACGGCTCCTTCTGTTTCATACCGAAGGGTGTGCGCTGCCCCATGGAGTTGTCCACGTACTTTCGCATCAATACGCAAGATTCCGGGCAGTTCGAGCGCACCTTAATTGTCGCGGAGGAGGGGAGCCACGTGTCCTATCTCGAAGGTTGCACGGCGCCCAAGTTCGACACCAACCAATTGCACGCCGCCGTGGTGGAATTGGTGGCGTTGGACAACGCCGAGATCAAGTATTACACCGTGCAGAACTGGTATGCCGGTGACAAGGAGGGCGTGGGCGGCATCTACAACTTCGT
>JBJXGQ010000282.1:0-13023 GCA_046160525.1 Burkholderiales bacterium
TCGCGGTGGCGGAGCGGATCGAGCGCAAGGGCTAGGGTCAAAAGACCCAACTGCTGGATGGAGTTAGCGGCTGGTCTAACGCTCTGCCGTGATAATGAAAGACCTGATACCGAGCCCGCAGCCTGCAGGCGCGACCCCTTCTCGAGTTATGCAATATACCAAGCCTGACACCTTGCCCCCAATATACCAAGCCTGACACCTTGCCCCACGCCAACCCTGACCCCATGCCCCACGAAACCTGACCCCATGCCCCACGAAATCGTATAGCTGGTCTGCACTTCGAGGGTGCTTTGGCCAGGGGGAATATCAAGAAAGCGTAGTCTTGGTGAGGCCCCCTCGACACACGACGAGGGCCGCGGGATAGAATGAGCGGGAACTAACCGCAATTAAGTGGAGCTTTGGCGATGACCATGCAGCCTTCTAAAGCGTATGTCCGAACGGATGAGCTCGGCGCGCTGCGGGTGGGCGAGAGCCGCGTCATGCTTGACTCGGTTATCGCAAGTTTTGCACAAGGCTGCTCGGCCGAAACGATTCAGCAACAGTACCCGGCATTGACCTTGGAGCAAGTGTACGGCGCGATCGCCTGGTATTTGGCGAACGTGGAAGAAGTCGGGCGCTATCTCGAGCAGCAAAACGCCCTCTGGTCTCAATGGCAAGCAAAGGCGGCACAAAAACCGAGCGCAGTCATTCAGCGCTTGCGAGCGCTGAGCCATCGGGACGTCTCCGAGGCGACATGAGTCGCCCAAGATTTCTCGCGGACCATGACCTCAATGAGCACATCATCATTGGCGTCATGCGACGTGTCCCAGCCGCTGCCTTCAGCCGGGTGCGCGATCTCGGGCTACACGATAAGCCCGACGCCACCGTACTTGAGTATGCCGCGGAGCATGACCAGGTCTATTTTCTTCCCGTCAGTTGACGATGCTGGCTTGCCTTTGCGAAATTGGCAAGACAAGCAAGGTCGAGCGCTACTGAACCCCACTCCCCGCCAGCAACACCGCACTAGGCACCTCGTATTCCTTGCCTGATACGGTAACCAGCGTCACGGTCTGTTCTCCCTGAAGCACGGACGTCAGCCGAGCTTACTCGACTCTTTCGCCTTGCGCATAGCGAGACAGCTCATCGCCGAGCGCAACCGAAATCGTGTAGCTCGTCTGCGCTTTCAGCGTGCTTTGAACCGTAGGAATGCCGATCTGTGCCGTGGCTGTGGAACTGGCCAGCGATCCGGTCAGCGCTTGCTGATTTCCCTCTTTACCGATAGCTTTGCGGCCCCCTTCTGCCCGATCTCCCAATCGAGCAGGGCAGCATTTCAACTGCCGGTCGAAAATCAGCACAGCTTGATCGATTAGTCAGTCGCGTTGCACCTCCCTTTCGATCGCGCCTTCATGGCGCACTAACTCCGAAGACCATGTCCGCTTCTTAGCTGCCTCATTTGTTTCGTTTCAGTTTATGCAATATGCCAAGCCTGACCCCATGCCCCCCGGTAGGCGCGCCTGGCTTGCTCCCGAATCGGTACTGGTAGCTCCGCGAAGGACCGTCGAAACCCCGCTGTGATGTGAGACTTCACAGCTTGTCTGGATCAAGCTCCTGAGTCTTTCCCTGCCGATGCTCCAGCATCGCCTCGGCTCCGAGCTTCACCAAGGAGTCCTGTGTGCGCGCGAACGCACTATCCCAACGCGCCTCGTCTTCTAATTCCTCTAGAACGAGGGTGGCGATCGCATCCTGCTCACTCTCCGGCAGGGCTCTGACTCTTTCGACGACACGTTCGAGTAACTTCGTCATGGAGGATACCGTGGCTCATGTTCGTGCGACTCAGCTTACCACATGGGGCGCGGTAAATGACTCACGCCGTGCGCTTGGATCTTCTTGACGGACACGTTGCGAAACAGCGCAACAAACACCTGCTACCTTGACGATTTCAGGATTCCATTCAGTGAACTCCGCCCTGCGCCAGCAATTCCGCGCTAGGCACCTGGTACTCCTTGCCTGAGACCGTCACCAGCGTCACGGTCTGTTCTCCGTGAAGCACGGACGTCAGCCGAATTTGCTCGACTCTTTCGCGTTGCGCGTAGCGAGACAGCTCATCGCCGGGCGCGACCGAAGATCGGGGTGGCCACTGGATACGCCCGAACGACAGTCGTCCTCAACAAACAGGTCTTAAGTCAGATCGAAATCCGCAGGGGGCCGCTACGACTTCTGGAGTCCGTCCAGATTGGCCTGAGTTCGCAAAGCCCAACGTCTTAGCCCCCAATGTTGGGCTTCACCTCCATCAGTACAACCTACCCCACCGCCGCCGAACTCACCGTACCGCCCGCGTAACGCTTATGCCACAGATCATGGCCATGCTTGAGATCATTCTTTCCCGAACGGTCCACGCCGCGCATCAGCCATAGGGGTTGCTCATAGATGTTGAAGGGACTATTGTCGCGGCGTTTGTCGACCAGTGACCGGTCGTAGTATGAAGTGGCCGGCATGTAGCGCAGGATGAGCGCACCGCGGCGCTGGCCGGAGTTGTTAGCGAGCGACCCGTGTATGAGGCGCACATCGTGCAGCGATATCTGGCCGGGTTCCAATTCGACATTCACGGCATCGGCCTCGTTGAATTGGTCCTGGTCGAGCTCAAGGTTGAGCACCAGATTCTCGCGGTCGGAGACGTGGTGGCGATACAGCTCTTTTTTATTGTGCGACCCGGGAATAAAGCGCATGCAGCCGTTGACGGTGGATACCGGATCGATGGCTACCCAAGCAGAGCAGGTGGCCAAGGGCCGCATGGGCCAATATTCACCGTCTTGATGCCAAGGAACCTCGCGCCCCTTGACCGCCGGTTTGCACAAGATGCGCGTGATCCACAGGATGATATCGGGGCCGATGAGTTGCTCGATCATGTCGAGCAATGCCGGATACCGAGCTGCGGTCATGAAGGGGTTGGCATTCGCCCCCTCAGTGGGTGAGAGCATGTGCGGATTCGCCAGGTCTTCCTGCTTGACGTCGGTGTAGGTCGCAAGCAGTTCGCCCATGCCTTTTTGTAACCGCTTGAGCAGTTGGTCCGGCAAGCGAAAATCCGGAATGACGTAGCCGCGTTCGTGGTAATGCTCGATTTCGTTCTGAGTCAACATGGTATGAACTCCAAAAGTTTCAGTTGGGCTTCGCAAGCTCAGCCCAACCTACGCCCCTAACGTTTCACGCTTCACCCTTCACGTTTCACGGCTCTCAGGCTTCTTCGCTTCCCTGATACAGCTTCCCGAACCAATCTTCCACGGTGAGCAAGCCGCCGGCTTTTTGTGCTTTGCCCTGATCCTTGGCGGGTAGCGCGCCTTGCACGATGTCCATACGCTTCCAGCCAGCGAGCGGGGTTTCGCAAGCTTGGCGCGGGACGTAGCGGGAGGCCTTGACCTTCTCGTAGCGATGCACATAGCGCGGGCAATTGGGCCACAGGCCTTGCACGGTCACCCTCACGATGCCTTGGGCTTCCACATAGTCCAACATGAGCGGATCGTTCAAATCGACCTTGGCGGTGCCTTGCACGCGCAGGCGGTTGGGGGTGGCGAAATCGATGAACAGCATGCCGATCTTGGCGTTACCCGCAATGTTGCCCCAGGAGTAGAACATGCCATTGCCGTCGTAGAGGGGGAAGGCGATGGTCCTGCTGTCCACCACTTTCACGAATCCCGGATCGCCGCCTTTGTAGGAGACCGTGGGGTTGCCGTTATGGTCCACGGTAGACAGGAAAAACATGTCGCGCCCTTCGATAAAGGCCTTGGTGTTGGCATCGACTTCCTTGGCGATAAAGCCGCCTTCGATCAAATCCGCCAGACGGCGTGTGTCGAACTGGTCCTGTAAGGCGCGGTGCTGCGCACCGTATACGTTGCTCATGTGCTCCTCCCTTAGTTATTTTGGTCCGCCGAGCGCGAACGAGGAGGATGCTATCAGGAAATTTCCGGGGGGCGCTGTGCAACGTTGGGCTTCAATGCATTCAGCCCAACCTACGCATACCGTGTAGGTTGGGCTGAGCTTGCGAAGCCCAACAGCCGAGCGGCTATTGGATTTGCTGTACCCCAGCCAAAAGCCAGCCGGTGCGGCCGTTCTTGGGCTTGGAAAGGTTCCAGACTTCCTGGAAAGGCTCGGCTACGGCACCTTCGGCTTCCCGAATGGTGCCCTTCAGGCGTACGCTGGCCAAATCATCGCTGGTACTGGTTTCAACACCCAGAACTTCGGCTTCGAGATCGACTACTTCGGTTTGGGTCTTTTCGCTTTTGAGTTCCGAGAGCTGCATCTTGATCTCGGCATACATCTCGGGCGTGGTGAACTCGCGGATGTCCGTGAGTTCCTTCGCGTCCCAAGCCGCCTGCAGGCGGATGAAATGCACCTTGGCGCTACGCGCGAAGCCTTCCTTGTCGAAATCCGCCGGAATGCCCCAGGTGGCGGCACCAGCGAAGGAGGACATCACGGAATTGGACGCGCCGCCGGGCAGAGGAGCTTGCGCGGAAAATTCGCTCGGCGCGGGGCTCGGGCTCGCGCCCGCGTAAACGGGTTCTTGGCGCGGCTGCGATGGGGTGGCTTGGCTCCGCCGGAACATACGCCACGCGAACATGGCCGCCATGGCCAAGAGCGCGATCATCAGAATGCTTCCGAAGCCTTCGGAAAGACCGAGATGGGAAAACAGTGCCGCCAATCCCAAACCCGCGGCGATACCGGCGAGAGGCCCCAACCAGCGGTTGCGCTGCGGTTGTTGCGCGGCTCCGGGTGCGGCCTGAGCGGGGGCCGCGGCGGCGTTGGGCGGAGTGGCCTGTTTATTCAGGTTGGAGGACTGCCTCCCGAAACTTTTTCCTCCGCCGAAACGCCGGGCCGCATCCGCATCCTGGGCGACCATGGCGAAGGTGCTACCTAGAGCGATAGCGATGACAGCAAACCTGGAAATCCATTTGCGCGGGGTGCTATTCATAGACTTGATGTAACTCCTGTGAGTGAACGCAAGTTGAAACTGGGGGTTCGATCCTCGGAGTCAAGGGCAGTTCCCCATCGTCAGTAAGATTTAGGTAACCCCAATACTTTTTCCGCGATGTAGCAGTGGATCAGTTGAGGTGACACCGGCGCCAGGCGCGGGATCATCGATTCGCGGAAGTAACGCTCGGCATGGTACTCCTTTGCGTAGCCCATGCCGGTCTGGTCAATGGATCACGCAGCGCACACCGTAACTCCGCTTCGCGCAAGTTCCCGTATGTCACCCTCACTATAGCCCAGCTCCGCCAAAACCTGCGCGGAGTGTTCGCCCAACCTTGGCACATATCCCACGGCAGGCGGGGGAGATTCCGACCAGCCCGTGGGCGTGCGCATGGTTCGGATCTTCCCTTCGGTGGGATGATCTTCGATGGAAAAAAAACCCGTCGCGGCATGGTGCGGATCTGTTATCACGTCCTCCACACGGTTCATGGGTGATACCGGGACGTCGGCTTTCTCGAGGATGGAAATCCATTGCGCGGTGGTTTTGGTCTTGAATATTTCCGCGAGAAAGCCGTAGACCTCGGCGATGTGATTGGCGCGCACCGCGTGGTTGGAGAAGCGCGGGTCCTCCAGCACTTCCAGGCGGTTAATGGCGCCCAGGAAACTTTTCCACTGCTTGTTGTTGTACACCAGCGCGCACAGGTAACCGTCTTGGGTGGCATAGGGGCGCCGGTGGCGTAACCGCGTGTACCCGGTTGCGCCGATGGGCGGCTCGTAGCCCATGCCCGCGATGTGATCTCCCAGCACGAAGTGGCTGAAACTCTCGAACATGGGCACTTCCACCGACTGGCCCTTGCCACTACGTTCGCGATAGAACAAGGCGGCGGTCACGGCGTAAACCGCATGCAGACCGGTCACGCGGTCGGCCAGGTTGAGCGGGGCATAGCGCGGTTCGCCGCCTTCTTGCATGGAGATGGCGGGTAACCCGGTGGCGCCTTGGATCAAATCGTCGTAGGCCGCTTGGCCCGCCTTGGGGCCGCGCTGGGAATAGCCATAGGCGCCGACGTAAATGATTTTGGGGTTCACCGCGCGCACGTCGTCGTAGGAAAGGCCCAGGCGGCCCATGGCCGAGGGGCGCACGTTGTAGATCAGCACGTCCGTCTTGGGCAGCAAGCGTAGGATGACCTCGCGCCCCCCGGGTTTCTTCAGGTCGAGCACGATGGCGCGCTTGCCACGGTTCAAGTTCATGAACAGGTGGCCCATGTGCGCGCTTCGCATGGGGCTCACGTCGCGCATGTTGTCGCCCTCGTGGGATTCCACCTTGATGACACCGGCGCCGAGTTCGGCGAGGATCTGGGTCGCGAAGGGACCCATTACAACAGTGGTGAGATCGAGAACTCTCACGCCTTCAAGTGGGCCGGGCATTTGGATTACTCATTCGGGTTGTAAACGTTACCGATCAGGGTAGCACCCTTATTCAGGCCGGATCCCGGCGGCCTTGACCAACCGCCCCCAGTGGTCGATTTCCTCCTGAATGAAATGGCCGAAGGGCGCCGGTCCCATCGGCGCGAGTTCAACGCCGACGGAGGCCAGCTTCGCGCTCATTTCGGGGAGCGCCAGTACCTCCAGCAGTGCCTTCGACAGGCGCTCGGTCACCGCTTTAGGTGTTCCGGCCGGCGCGACGATGCCGAGCCAAGGCGTGAACTTGAAGCCTTTGAGCGTCTCGCCGATCGTGGGCAGCCCGGGCATGAGCACCGTGCGCTTTTCCATGGGAACCGCTAAAGCTCTTAACTTCCCCGATTTCACCTGCGGCATGCATACGGCAAAGTCGCATATCATCATCTGGATTTCTCCGCCGATGAGATCGATGACCGCTTGCTGGCTCGCCTTGTATTGCACGCCCACGGTGGAAATCTTGGCCATGATGTTGAGGGTTTCCGCGCTCACCAGGGAAAGACTGTTGGAAGTCCCGTAAGTGATTTTTCCCGGATGGGCGCGCGCGTACGCGATCAGTTCTTCGGTGTTCTTAACCGGCAACGAGGGATTGACCACCAGCATGAAAAGAAGGGTTCCGATGCGCGCCACCGGAACGAAATCCTTGATGGGGTCGTAGGGCAGCTTCTTGTACAGATGCACGTTGGCGGCGTGCGGCGAATTCGTGGTAGCCATGATCGTGTAGCCATCGGGCGCACTTTTGGCGGTGAAGGAGGCGCCCAGTTGGCCGTTGGCGCCGGGCCGGGTCTCGACAATGACGTTCTGCCCCAGCCGCTTGCCAAGTTCGTGGCCGATCACGCGCGCCGCGGCATCGGTCAAGCTTCCAGGTGCGAAGGGGACAATCAAGCGCACGGGTTTGTTGGGGTAAGTTTCCTGCGCGCGCGTGTTCGTGGCGCACGCAAACGCGATCGCACATGCAAGGAGGACCGCTGCTCTCATCGCTTAACCCTTCACCGCGCGTTGCGGATTCTCTTCGTAGGGCGGCGAGTAGATCACCAAGACTCTTACCGGCTCATCGCTGGTCACCGTGAAAATGTGGCGCGAATTGGCGGGAAAGAAGCAACAATCTCCCGGCCCCAATTCGCAGACTTCGCCATTGACTTCCGCGCGCGCGCGGCCTTCCAGCATGTAGCAGACTTGTTCAATGCCGGGATGGGCGTGCGGCAAGGCCCCCTTATTCTTTTCCACCACGCCCAAAACGATTTCGAGGTTCTTGGCACCCACGTTCTCCGCGCCGATCAGCCGGCGGTTTACCGTGCCCGTGTGGTTGGCGGGATGGTAGGGCGTGACGTCTTGCTGCCGGACGAAATAGCGGGGTGGCATGAAGGTGGTTGCGAAGAGTGAAAGGAGGCGCTATGTTAACCGAGGGCAGGAGGGAGGCCGCCCAGCAACCCGATTTCAACGCAAAGACGCAAAGGACGCAAAGAAACCCTTGGGAGATTTTCTTTGCGTTCTTCGCGTCCTTTGCGTCTTTGCGTTTAGAGGTTTGTCTGGTTCTTGGGGGGCGGCTTGTCGTTGGAGCCTACCGGCGCGCCGGGTTCGCCCGCCACAACACCGGTACCCCTTTCGTGGTGGCCCACTCCTCGAGTTTCAGCGCGGGCAGCATGTCGTAGGCGTATTCATTGAGCTTGGCCAGCATTTCCTTGGTGCGGTCGGGGTAGCGCTGCGCAATGTTGTCCGTCTCCTCGGGGTCGTTGGCGACGTGGAAGAGTTCCACCTTGCTGGGCAGCGCGGAGTGAGCGATCAGCTTGTATTCCCCCACGCGCAGCGCCCCGTGAAAATCCTCCACGTTGAGCAAGATCTCCTTGCGCGGGCTGCGGGTGGCGCCGGTGAGGGCGGCCCACAAATCCATGCCGTCGAGTTTCTTCTTGGGGTCCGCGGTGGCTCCGGTCAAGGTGAACACGGTGGCGGGGAAGTCGGTGACGTGCACAGGGTCCGCGATGATGGTCTTGGGTGGAATCTTGCCCGGCCAAAAGGCCAGCGCGGGAACGCGCAAACCACCTTCGTACAAACTGCCGCGCCCTTCGCGGAATACGCCGTTGTCGCCAGCTTGTTCCTCCACGTCGCTATCGCCCGTTGGATATTTGGTGGGCAGGGCTGCGCCGCTATCGCTGTGGAATAGGATGAGAGTGTTCTCCAATTGCCCGCGTTGTTCCAGGGCGCTCACGACCTCGCCGATGGCTTGGTCCATGGCCGTCACGGCGGCGGCGTAGCGGCGCTGGGGTTCGTCCTTGATGCTCGCGTAGGAGTCGAGCAATTCCTTGGTGGCGCCGTAGGGCGCCGTGGGGGCCGTGAAGGAGATCATCACGAACCAAGGGCGGCCGGCATCTTGTTTCGCAAGGTAACTGACCGTGTACTTGCCCAGCAGCGCGCTCACCCATCCTTCCACCTTGGCCGGTTTGTCGTTCAAGCGCCAATCGGTTTTCGTGGCCTTCTTGATGAGGGAATCCGTAGGTTGCGTGAGCGGCCCGTAAAAATGCTCGAAGCCGCGTTTGTTGGGCAGGCATTCCGCCTGCGCGTGCCCCAATTGCCATTTGCCGATGAAGGCGGTGGCGTAGCCGGATTCCTTGAGCGCTTGCGCGAGCGTGCGCTCCTCGGCGGATAGGCAGTAGCCGCTCGCGGGGACAAGGGTGCCCGTTTGCAAGCCGTAGCGCATGGGGTAGCGGCCGGTGAGCGCCGCCGCGCGCGTCTGGCTGGAACTGGGTTGCACGTAGAAGGCATTCAACATAGCCCCGCCGTGGGCGAGCTTGTCCAGATTGGGCGTGCGGATCGCGCTTGCGTGAAACCCCACGTCCTTCCAGCCCAGATCGTCGGCCAGGATGTAGAGGATGTTGGGTTTGTCCGCGCCCGCTGCGCAAAGAGGAAAAAGAAGACAAGCCAGGCTCAGAAGCATTGCGCGGTGTAAGTGCATAGTCGCTTTCCAGGAGATTTCAATCGCTATGATACGATTGCGCGGGTCACTGGAGTCGCACCTTGGCATTTCCTCCCTCCGTATCCCATCGATGTCCGCGCGCCAATTCCTGATTCACTGGTTATCGCAAGTGGCTGGACGCCTGCGCATGATTCGCGGTATTCATGCCGCGGCTGCGGCCGCCTTTTGGCTGCTTGGCATCTTGGCGCTTTACCAAGTGCTGCGCGCCGCGATTCCCTACCCCGAGGTCGTGCAAGCGCTGATGCCGTTGCTAGTCATGGCGGCGGTGGCGGCCACGGCTTGGAGCGCGATTCAGTTATTGCGCCCCGCCAGCTTGTCGGAAGCCGCTGGTGTGGCTGACCAAAGAGCGAATCTGCGCGACCAACTCAAGAGTGCCTACTGGTTCGCGCAATCGCCCCCTGGCCAGCCCGTGGTGGAGGCGCTCATGCAGCGTGCTTCGCACACGGCAAGGGCGCGTAGCCCCCGAGAAATTCTCCCCCTGCATGTGCCCAGAAGCGCTTGGGGATCCCTAGGCCTCGCGCTGGTGGTGGGGATTCTCGCTGGCTGGCCGCCGCGATGGGCTCATTCGGTGAGGGCGTCCGAGTCCTCGGCGGTGGCGGCTCAAGGTACACAGAAAAATCCGAATCCAATGCAAGGTCCCCAAGTTGCTGGGCAAGGGATGGTGTCAGACGGGCCCTCTACTGCCCGCGCCACCCCGCCCGCAAGCGCAGGCGCTGCGCAGGAGGGTGGGGCCGTTAAAGAGGAAGTGGATTTCCCGGCAGCTGGGGGTGAGCGGCAAGGCGGCGATGCCCCGAAGCAGGCGGCTGCGGAGGAAGCCATTACAGGGTCCGGAGGCGTGCCGGGTACGCGTGCCGCGCAGAACTCGCAACGCGAGTCCCCTTCGGAATGGCTCGGGAGCGTGATCTCGCGTTTGAAGGAGATGGTGGCGCAAGACGATAAGGAGGGCGAGGATTCCGCGCCCGAAGGCAGCGCCCAGGGTGTAGCCCGCGCGGCGCGAGCGGACAATGGCCGCAACGCGGATACCGGCTCGGCCAATCCCTCGCCCGAGTATCGCAAGGCGGAACGGTCCGAAAATTCCAACATGGCCTTGAATTCCCTGGGCGGTATTGGCCCGCGCGACACGCTTGCGGGCGAGGGCGATGGCGAGGAACAAAGCGGGCGCAACAATTCCAATGCGGGCCCCCTGGGCCAGCGCGTGGGCACCAGCCGGGCCGGGGCAGGGGATGATGGCGATGCGCCCAAGGGCGATCCCGGCGGCAACTCGGAGGCCATGCCCGTGCTGGGCAAGAAAACGCAGCGCCTGGCCATGCAGTTGCGGCGTGTGGCGGCACAGTCCAAGTCTTCCCCGGATGTCCGTGATGAGGAGGAAGGTACACCCGAGGCCTTCTTTTCCGCCACGCGCTCGCAAGCCGCTCGCACCGAAGTGCAGGAAGCACGCGTAACGGCGAGCGTGGCGCGCGCCGGGGCC
This sequence comes from Burkholderiales bacterium, assembly GCA_046160525.1. Classification (GTDB taxonomy): domain Bacteria; phylum Pseudomonadota; class Gammaproteobacteria; order Burkholderiales; family SHXO01; genus SHXO01. The sequence goes on from JBJXGQ010000282.1 coordinate 10,836, forward strand.
GCGAGCACGGAACAGACCCCGCTCGCGTACCGGGCCGTGGTGAAGGATTACTTTCTCACCCAGCATCGCAAAGAGAAGTAATCCTCCCCATGCGGTTCGTTGCGCTCTCCCCAGTGGTTACGCTGGCTTTGCTCATGGCGGTACTGGGCCTCATCGTCCTCGCATACTGGCTAAAGCCGAGGCGCCGCAGGGTCGCGGTTTCCTCCCTTGCGCTGTGGGGAACTGTGCTGCGCCAGCACCGCCCATTGGTGAGCCGCTGGCGCTGGTTGCTGTCCTTGTTATTGGCTTGCGCCATCGGGGCCGCCATGGTCTTGGCGCTGTCGCGCCCGGAGATTCCCGCCCTGGGAGCCGTATCCAAGCGCGTTGTGCTCATTCTGGACAACTCGCCTTCCATGGCAGCCCGCACGCGCGATGGCGCTACCCGCTGGATGCATACCCAGTCCGATGCACAGCGCCTGCTTGCCCGCCTGGGTAGCGCCAGCGAAGTGATGGTGCTGGACACCATGGGGCGCGCTCCGCTTGCGGGATTCGTCACTCCAGCGGCCGCGTGGCAACAAATCGGTCGTTTGTCCGTGGTCAGCGCGGGAGTGCCGCGCATGCCAGAGGCGGGCGCATGGGATGTGGGCACAACCTCGGGCCGCTTGCAGGTCCATCTTTTCTCCGATGGCGTAGGCGTGCCCGATCCTGGACAAGAGGTGCGCTTGCATACCGCCTTCGAGCCCGCCACCAACCTCTCATTGAGCGCCTTTGAGACCCGGCCCCATCCAGGGGATAGCACTCGCGTGGAAGCATTGCTTCAGGTATTCAATGCCTCGGGGCACGCGGCGCAAGCGGTCGTCACGATCACGGGCCCCAAGTACGAAACATCTCGCACCGTGGACATCGCCGCAGGCGAAAGCGCCAGCGAAACCATCGATCTGAGCCATGCCCCCGCGGGGATTTACCGGGCGCAATTGAAAGCCGCCGCCGATGCATTGGGCGCTGACGATGCCGCTTACAGCGTGCTCGCCCCCCACGCCGCCCGCAACATATTGTTGGTCACACCGGGAGACTCCTATCTGGAGGATTCTCTGCGCGCGCTGCCTGATGTTCGCCTCACCACCGTGAGGCCCGCCGCCTACCAGGGGAATGGGCGCTTCGATGCTTATGTTTTCGACCGTTTCGCACCCAAATTTTTGCCGCCCGCTGGTGCGCTGCTGTGGTCGGCGCGCGCGGGTTCGGTCGAGGCGGTCGTCACGCGCTGGGACGCGGCTCATCCCGTTTCGTCCGGCGTTGCGTGGGGAGACCTTCGCATTCTGCATGCCGGTCTGGCTGCGAACCCCCAGGACGGAGAACACGCCCTGGTCAGTGCATCCGCTGGCAAGATCGAAGGCGGGCTGATCACTAGCGGCGAGGCGGGTTCGCGCTGGATTCGCGTGGGCTTTGCGCTCAACCAAACCAACTTCCACTTGCAACCCGGGTTCCCCGTATTCCTGGGCCAAGCGCTGAATTGGCTGGATAACCGCACGCAGGTTCTGGTACGCAACACCGGCAGCGTGACGATTCCCATGGAAAAGGCGGTGGTGGTGGATGACGAAGGCCGTACGCTGAAAAGTGTAGCCACGGGTCCGGGCACTGCCTTCGATGCCCCGCGCGCGGGCATCTACAAAGCGCGCGCGGCGGGGCGAGAATTGCTCGTCGCCGCCAATTTTCTCGACCCTGCCTACGGTCAGATCAACCGCACTTGGCTGCGCCCGCGCGCAGAAGGCGCGGCGGTGCGAAGCAACACTTCGTACATCGCGCGTTCGGAGTTGTGGACTTTGCTCTTGAGCGTGGCGGCTCTGCTAGTGGTCATCGAATGCGCCACCCTTTGCCGCCGGGTGAGCGTGTAGATGCTAGCTATCACCGCATACTGGCCCCTGGTTTTTCTCGCCGGTATTGCGATCATTGCGTGGCTCACCCGCCACCAGCGTACGAGCTTGAGCCCGCGCCGGCTGCGGGCCGCATCCGTCATTCGCATGGGTGTGCTGGCTTTTCTCGTGCTGGCGCTGATGCGCCCGGTGTTGCAATCGCCCGAGCGCGATGTGTCCGTGGTGTACGCCTTGGATATTTCGCGCAGCATCGCGCCGGCTTTTGTGCAATCAGCCCTCGATGCCATCGCGGGGGCCAACGATAAGGCTGGGGCGAGGGCTGAGAACCTACGCTATGT
>JBJXGQ010000283.1:0-3303 GCA_046160525.1 Burkholderiales bacterium
CCATGCGATGAATGAGCCGAGTATATCGGCAAGACACCATTGTCCATTGCCGTGATGCGGCGCAATGCAATGGCCGGCTTCCCTTTGTCCCGATAATGATTCAACATCTGGGTTTGTCTGAACCGCCGTTGAGGCTCGCGGCATTACAAAAGAGACCCTGATGAAACCGATAACCCGGATCATGGGAGGAGTGTTCTCCCTGCTTCTTTCTACTCACTCCTTGGCGCAGGATGCAACGCCCGAGGTAGAAGCACCCGCCGTGGAAGTGTCCGCCTTCCGCGTTCCAACTCTCGTCACCGAAGCGGCTCAGGGAGTGAGCGTTGTCACATCCCGGGAAATACAGGAACGCAACCCCGCATCCGTTGCGCAGGTGCTGCAAATGGTGCCGGGGGTCCAGGTGGACCGAATGGGCGGCGCGGGGGGATTGAGCAGCATCTATATCCGGGGAAGCGATCCGGAGCATGTGCTCGTTCTGGTGGATGGCGTGCGAATGAACGATCCCCTGCTCAGCCGGGGCGGCGCTTACGATTTGTCCGCCATCGACCCGGCTTCCATCGAGCGCATCGAAGTCATTCGCGGTACCGGCTCAACGATGTATGGGGCCGATGCCATAGGCGGTGTGGTCAACATCATTACAAGGCGTGGCTCGAAGGAGGGCTTGAGCCTTTCCGGGGGGCTGGGCGTCGGGACGAAGGGATACTCCAGCGGGAACGCTCGCGTGGCCGGTGGCAACGAGCAAGTTCAATACTCCGTGGGCGCCGCCGTGCTGAAGGACGGGCGCAATAGCGATGGAGGCGAGTTGGATCTCACCACCTTCGACGGCGCGGTGTCGCTGCAAGCGATGCCGGGGACGCACGTGAAGTTTTTCGCGCGCCACAACGAACGGGAGAGCACGACATTCCCGGAAGCGAGCGGAGGTATTCGGCTCGCCTCGAACCGGACTTTGGAGCAGCGCGACGCCACGGAAACAACCTTCGGGGCGAACGCTATTTACGCGCCCAGCGATCAGTGGAGTGCGCGGATTCAGATCTCCCGTTACGACCGCGCGGAAGACATCAACTCGCCCGGCGTCGGCTTTTCCATTCCCGCGACCATATCAACCACGGAGTTTGTGCGGGATTCGTTCCTCGCCAGCGGTTCGCTGAAGCTTCCGTTGAATTCCGAATTGAGCGCGGGCTACGAGTATCAAAACGAAGACGGCGATAGCCGCAGTGTGCTCACGGGTTTGGGGCAGGCGGACTTTCAACTCAAGCGGCACACAAACGCGTTGTTCGCCGCGTGGAAAGGCAAGCCCATCGAGAACCTGATCGTATTAGCCGATCTGCGCTACGACCGCATTTCAAACCTGTCCTCGGAGACGAGTCCAGGGGCCGCCGTACGCTACAACTTGGCATCGGGCACTTCCCTCAAGGCGCGCTACTCGGAAGGGTTTCGCCCGCCAAGTTTCTATTCCCTTGCTAGCCCCCTCGTTGGTAACGCCAATCTTGTCTCCGAAACGAGCCGCAGCATGGAACTCGGAGCCGAGCAAGTGATAGGCGAATATGCGCAATTGGGTGCGAGTGTCTTCAAGACCCGCACGAAGAATCTGATCGATTTCGATTCAACGGTCTCTGGCCCCATCGGTTTCGGCCAGATCGTCAACCGCGACACGGTGGAGAGCGAAGGCATTGAAGTCCAGGGCACCGCCCGGCCCATCGCTGGGCTCAATGTTGGAGCGAGCTACACCTATGTAAGCACCGATATCTTGAACAGCGCGAGTAACCTGCGCAACCGGCCCAAGCATCGCGCGTCTGTTTCGGTGAACTATGAAGTGGACCAGGCTTCGAGGGTTTCCTTGAACACGGTCTACGTGAGCAAGTCTTTCGACTTTTCCGATCCCACCGGGGAAGTTCAAGTGGATAGCTACTTCCGCACGGATATTGGGTATTCGTACCGGTGGAAGCAGTTCACTGCGAGTGCCGCCATCGACAATGTGTTCGACGAGAAGTACGAGGAGTTCGTGGGCTTCACCAACCCCGGACGGCGCTTCCGCGTATCGGTTTCGGCAGCCTTCTAGAAGGCGGGTTCCACCGCCGCCACCCGCCAAGCGTCCGCATCGGATTCGCGTGCTATGTGCCAGCGTGCATGGGATTTGCGCGGTGGGAGGCTGGCAGGCGCGGCGGGGTATTGCAAGCTGGTGAGATCGCTCACGTCTATGTTGAATACCGGCTCGATGAATTCCACTGGCTGCCATTGCGTGCCGGCATGACGCCGGCGCCGCCACAGGACTTCCACGCCACCGAGGATAAACACCGTGGCCAATGCGGGCCATAGGAGGGACGCCGAGCGCCCTTCTCGAACCGGCGCCGCAATGTTCGCTTGGGCAGCGGGCTCAGGGACTTCAGCAGACGCGGAAGTTTGGGCACGCACGGGCGGCGGGCGCGATGGCCGAACCGGTTTCTTGGCTTTCTGGGCGGCGGGTGTTTTCACCGCAGGTACCTTGGCTGCCGGTGCGGCCTTACTACTGGCAATATTTTTGGAGGTCTTGGCGCTGGCAAGGGGCTTGTGCGCCTTGCGCTTCATCACCTCGGCACGAGCGGGTCTAGCGCTGTTCGCGGTTTCGGCGCCTGATACGACAGGGCTACCCAGCAACGCCAGGGTAAAACAGGAAAACGCCGCGAGGCTGGCGAGTAGGCGCCAGGGGCGTGATCTTTTACCCAAGGGAGAGTTCGAAGTGCGCAATCAGGTAGCGGTATATCCCGGGCGCGTCAAACTAACGCAATGCTATTGTAAGCCTTCATTCCCATGGCATGTGTGGCCTCAGCGCACGAAGGCTTTCCCTTGCGGCTTGAGCCTTATCCCTTCGCGCAGATTGCGCCACGGGTACTCGCTGGGGTCGGCCAGCATGGGGCCGGGGGCTTTGCATACCAGGATCTCCTGCGCGATGGGGGCGAAGTCGGCGCGGAAATGCACCGAACTCTTGTTCACGAGGATGGCCTGGCGCGCGGGTTCGATGCCGATGAAGCGGTACATCTGCCGGTCCGCCAGTTGTACTTTGCTAGATGCCACGACGATCTGCACGCCCCCGAGGCGCAACCTTGCGCATAGCCCGAGGTTCATGCGCGCGCCGCGGTAGAAGGGGCCGGTACAGGTGAGTTTGCCATCGGAGAGTTGCTCCACGGTAAAACGCCCTTGAAAGGGCGAATCGCCCGGGATTCGGGACTTGCCGCCCAGTGCAATCTCGATGAAATTGCCCGCCCCCACGGCGTGGGCCGCCGTGGCGGCCGCGTGATCCACGATCAAACCGATGGCGGCGTTTTGCGC
>JBJXGQ010000284.1:0-4572 GCA_046160525.1 Burkholderiales bacterium
TATCAGGCGATATTCGACCAAGATCGATGAGCCTATGGATTTGTGCGGCCAAACGCTCGACGGTAATTGGGAACATCGTGGCTTCGTTAAAGCAAGGAATTACCAGGACAACGACGGGGACCCGTTCACCGGGCGCGGAAGGCATCATGAGATGTGCAAGGGTTTAGGCCAATGAGACGGAGAACTCGGGCGGATTAGGCAATCGCAATAAGGGGATACGCACCCCTCCAGGCACTCAGCACGATTCGTACCTCACTGGGTCTCTCCGAATGCCTATGAGGTCTAAGATACCGCCGGTCCTCAAACAGGCAGAATGCACGACTTATTATCCCGCAGGACCTGCGTTGATGATCTCCAGTATGTCCCCCGATTTTCTGTCTAGGACGGCTGCAAGTTCACCTTGAGCGGCGTATACGGGAAGGTATGCGAGATTTTCCGTGGCGATTCCTCGTTGCCTCGCATACTCTTGAAGCTTCGCTGCAAGCGCCGGATTAGTCTTTGGAAGGGCATTGATCGGCTTCGCGTATTTTAGGGCTTGATTCCTCGCGCGGGGGTGGTCGTATTCAACATAATAGCGTGGCATATGGGCGATGTCTTTGCCGCTCAGTTCCAGGGAAATCAATTCCTCGTTCTCTTTAGCATCTGCTGGTCTTGGCGCCGCCATAAGCCTCGGCCCGGTCAGAGGCAGTGAGCGCAATTCCGGATTATTTGCCTTATCCATCTCCTCGCGTTTAACTTGATCTGCCGTGACGACATCAAAACTATCCGAGTTATACACAATGTAGACGGGCCGTGCGATGTACATGATATGTAAGCCGTAGCCCAGCGCGTCAATTTGTAGAGCGGCGATAAACGCCATATCGAACTTCATTCCTTTCTTTTTCGCGTCGAACACGATAAGAGTCAAGAGCGGGCCCGCAACGATGTCCACCCCTACCAGTATAAGAAGCAGTTCGCTGCCGCCGGATGCCTCGAAGAATATGCCCGGAAACCAGAAGTACCAAAGCAGGGCGACGACGGAAATTGCAACCAGGATGCAGATTAGAAGATGGACGGAGGCGGCTTTGTAGCGTGTGGTGCAGATCGTAATGGGGGATAAAGCGGCAGTTCTCATAGGCGAAAAGAGTAGTTGAACATAGACTGGGACGAGAGAAGGATTCGGCCCATACCCAATATCGTTGAGCACTCCAAAAACTTTATATCGCAGCGACGATTGCCGGACGCGGGTGTATCAAGTTCCATGCTAGCGCGCCGACAACGATGCTGTTCTGACGATAGAGAGGCCTTGGAAAATCAAATGACTACAGAGCTACGCTTTGCGATCAGTGTCTCGATATGCGGGCTTGTAATTGCCCAGGTCCTCGCGGCTTTTGGTTTCAATATGTTTGTGTGGGACTACTTGGGTTCAGTATTTCGAGGCGGCATGGCGTTCTCCGCGTTGGGAATGGTCACGCCGACAGCCTTCATAATTCACTTGCTGACTCGTCCGAAACTCAAAGAGCTCAATTGGACGCTGGTAGTAGGTTCAGCGCTTTCAATCTGTATTTATTGGTGGGTACGTTACGCTAGTCCCCGTCCATTAACGGATCACCTCCTCTTTAGCGCGGTTTCGTCTGGATTCGGGATCACAAGTGTGGTAGTCCTTGCGTGGAAAGCTACCGGCGCAATCGGAAAAGAGCGCGATCTAGCGCGGCACATACTTCTTGTCACGAGCTTCGCATTAATCATGTTTTTCGCCATGAGCCCGTGTTTAAATTTTGCCACCGCTTTGCAGCCCGGCACCTTCGACCTATCGACCTTTCGTACCGACGCGAGCCTTGGATTTCAGCCAAGCACCCTGTTCGCTCTCTACGGGGTAGTGATGCCAGGATTCAAGGCGCTGCTTGTTGTGGTCTATCACGGCTTGACCGCGGTCTTTCCATTCATATACGCGATGCAGCTGAACAGTCCGCGCGCCCCCGCTGCGAATTTCATTAAGATATGGGTGGTGGGGATCTTGGCATGCTACTTCACCTACTTTCTGTATCCCGTCGCTGGCCCCATATACGCGTTTGGAGACAAGGCGTTTCCAGCTTTTCTCCCTGCCTTGGAGTTTCTGCAGCAAGGCGTAACCATCATTGCGCCCGCTCCCCGCAATGCCATGCCCTCCATGCACTTCGGTTGGGCGCTCCTGTTCTGGATGAACGCGGGGCTGCTACCCAATCCAAATCACGCGAAATGGCTTCGCGCTTTTGCTGCCGTAGTCGTGGCGTTGACCGGACTGGCAACACTCACCCTCGGCGAGCACTATTTGGTAGATTTGGTGGTTGCGGTACCTTTTGTAATCGCACTCCAGGCTTTGTGCACGGATGCCTTGCCGTGGTCGAACGTGGCGAAGCGTAATTCAGTCGTCATCGGATTTGGGGTCGCGCTAGCGTGGATGCTGGGGCTACGATTTGGCGCACACGCGTTTATTAACATTCAAGGGCTAACCTGGGTAGCCATCATCATCACCTTGGCGGTGTCCGTAGGGCTATACCGTCCCCTTGCGCGGCACTCACGCGCCGCTTGCGAGAACGCCCCGCCGATGCCCCTAACGAGCCCCGAACCGGTAAACATCGCGGGCGAAGCCAGTGGATCAAAAAAGGAGGTCAGATTGGCTGGCCTGATGTTCATATTGTCCGGTTTCGCGGGCATCATGTATGAAGTACTGTTCTCGAAGGCGCTCGCCTTGACCTTTGGGAGCACATCCACCGCGGCCTATACCGTGTTGGCTACCTATATGGGTGGCATGGCCATCGGTTCCTGGCTAGGCGGGCGGGTGGCTTCAGGGCATGCACAACCGCTACGGCTCTACGCATACTGCGAACTCGCCATCGCGGTGTATTGCGCGGCCACACCCATGATCTTCAAAGGCATGCAGGGGGTGTATGTTGGTATAGCGAGCGGTGTGTCCCCCGACGCGCAGATCTTGACCGTGTTTCGCCTCGCCTTGGGCATCGGGGCATTGCTTGTGCCCACCATCCTGATGGGAATGACTCTGCCTATCCTGGCGCGGTTCTTCGAAAGCCGCTCGCACTCGCTTGGGCGCTCGGTAGCGGTGCTGTACGGAGCCAATACGCTGGGTGCCGCGCTGGGCGCCCTGATGGCGGGCTACTTCGTACTACCCACCCTCGGAGTACAACGCACGACACTGGCGGCGGCGGCGATCAATATGTTTGTCGCGCTAATGGCCATGCAGTTGCAAAAGAAAATTCTCGCCAAGCCGCAAGCCTCCAACATTCATGCCGGCGAGGCGCGCACATTCACGCCGCCTCAAATTCCCCTTCAACTTGATGGCACCCAAGCCAAGTGGCTCGGGAATCTGGCCCTGGTTATTCTGGGTGTTGGCGGTATCGTAACGTTGGCCATCGAGATCAAGTACTTCCACATGCTGTCCGTAGTGGCGGGGAACAGCACGTACGCGTTTTCTTTGATGTTATTTACCTTCTTGCTCGGCCTGGGTGCCGGCGCTGAGGTGGCGAGAAGATTATTGCAGCGACGCTTGCCTTTGCGGTTGCTCCTGGGGTGGCTTGAGTTCGGATTGGCGGCCGTCATTCTGGGAGGGGTGTTCCTCTGGAGCAAAATGCCCGATTACTTTGGGCGCTTTGGGGCCTATCCCATGGTGCGTGAGTTCGGATCGCGCGAGATAGTGCGTGGTGTCGTGTGCTGGCTTGCCATGTTTCCTCCGGCATTGTTCATTGGCGCGATCTACCCGGTTGCCATGGAGTGCATCGGGCGGGCACACGCGGCGAACCCCATTCAAGCCTTGGGGCGGGCGGCGGCTTTCAATACGCTGGGTAATATCGCGGGAGTAATACTGGGCGCGTTCATACTGCTGCCTCATCTTGGGGCTCTTCACTCCATACAACTGCTGGCCGTGGTGTGCATGATCTTGGGCACCGTCACCCTGTGGCGAGAGCGCGGTACAACAAGAATCTACCGGTGGGCCCCCGCTGCGCTGGCTGCCCTCCTGCTCCTCGCTCAGCCGAACTCATTCGATTACGACAAGCTTGCCACCGGCTCCAACGTCTACTTCTTCCCGCAGGCGTGGGGGCGGGTCATCGATCATGCCGAGAGCGTTGACGGGGGGTTGACCTCCGTGGCGGTACAGGAGTTCAAGGACCATCCTCCGATCCGTACACTGCTCACCAATGGCAAGTTTCAAGGCAACGACGCCAATACAGGGGAAATGCAGGCGCAGCTTGGGATCGCCCTCTCGTCATTGCTTCATACCTCTCACCGGGAGAGTGCGCTCGCCATTGGCTATGGAACAGGCGTGAGCGCACGGACTTTGCACGAGGCAGGCTTCAAGCAGCTAGATGTCGTGGATCTGAGTGCCGATATTCTGCGCATGGCCAACAAGCATTTTGCGTCCGTGAACGACCGGGTTACCGAAAAAGCAGGGGTCAGCACGTACGTAACCGACGGGCGCAACTTCCTCATGCTGCAAGAGCGCCGCTACGATCTCATAGGAATGGAAATATCGTCTATCTGGTTCGCGGGAGCTGCCTCGCTCTATAACCAGGAATTCTATAAGTTGGTTAAGAAGAG
>JBJXGQ010000285.1:0-12602 GCA_046160525.1 Burkholderiales bacterium
GCAACGAAGGGTGCACCACCAGCACCGTCGGCGCGGTGACAGCGAGCGTCACCGGAATGAAATCGCGCAGCGGGTCGAACGGTGCGTGCTGCATGAACGGCAGCAGCCACACAATCTGTGTAGACACCAGCAGGGTATAGCCATCGGGCGGCGCCTTGGCAACGGTTTCGCCGGGAATCACGCCGCTCGGCCGGTTGTCAACCACCACCTGCTGCCCGAACCCTTGCGTGATGCCTTGCGCAATCAAACGGGTGGCAAAATCGGTGCCGCCACCGGCCTCCGTCGTCACCATGCGCACCGGCTTGACCGGAAACGACTGTCCACACGCGGTGCCCGCGAATACGAACGCCACCATCAACCCCAAACAAATCCGCATCGTGCCCCCCACCTGCTGATGTCTATGGGACCGGATCATACTGCGCATCGGTTTCGCTGTGCAGGCAGGCCACCGCGAAATCCACCGTCAGTAGGGCGTACCGTCCTTGTGCGTGAACTGCCAACCGCCGGCAACGGCGTGCGCCACAAGATCGTCGTCGGGATAGGTAGCGCCGTCGCCGGCGCTGCGGTCACCCACTTCGAGATAGACCGCATCGCGATCCGAACGGTTGACGAGATGGTGGCCGTCTGCCCTGCCTGCCGCAAACCCGGCCACCATGCCGACGGTCAATAACTGCTCGCCCGCATCGGTGACCAGCATGAGTTCGCCTTCAAGGATGTAGATGAATTCATCCTGCTTCAGATGCCAGTGCCTTAGTGCCGAGGCCGCACCCGGCTTGATGGTGGTGAGATTGACGCCGAAATTCTTCAGGCCCAGGGCGTCGCCGAGTTTGCGTTTGATGCGGCCGGCAACGCGTGGCTTGAAGGCGTCGGGGTAATTCGATCCGGCCGCAGGTGCGATGGCCATCGGATCGAGTGCAGGAAGTTTCAACCCGGATGTTTTGCCCATGGCGGCTCCGCGAACAGAAGAATCAGGGTGAATTCAAGCATCGATTGGCGACGATAAAGCCACTAGACGTTAAAGCGAAAATGCATGACATCGCCATCCTTGACGATGTATTCCTTGCCCTCGAGCCGCATCTTGCCCGCCTCCTTGGAGCCATGCTCGCCCTTGAATTTCACATAATCGTCGTAGGCGATGACCTCGGCACGGATAAAGCCTTTTTCAAAATCGGTGTGAATGACGCCGGCCGCCTGCGGCGCGGTGTCGCCACGGTGCATGGTCCACGCGCGCACTTCCTTTTCACCGGCGGTGAAATAGGTCTGCAGGCCGAGCAACTCATAGGCGGCGCGAATCAGTCGATCCAATCCGGGTTCCGTCATGCCGACGTCGGCAAGGAAAACCTTCTTGTCTTCATCGGGGAGATCGGCGATTTCGGATTCGAGCGCGGCGCAAATGGCAACCACCGGCGCGTGCTCCTTTTCGGCGTAAGCACGCACCGCATCGAGCAGTGGATGGTTCTCGAAGCCTTTCTCATCGACGTTGGCAACGTAGATCGCCGGTTTCGCCGTCATCAGGCATAGCGGCTTCAGCAGCACAATGTCTTCCTTCTCCAGTTTCAGCGCACGAACGGGTTTGCCTTCGTTCAGTTGCGCGCGCACCTTTTCCAGCAACCCGCCGAGTTTGATCGCTTCCTTGTCGCCGGCCTTGGCGGTTTTGCCGGCGCGCTGCATGGCCTTTTCAACCGTATCGAGGTCGGCCAGCGCGAGTTCGGTGTGGATGGTTTCTATGTCAGAGACCGGATCGACCTTGCCGGAGACGTGGATCACGTTGTCATTGACGAAACAGCGCACCATGTTGACGATGCCGTCAGTCTCGCGGATGTTGGCGAGAAACTTGTTGCCCAGCCCCTCGCCCTTCGAGGCGCCCGCCACCAGCCCGGCGAGATCGACACATTCGACCACTGCGGGGATGGTTTTCTGCGGCTTGGCGATATCGACCAGCGCCTGCATGCGCGGATCGGGCACTTCGACGATGCCGACGTTCGGCTCGATCGTGCAGAACGGATAATTTTCCGCCGCGATGCCGGCCTTGGTCAGCGCGTTAAACAGGGTGGATTTGCCGACATTCGGCAGGCCGACGATTCCGCATTTAAGACTCATTGGATTTTTTCTCTTTGGTATGCAGCTTCAGCATCGCTGCTTCGGTTTTGCCGTCGGACAGCAGCGGCCAGATTTCAAGGCTCTTCGCGATGGCTTCGTCGATCGCCGTCTGCTCTTCGGCGCGCGGCGGGTGCAGCACGTAATCGACCACTTCCTGCTCGCTGGCGGCAAGATCGCGCGGGTGCCCGATGCCAAGGCGCAGGCGCCAGAAATCACGGCTGCCAAGGCACTCGGCGATGTCCTTCAGGCCGTTATGGCCGCTGCTGCCGCCGCCGAGTTTCAGCTTGGCCACACCCGGCGCCAGATCGAGCTCGTCATGCACGACCAGAATATCCTGCGGCGCGATCTTGTAGAACGTCGCCAGCGCAGCGACCGCACGGCCGGAATTGTTCATGAAGGTTTCCGGCAGCAGCAGCCAGGTTTCCGCGGCACCGGCCGGTTTCGCCACACGCCCGTGAAACTTGCCCTCGGCGCGCAGCGTCGCGCGCGTCGCCTGCGCCAGGCGCTCGACCCACCAGAAGCCGGCGTTGTGGCGCGTGCGTTCGTATTTTTTGCCCGGATTACCGAGCCCGACAACAAGTTTCATGGTTTAACGATAGCAGACAATTTTGCAGTTCACGCGTGGCAGCGAAGCATGCACCCTCACCCCGGCCCTCCCGGAGGGCGAGGGTGAGAATTGCCCTGAATCGCTGATGTCATTCAGGGATACATAACGCGGGACAAGAAAAAGCCCGCCATATTGCACGCAACATGGCGGGCGGCAGGCAAGCGCCTGGTTACGGCTAGTCCTTCTTGCCACCTTCTTTCTTGTCGCCGCCGGCATCCTTCTTGTCGCCGCCGGCTTTTTTGTCGCCCTTGTCGCCTTCCTTGGCGGCAGCGGCATCCGCAGCGGCCTGACCGGTGATTTCGGTCGTCGGTGCGGCAACGGTTTCCTCGGCTTCGACCACGGCGCGCGGCACCTGCACCACAACGATGGCCGGATTTTCTTTCTTGATGCGCGCAATCGGCTCAACGCCCTTGGGCATCGTCACTTCGTTGATATGCATCGGGTGACCGAGTTCGAGCTTGGCCAGATCAACCGTGATGAATTCAGGCAGGTCGTCCGGCAGACACTGGATTTCGAGTTCATTGAACACGTGGTTGACGATGCCGCCGCCGACTTTCACACCCGGGCAGATTTCCGCATTGACGAAATGCAGCGGCACCTTCATGTGGATCTTCTTGCTCTTGTCCACGCGCTGGAAATCGACGTGCAGCACGATCTGGCGAAACGGGTGCATTTGCACATCGCGCAGCAGAACCTGCTGCTTGGTGCCCTCGATCGTCATGTCGAGAATGGAGGCGTGAAAGGCTTCCATTTTCAAATGCCGATAGAGCGCTTGATGATCAAGCTCAACCGGCACCGCCGGTTTGTCGGCGCCGTACAGAATGCCCGGCACCTTGCCGGCAATGCGCATACGGCGGCTCGCACCCGTACCCTGCACACTGCGCGGAAAAGCTGTAAATTCAATTTTCATTTCAGTCCCCACGTTTCGGATCGGCCGCGACCAGTCGATCCGGTTTCAAAATGCGGCTGCGCGATGTTTCGCACGGGGCCGCGCTCACTGCAACTACTCTACACACAACGAACTCACCGAATCCTCGTTGCTGATGCGCAACATGGTTTCGGCGAGCAGCTCCGCGATGTTCAACTGGCGGATGCGTCCGCATTGCTTCGCATCCTCGCGCAGCGCAATGGTATCCGTGACGACCACCTCATCGAGGGCCGATCCGGAAATTCTTTGCACCGCGCTGCCGGATAGTATGGCGTGGGTGCAATAGGCCATCACCTTTTCCGCGCCCTTCTCCTTCAACGCCGAGGCACCCTCGCACAGGGTGTTCGCCGTATCGACCATATCGTCCATGATGATGCATGTGCGGCCCGCCACGTCACCAATGATGTTCATCACCGTGGCCACGTTGGGCCGGGGCCGCCGTTTATCAATGATGGCGAGATCGGCTTCGAGCCTCTTGGCCAAGGCCCTTGCCCGCACCACGCCCCCCACGTCCGGTGAGACCACCACTAAATTCTGGTGTCCGTGCTTCCAGATATCTCCCAGCAGGATAGGCGCGGCGTAAATATTGTCCACGGGAATATCGAAGAAGCCCTGGATCTGGTCCGCGTGCAGATCCACGGTCAGCAAACGATCCACGCCCACGGCCTGAAACATGTTCGCCACCACCTTGGCGCTAATGGCTACCCGGGCCGAACGCGGCCGCCGGTCCTGGCGCGAATACCCAAAGTAGGGAACCGCCGCGGTGATACGCCCGGCCGAGGAGCGTTTGAGCGCATCGGCCATCAACAGGACTTCCATGAGATTATCGTTGGTGGGCATGCTGGTGGACTGCAACACGAAAACGTCCTTGCCCCGCACGTTCTCGAGGAGTTCCACCATGATCTCGCCATCGCTGAACTTGCCCACCGTGGCGCGCCCAAGATGTATGTTGAGATGGCGGCACACGTCTTCCGCCAAGCGCGGATTGGCGTTGCCGGTGAATACCATCAAACTATCGTAGGCCATTCTTTCGAGGAGCCAGGATCTAGGATTTAGGAGCTAGGGAGATAACACCCTAGATCCTAGATCCTAGCTCCTAGCTCCTAAATCCTCTAAGTGATTGGCTGGGGAGGTAGGGATCGAACCTACGAATGGCGGAATCAAAATCCGCTGCCTTACCACTTGGCGACTCCCCAACAGACTTTATTTCTCGGACCCTGTGCCGAGCCCATGGCTAAAGCCAATGGTACAGGGGATGCTGATCCAACCCGCGCGCCACAAACCCGGCCATTCCTTGCGGAAGCCGCGCCAGAATGGCCCGCGCCTGCATCTCGGAATCCGCCGCATGGAACACACAAGCCCCAGACCCGCTCATGGTTGCAGGCCCATGCTCGGCCAACCAGCGCATGTGCCGGTCTACTTCCCCGTAGCGCCCTCTGACAACGGCCTCAAGGTCGTTGCGTCCTTGCCCGGTAAAAAAGGCCGGTATTCTGAGGGGATTCGAATTTCGTGTCAATTTAGGCTCGGCGAATACCGCGGCAGTGGCGACATGCACGGGGGGCACAAGCACCACGTACCACGCGGGCGCGATGGAAATAGGAGACAACTCATCGCCCACGCCTTGCGCGAATGCGCTGCGCCCAAATACGAAGATTGGAACATCCGCGCCCAGTGTACCGCCTAAGGCCATGAGTGCGGGCCGGGATAGTCCAAGTCCCCAGAGCCGGTTCAATCCCACGAGCACGCTGGCGGCATCGGAACTCCCGCCTCCCAAACCGCCTCCCATGGGGATGCGTTTGATGATACGCAAGTCCACCCCGAGCTTGCAGCCTGTTTCGGCTTGCAGCAAACGGGCGGCCCGCACACCTAGATCTTGCTCGGGCGCGACACCTTCAGGCCCCTCGCTACGGCTCACCTGCCCGTCTGGGCGCACGGTTAATACCAGTTCATCGCCATGCTCGATAAAGCGGAAGAGGGTTTGGAGCAAATGATAGCCATCAGGGCGGCGGCCCGTGACGTGAAGGAAAAGATTAAGCTTGGCCGGGGCGGGAATTCTCAGTGTGCTGCCCGCGATCACCGCTATTTGTCATCCCCTTCTTCGAAATCGCCCAATTGCCAGCGGTCGATGACCAGGCTCAACTTCATCTCATCGTTTTCCACGATCATTTTCGAGGGTAGTCCATTGCCGGCAGCCCAAGCTTGATAGGACACTTCCCATTGGTCCTGCACCAGCGCCGTCAACCGCCCTTTGTCATCCTTCACCAAGCTGTTCGTGCGGCCCTTGGGCCACTCGAGCCCGCGCACCCAGTACTGCAAGGCATCGACGGGCAGATCGTAGCCCAGGACGTCGCGCGCGAGAAAGGCCAGGGTGCCGGCACGGTATTCCTCTCCCTTCGCGGTAGTGATGGCCGCCGTATTCTCGTCTTGCTCCAGGCGTGCCACGAGGTTACCCAAGGGCGTGTAGATCCATAGATCCTCTTTGGCACCTTGGTGTTGCCAGCGTATTTTTCCCGGATAACCCTTGTTCTCCGCCTTGACCTTGATGCTTACGCGCCCATTGAGTTCGAAGCTATCAATGGCCACGGGATCGGCGGGTGCGAGGTCTCGCTTGGCGCTACTCGCGCATCCCGCCAGCACCAATACCGCGACCAGACCTACGAGGGAGGAACGCACGCGCCGCGCCAAAAAATCAGCGCAGGAAGCGCTTGACGGTATCCACCAGCACATCGTTCTCGGGATGCTCCTTGAGGGAATCGCGCCAAATTTTTTCCGCATCCGCCTGGCGGCCATTCTTCCAAAGAACTTCTCCCAGATGCGCCGCGATTTCTGGGTCCTGGCGCTGGGCGAAAGCCTGCTGCAAATATTCCAAACCTTCCTTGTGATTGCCCATGCGGTAGTGCACCCAACCCAGGCTGTCGAGAATGAATGCGTCCCCAGGGGAGAGCTTCAAGGCCTTCTCGACGTACTGCTTGGCTTCGGGCAAGCGTTCGTTGCGATCGGCCAGCGTATAACCCAGCGCGTTGTAGGCTTGGGCGTGATCGGGTTTGAGCTGGATCACACGCCGCAGGCTCGATTCCAGCACGTCGATCTTTTGCAGGCGCTCCGCCACCATGGCCAAGTCGTAGAGCAAATCGAGGTGGTCGGGCTTTCCTTCGAGCGCTTTCTTGAGAAGATCGTAGGATTCCTGGAAGGACTTGGCCTCGCGCAACAAATGAGCTTCGGCTTGCGTGAGTTGAATCCTCTGCTCTTCGTCCTCCGCGCGCACCTGCTTCAAGTACTGGCGCGCTTCGCTCAATTTGTTTTGTTTCGACAGCAAGAAGGCATAGCGCGTGTGCGCGGAAACGTACTGGTCTCCGCCTTCCACGGACTGATACCACTTCATGGCCTCGTCGCTACGCTTTTGTTCCTCGAAGGTCTGCCCGAGATAGAACTTAATGGCTTCGGGATCCTTGTAATTCAGGTCAAGCGCGCGCTTGAGGTAGCGCTCGGCCGCGGGAAAATCGTTGAGCTGCAAGCTGATGAGGCCTGTGGTCACCACCAAGTCCGCGTGATTGGGTAATTCTTCCAGCAACTTCTCGTATTGCGCTTTAGCCGCTGGCAGTTGCTTGCCGTTTACCAAGGCCCGTGCGTAAGCCAGCCGCAGATCCTTGGCCTTTGGGTATTGCTCCACGACGCCGCGCAAATACTCCTGGGCCTTCGCCGCGGATTCGCCTTGCTGGATCAACTGCGCATTGAAAAGATGGGCGGCTTCCCAATCGGGCTTAAGCTTGAGCGCCTCCTTGATTTCCGCGGACGCCACATCGAACTTGCTCGCGCCCACGGCGGCTTGCGCGACGGCGAAATGGGCCTCGGGCGCCTTGGGGTAGGACTTCGCCACGTCCCTCACCAAGGTGAGCACGGCGTTCTTATCCTGGTGGCGCGACAGCAGGTTGTTGATCTGCAACAGTGCCTGCGCCGGGTTACCCTCCTTGGCGATGAGTTGCTGGAGATGGGGTTTGGCTTCCTGGAGCTTGTTGGCCGAGACTAGCGCATTGGTCAACGCTTGCTGTGCCTGCTTATTACCCTTGTCGGTGTCGTACCAAAGCAGCGCTGCGTCCAAAGCGAGGGAATTCATCTTGGCGTAAGACGCCGCCTCCGCGGCCCGCTTCGCCAGGCGCGGGTCACGCGTGCTCTTGGCGAGATCGTAGTACCCCTGGGCGGCAAGTTGGGCGTTCCCGCGCTGGCCCGCGATTTCGCTCAACAAGAACTTGTAGAGAATTTCCTGGTCCAGCGAGCGCTGGGGGAGTGCGCTGCGCGGGACCGTGTCTTCCGGGGTGCCCTGGGCATGCTCATCACCGCCCGGAGTAAGCCCCTCGCTGGCGTTGCCTTCGCCAGGGTCTTTGAGCTGGCTCAACAGCACATCCGAAAACGCAGGCTGGCCCGCGTTCGTAACGGGCTTTACAGCCGTGCCGGACTGCGCGCAACCGGCAAACACGAGCAGACAAACTGCGCAGACAACACCCTGGAGCATGGGCATGGGGAAATCCTTACTTACTGGGCGCTCAACTCGTTACCGGGCTGCCGCGCTGGGGGGTTGTGACAGGGTCGCGGATGGCTGCCAAGCGCGAACGTCTTTCAAAATTAGCCTCAGTTTAGGTATATTTGCGGCCCGTCTCAAGCCACTCTGGCGAAAACGGAGCAAGTTACCTGCCCATGCTAACCCATACGTGGTTAACTCGCGCTTAACTTAGACTCCCCATATTCCATTTGCATTCTTTCATGAGCGAAACCAGCCAAGCTGAAATAACGGTATCTGCCCAAGATCTTTCCCGCAACTACGGCGGCAAGCGCGCCGTGCGAGACGTTAATGTCGAATTGCGCCGCGGCGAAGTGCTAGGCCTGCTCGGCCCCAACGGCGCGGGCAAGACCACCACGATGCAAATGCTCACGGGGAATCTCGCCCCCACCACGGGCAGTGTGAGCATTTGTGGCGTGGACCTGCTGGAACAGCCAACGCAAGCGAAAACTCGCATTGGCTACCTCCCCGAATCGCCTCCGTTGTACCGCGAACTCACCGTGGATGAATTCTTGCGCCTGGCCGCCCGTCTGCACCGCGTTCCAAAGCAGCAAGCTGGCGATGCAGTGGCCAACGCCAAGCGCAAGTGCGGGTTGTGGGACACCGGAGGACGCGTAATCGGGACCCTTTCCAAAGGCTACCAGCAGCGCGTGGGCATCGCGCAGGCCATCATCCATTCCCCCGACGTGGTGATACTGGACGAGCCTACCGTGGGATTGGACCCCAACCAAATCCGCGACATCCGGGATCTCATTCGCGAACTGGGGGGCAAGCACAGCGTCATCCTTTCCACCCACATCCTGCCCGAGGTGGAGGCAGTGTGCGACCGCGTGCAGATCATGTATCAAGGCACCATCGTATACAACGACAGCATCGAAGCTCTGAAGCGCTCGCGCAAGGCCCAGACCATCCGCCTAGGGTTGCGTCATTCGCCCCCGATGGACAGTATCAAGGCATTGCCAGGGGTCACGGCGGTGGAGCCGGGGCGTGACGGCTTGTTGCGGGTCTTTCACGCGGACCAGCAAGACCCCACCGATGCGTTGGTGCGCGCCGCCGTGGCGGGTAACTGGGGGCTTTTCCACCTGGCCGGCGAGGAAGCCTCCCTGGAGGACGTTTTCACGCAACTCACCCAGGGCGACGAGCCCGCGCCGCTCGCGAAGGAGGCCGCATGATCCGAACGATCGCCGCCAAGGAATTGCGCATCTTGTTCTCCTCGCCCCTGGCGTGGGTGGTGCTGGCGTTTCTACAGTTGATTTGCGCCTGGATTTTCCTGTCAAGGTTACAAGACTACTTGAACGTGCAGATGCAAATCGCCGCCAACCCGGCGGCTCCCGGAATCACGGAGTGGGTCATCACGCCGGTGTTCGGCACCGCCGCCATTTTCATGTTGATGGTGGTGCCGCTGCTGTCCATGCGCATGATCGCGGAGGAGCGGCGCAACCAAACCTTGGTTTTCTTGATCTCGGCACCTGTGTCCATCACCCAGATCGTGGTGGCAAAGCTGTTGGCCCTTCTCGCATTCCTGGCCATTCCCGTCGGATTGATCGCGCTGATGGGTGTCGCGCTAATGATCGGAGGCAAGATCGATTTCGGCATGCTCGCCGCCAATACGCTCGGGCTGCTGCTCCTGTGCGCCACGTTCGCAGCCATCGGTTTATATCTTTCTTCCGTCACGGCACAACCCATCGTTGCCGCGGTGGGAACTTACGCCGTGCTGCTGCTTCTTTGGTTGATCAACATCGGGACTTCCGATCCCGATAGCGCCATGCACATGCTATCGCTGGTGCGTCATTTCGAGAGTTTCGCCAAGGGTGTATTGTCCTTGGCCGATGCGGCCTATTACGTGGTGCTGGCGCTTTTGTTCACGGGACTGGCGGTTCGCCGCCTGGAAGGCGACCGGGTGCGCGCATGAAAGCCAACAAGAAATTGCGGCTCCATTCGCTGCTGCAAAACAGCTCCTTTGCCGTGCTCGCCATCGCCATCGCCGTGCTGGTGGTCTACCTGCTAAAGGACAGTAAGATCGAGTGGGATATCACGCAGAACAAACGCAACTCCCTAACGCAACCTACCGTCGATGTATTGAAAAGGATCAAGGGCCCCATCCAGGTCACCGCCTACGCCACGCCCCAAGACGCCGCGCTGGGGGATTTGCAGCGGCAGATCAAGGAGTACATCGCGGCCTACCAGCGAATTAAGCCCGGCATCGCCCTGAGTTTTGTCGACCCGCGCGAACAACCTAAGGAAACCGCCGAAGCTGGCGTGCGCACCAATGGCGAACTCATTATCGAATACGAGAAGCGCCGCCAGCACTTGACCAACTTCTCCGAAAGCGAGATGGCCAACGTGCTCATGCGCCTGGTGCGCAACAAGGAACGGCTGGTGATGTTCGTCGACGGCCATGGCGAGCGCAAGCTCAACGGGCAAGCCAACCACGATCTGGGCGAGTTCGGCCGCCAGATCGCCAATAAGGGTTTTCGCGTCAACAGCGTCAATCTTGCCATCGCGCCCGAGGTTCCCGATAACGCCGCCGTCCTGGTCATCACGCAACCGCAAGTGGAATATCTCGGCGGCGAAGTGGAAAAAATCCAGCGCTATCTGGAAAAAGGCGGAGCGCTGCTCTGGCTGCTGGACCAGGAGCCCCTACACGGGCTGCAACCCATCGCGGATTTTCTGAAGTTGAATCTGACGCCGGGTGTCGTCGTCGATCCCGATGCCGCCGCGCTGCGCATTCAGCCCACGGTGTCGATCTCGTCGAACTATGGGATGCATGCGATCACCACCAACTTCCAGTTGAATAGCGCCTTCCCTTTCGCGCGTGCCATCGCCACCAATGCCGAGGATAAGACTTGGCGTTTTTCGCCGCTGGTGGAAGTCTCGCCGCGAGGTTGGGTCGAAAGCAATATGCAGAGCAAGGCCTACACTTTCGACGAGAAGCGCGACGTACACGGGCCCGTTGTAATCGCCGGGGCCTTGGAGCGTAGCGTCAAGGAGAAAAAACAACGAGTGGTCATCGTGGGAACGGGGCACTTCCTGGCGAACACCTATCTGGGTTCGGGAGGCAATCTCGATCTTGGCATCAACATGCTCAACTGGCTCACGGACGACGAGGATCTCATCACCATTCAACCGCGCGCCAAGGTGGATGGCCAGATCTCGCTGAATCAGACCCAACTGGGCTTGCTGGGTTTCGGTTTCTTGCTGGTCATTCCCGTATCGTTTCTTGCCGCCGGTGGCATGATCTGGTGGCGGCGGCGTAAGGCGTAGGAGGAACCATGATGCGCAAAGGCTGGTGGCTCAACATCGCGTTGTTGGGGGTTGCCGCGGGCTTGGGCCTATACGCCTACTTCAAACCAGGAACCAAGGAGCCGGTACAGCACGCGATTTCCGCGCTTAGCCCCGCACAAGTGCAAAGACTCGTGGTCGAGCGGGCCGGCAGTACGATTGAGTTGGTGAAGAAAGATAACTTGTGGTCTCTCACCGCGCCCTTGGCGGCGCGGGCGGACGCGAGCCAAGTCAACCGTATGCTGGACATTCTCTCAGTGAAAAGCAAGGAGAAGCTGGCGGCTAGCGACCTCGCGCGCTTCGATTTGGATAAACCCGCAACCACGCTGCGCTTCGGCGAATACGCGCTTGGCTTCGGGACCACCAACTCCCTCACCCAAGACCAATACGTGTTGAGCGATGGCAGCGTGTACCTGATCCCCTCCTATTACGCCCAGCAAATTCCCGCCAAACCGGACCGCCTGCTCACCCACAGCCTGTTCGCCGAGGGAGAGCGGCCCGTGGCCTTCGAATTGAGCGCCATCGCGGCGGAACAAAAAGACGGTAAGTGGCAAGTGACGCGGCGAGCATCCAAGGAAGGCGAATTGAGCCAGGATGACTTGAACCGCTGGACGGACGACTGGCGCCTATCGTCGAGCCTGCTGACACAACCTTACTCGGGGAAAGCGGGCATTGAGCAGATCCGAGTCAAGCTCGCCGGTGGCAAGACACTCGCCCTGGAAGTTCTTCAGAAGGAACCCGACCTCATCCTCGCCCGCACGGACGAGAAGTTGCAGTTTCAATATTCCACTGAAGCCGGCAAGCGCTTGCTCGAGCCCAAGCCCGAACCCTTGCCAGAATCTTCCCCGCCTAGCGCTGGCATCGAGAAAAAGTAGTGCCCGAGCTGCCCGAAGTCGAGGTCACCCGGCGCGGCATCGCGGCTCATATCGAAGGCCGTTCCATCACCAAGGTGGTGATCCGCCGCCACGATCTGCGCTGGCCGGTTCCGAAGGAGCTGCCCGCGCTCTTGCCGGGCTTGCGTGTAAAGACCGTGAGCCGGCGCGCGAAGTATCTTCTTCTTGATTGCGAACAAGGCTGGCTGATTCTTCACCTTGGCATGTCGGGCAGCCTGCGCATCATTCCCGCGGGAA
>JBJXGQ010000286.1:0-18025 GCA_046160525.1 Burkholderiales bacterium
CGCCGGTGGAATGCGCCTGTCAGCCCGGACAGCGCCATTAGATCAAGCGTGCGCGCCTGCTCGAAAACTTCGGCATAGGCTGTCTGCGCAGCAAGGGTCAGGTCATGGAAAAGGTCAGGCATGGCGGGAAGTTACCACACAAATAATTGATTGTGTAGTAACTTCCGCCACGGAATCACCCTTACATCGCGAACCTACCGGAACATTCTAGAGAGCGTTTGAACCTCATGCCGGTGGATGGTTGGCGGGTTTCGCCCACCCTACAAGATCAACGGCGATGGTCACCTTGCCAACTCATCGAGCAGCGCCTTCGCGTCTTTCAAATCCTTGGTACCAAACCCTTCGGTGAACCAGCCGTAGACCGGTTCGAGCAGCGCCCGCGCCTCCGAGATCTTGCCCTGGCTTTGCCAAAGTTTCGCGAGACTGGTCGATGTGCGCAGTTCCCAGGACTTCGCCTGCTGTTCGCGCGCTATACGCAGCGACGTTTGAAAGCATCCTTCGGCGGCCGGCTTCCCTTCGCATCCCCGCCGAGCCAAATGATAATCGCCGTTGATGCGGAGAATTTCAGGCTCATACCAACATTCCCCCATTGTCTCAATGTGGCGCGCCGCTTCGGATAAACGATTCTCCGCCTCCTCCCATCTATTTGCTCGAATCATTCCATCCGCAAGGGCCGCTAAATGAAATGTGCGATTGAATCTAGTACCGACTCGCTCGCTTTCGTGAATAAACTTCACGACCTGGCCAGCACCCTCATTGGCATAACCAAGGTGAATCAGGGCCACGCCCTCATTTGCCCTCGCATATCCACGCCACATCGCGAATTGCTGCTGATTCGCCAATTGCATCAATTGCCTCGAGTTGTCCAAGGCCAACGAGTATTCTCCCCGAAGTAGGTGTAGGTACGACAGCCACTGGAGCGCATGGGCGAGTGTGTGGTCGTGTTGCAAAGCCGTGGCGTGCTTTACCGCCTCTGAACTTGCCTGGATCGCACGGTCAGCACTACCGGAAACCCACAGGGCCTGCGCCAGATAGGAAAGACATGGGGCCTTGAAGTCCATACCGTGTACCGAGGCACATGCCCTGTCCCTTTCCGGATCATGCAAAGCAAGCGATTCGGTCAAATGGTCTATCGAGCCCTTTACGTCACCCCGTTGCAAGAGCGTTGCGCCGATCATGCGGAGGGCAAGGCCACGCGGGAGAGAATCGTTACTTCGGCTAAACCTGTTCTGTAGCTCTCTTGCCACCTCGATGGACTCATTGTATTCGCCGCACACCGTGTGAAACGCGTACATTCCGTAAAGACTGCGCACGACATCGCTGCTATCTTCTTCAAGTTGAGCGCACAATTTCCAGGCGGCCTTAAAAGACTCGCCAGTTTCGACCGCAGACATTCCTTTCGTTGCCAACAAGGCCGTGGCGCGTAGAAGATGTAGTTGCAACTCCAGTTGAAGCCGCTCGCGCCCCGCCGGGCGGTCAAGTAACAATTCAGCCGATGAGTTCACATGAGTGAGCGCCTCCCGGTAGGAAGAACGGCTACTCGCACGATTTGCCGCTTTGATCCATAAGGGAATGGCAACATCAAACTCACCCGCCGAAGTGTGGTGGTGCGCAAGCAGCTCCGGTTCGGTATCTTTGGTTGCGGGGAAATGTTCTTCGAGCACGCGCGCGATCTTGGCGTGCAGCGCTTGTCTGCGGCTCTTGAGCAGCGAGTCGTAGGCCGCATCCTGCACCAGCGCGTGCTTGAAGGTGTAAGCGGTATCGGGCGGCGTGCCTCGCCGGAACGCGAGCCCTGACTCGGTCAACTGGTTGAGCGCGCTGTCGAGCTCAGTCCTGGTGTGCTGTACTACCGCCGCAATCAACTCATAGCTGAACTCGCGCCCGATCGCCGCGCCAATCTGCGCGATCTCTTTCGCTGCCGGAAAGCGATCCAACCGCGCCATCAACGAGTCTCTCAAGGTGGCCGGAATCGTGATGGTGCGGGCGTCGCCCACGTACTCGTAATGATCGCCGGCGTCCTTGAGTTCGCCGGATTCGAGGATGGCCTTGGAGAGTTCTTCCACATACAGCGGCACGCCGTCGGTCTTGGCCAGGATTCTCTCCAGCAGATCGGCGGGAAGGGCTTTACCCCTGGCCAGCTTGGATATGATCGCCCGGCTTTGCGCGCGTGTGAGCTTGGACAGGTTCAGCGCGGTGACATGGCCGTGGCTGCCCCACTTCGGCTGGAACTCGGGCCGGTGCGTGAGCACGATCAGCAGCGGGATGGCTCTGACCCGGTCGATCAACAGGTCGAGCACTTCCAGTGTCGTGGGATCGGCCCAGTGCGCATCCTCGAACAACATCACCGTGGGTTGCTTTCGGGCAGCCGCTTCAGTGACATCGACCAGCGATCTTAGCGTTTCATCCTTTTGTTTTTGTGGCGTCATCGCCAGTGACCCGTAGCGCTCCTCACAGGGTATCGACAGCATCGTAGCGATGAACCGGACGTCGGCCAGCGGACGCCCATAGTGCGTGACGATGAGCGCTTCGAGCTTGTCGAGCCTGGCGGCTAGCGTTTCATCTCGACCGAATTTCAACGCCCGTTCGAAGTTGTCGATGAGGGGATAAAAGGCGCTATTCACGTGGTACGACGAGCACTGCAATTGCATGGCGGTGAAGGCTTGCGGCTGCAACCGCTCCACTAGCGCGCTGAGAATTCGGCTCTTACCAATGCCGGGCTCGCCTGATAACAGCACAACCTGTCCTTCGCCGTCTTGTGCTCTCGCCCTACCAATGGAGTAAGCACACCCTGGGTTGCCGCATCGAAGCGGCTCGCCGCTTGGCTCACACCTGCCACACGCCAAACGCGGATCAGCTGGCCAATGCCCTTCAAGGCCTGTTCGCCTAAATCGAAATATTGGAAACCACCACCGGCCAGCCGTCGGGTGCGCTCGCTAACTACTACGGTGTCCGGTTCGGCGAATGCTTGCAAGCGGGCTGCCAAGTTGGGCGTATCTCCCAAGGCGAGGTGCTCGCGCCTCTCTCCTCCACCGACTTCGCCGACGACGACCAATCCGGTGTGGATGCCGACGCGCACCGATAGCTGCGCCTGCGCGTCCTGCACCAGTTTGGTGTTCAGGTCACCCATCGCTCCCACGATTCCCAAGCCCGCTTCAACGGCGCGCTGCGCATCGTCTTCATGGGCCACCGGATGGCCGAAGTACACCAGCAACCCATCGCCTAGATACTGCGCGATGTGGCCGCCGAAACGTTCGATGACTTGGGCAGCCGCCTGCTGGTAGGCGCGGATGATCCCGCGCAGTTCTTCCGGATCCAGGCGCTCGGACATTGCTGTTGAACTGACCAAGTCGCAGAACATCACTGTGAGTTGGCGGCGCTCGCCTTCGGTGGCCGGGAATGGCACCGATGGTGCCGCGGGGATAGGGACAAGCTCGCCCGTATCTAGTGCAGCGGCCGCCCTAAGAATGAGTTTGCGATGCCCCAGCGAGTGCACACTCAATTCGCGCAGGTCCTGATCCGTAAGGCTTGGCACCAGATCGAGTCTGATGTCGTTACGTTCAAAATCCGCTGCGTATTGCGAGAGGCCGAGTCCTGAAAGCCACCGCTCTATGGTCTGCATAGGCTTGTCGCAGATCAACTAACCCATGACCCTGGGGCTGGCTACTAGGTATCGGCCAACCGGTCAAGGATCGCCCGCGCCTTCCGGGCGCTTCCCTTACGTGCCCGAAGCTGAAAACGGGTGCGAGCATCGTAGTTGGCAAGCGCGATGGTCGCCAACTCGTCGATCAATTTGTTCATGCTGATTTTTCTAGCTTCCGCAAGCGACTTTAGCCGTTCATGTTTGTCGTCGGGAAGCCGGATGGTCAAGGTAGACATGGAAAGATCTCCAAACAATCCTTGGGGGTTACGACACGCACGCTTGGAAACCGCAGTTCGCCGTGCGTTATGTCGCGTATGTTCCGAGTTACGATTGCCACGGCGTTTCCGGCCACGGCCAACTCCATTATGTGATTGTCTCCTTCATCCGGCAGATTTGGCCGCCATGAGAAGAACACTTCCACCCACCGGCAAACACTCAGAAAACCATCCAAGACCGCATGGCGCTCTTGTTTTGTCACCAGCGCTTTCGCCCACAATTCATCCCGGGCAAAAACATCTTCGTACTCACAAAACAAAGCGCTTCCGATAAGTGGCTCGTAATGCTTGCTCAAGCAACAACGAAGTACATCTCTCGCCGCGCCTCCTTTGCTTAGGAGAGCACCAACAAGCACGTTGGTATCGAGCACTATTGGAATCACAGCCGGATGATAGCATAGGCACTATCGGATTCGAGTCGGTGCGAACTACTCAGGCGACTACGCCAAGGAAGGGCCACCGCTTCGTCCGATTTCCCCGGACACTCACCGCAAATTATTCAAGAGCGCTTTCGCCTCCTTCAAATCCTTGGTACCGAAGACTTCGTTGAACCAAGCGTAGACCGGTGCGAGCAGTTCGCGAGCTTCCACGATCTTGCCTTGGCTTTGCCACAGTTTCGCGAGGCTGGTCGAGGTGCGCAGTTCCCAGGATTTGGCTTGCTGCTCGCGTGCGACGTCGAGCGAGGCGAGGTAGTTTCTCTCCGTGCCTTCGAGGTCGCCCTTGAGCGAGAGCATCCAGCCTTTTAACCGCAGTACCTCCGCAAGGTGCGAACGTTCCTCCCATCCCGGCCGTGCAATCTGGGTGAGACTGTGTCCCGAGGTCTTGAAGATCCCTCTCGTTCAGCCGCCGCAGCGCTTCGAAGTCGACGTCGTTGTCGGCGAAGGCAGTGGCGTACTGTCCGAGTCCGAGTGCCTCAAGCGAACGCGCGAAGGGCTGCATCGTTTCCGCGCTATTCGTCCACCGGCATCGTCACCCAAAGGTCATACCCATCGGGATCCTTGGCGATGAATTCCAAGGTGCCGTAGGAAGTCTCGCGCACCTCCTCCACCTCCACGCCGGCCTTGGTGAGTTGGCGGTGAGTGGCGTTGATGTCCACGACGCGAAGGAACAATACCCAGCTTTGCCCAATGGCGGGATCGAGCGTGATTTGTTGCTCCTCGGAGAGTTGCTGCAGCATCAAATCCGCGCTGGCCGTTTGCAGCCAGCACCACACGGTCTCATCGTTCTCCTCGTAGGAGTCCGCGATCTGGAATCCGAAGTGGGCGCGGTAGAACTGGATGGAGCGGCCGATGTCGGCCACGCCCAGGCTCGCCACGGCTTTGGTGGCGGTGATGTTGGCGGCGCTCATTTTCCCCTTGGCTGCACGCGGCAGCGGTTATCGATGCAAACTGCTTGGGGCTCAGGCAGTACCACGCAGGCTCCTACCTGCCCGCTCTGAATCTCCTCCAACAAAAAGGCATACTCGGAGGCCTTGGTTTCCAGCGCGGTGCGATCGCTAAAGCCGCTGGAGTAAGCGAGATATTCCGCCGGCCCGCCACACGGCCGCCTACCCAGCGGTAGCAAGCGACAATGCACGATGTTGCGGCATGGCGCCTGGCCGATGAGGGAAAGAATTTCCCCCTTCACCCGGTCCAACGCGGCCTCGTCGCTTTCCTCCACGATTTTCTCCGAGGCAAGCACCGGCAACGCCGCCGCCGCGAGGATTGCCATGAACAACGCCTTCATGTTTCGGCTATTGCGGCTGCAACTTGCAGCGCTGGTCCACGCACTGCACCCGTGGTAACCGCGGCACCACGCAAGCGCCGGCGGGCGAATTCGCCATCTGCGCCTCCTCCTGCAAGAAAGCATATTCCGCCGCCCGCACGGCCAAGGTTTCCTCGTTGGTTTTCGCCGTTGCGGAATAGGCTAGATATTCATCAGGCTTGCCGCAGGGCTTCACCCCGAGAGCGAGCACGCGGCAATAGACCAAGTTCGTACACACGGGCTCGCCAATCATGGCGATGATTTCCTTGCGAAGCCGCACCAGCGCATCCGCATCGCTGTCCCCAGCGCTGCTGCCCTTGTCCTGTGCCCATAACCCTGTGGAAAACGCCAGTGCGGCTATCCAACCCGCGCGCTTAAGCGATGGTGACATCTTTGCTGAGATACACGTCCTGAATGGCGTTGAGCAATTGCACGCCTTCCTGCATGGGCTTTTGGAAGGCCTTGCGCCCGGAGATGAGGCCCATGCCGCCCGCCCGCTTGTTGATCACCGCCGTGCGCACCGCTTGCGCCAAGTCCCCCGCGCCCTTCGATTCGCCACCGGAATTGATCAAGCCCGAACGCCCCATATAGCAGCTTGCCACCTGGTAGCGCACCAAGTCGATGGGATTGTCCGATGTGAGTTCGCTGTAAACCTTGGCGTGGGTCTTGGAAAATTTCACCGCGTTAAAGCCGCCATTGTTCTCTGCCATCTTCTGCTTGATGATGTCCGCCTCGATGGTCACACCCAGGTGATTGGCCTGGCCCGTCATGTCGGCGGAGACGTGATAGTCCGTGCTTTCCTGCTTGAAGGCGCTGTTGCGCAAATAGCACCACAACACCGTGGCCATGCCGAGTTTGTGTGCGTGCTTGAAGGCCTGCGACACCTCCCAGATCTGGCGGCGGGATTCGGGCGAGCCGAAGTACACCGTCGCCCCCACGGCCACCGCGCCCATGTCGAAGGCCTGCTCCATGTCCGCGAACATGCTTTGGTCGTAAGTGTTGGGGTAGGAGAGGAACTCGTTGTGGTTGAACTTGAGGATGAAGGGAATCCGGTGCGCATACTTACGCGCGACGGAACCCAGCACGCCCAAGGTGGAAGCCACCGCGTTGCAGCCGCCTTCGATCGCCAGCTTGACGATGTTCTCCGGATCGAAGTAGGCGGGGTTCGGCGCGAAGGACGCTCCGGCGGAATGCTCGATGCCTTGGTCCACGGGCAGAATCGACACATAACCTGTCCGAGCCAGCCGCCCGTGGTTAAACAGTTGGGCCATGCTGCGCATGACCGAAGGGGTGCGGTCGCTGGCACTCACCACACGGTCCACGTAGTCCGCACCGGGCAAGTGCAGCACATCCCGGGAGATGGTTTTGCACTGGTGTTTGAGCAATCGGTCTGCGTCTGCGCCCAGCAAGGCGGCGATATCGGTCATGGGTTCTCCGTGGGGATGGGTGGTAGAGGGCGCTATTATCCCCAATCGGCGGGGCCGGGATGGCGGGGCAAAAGCCCGCCAATAGGGGAATACAATGCCCGGCCATGATCAAGTACCAGTTCAAGATCCGGACGCGCCGCGGGATGATCGTGGATAACGTCACCATCGCCGGCCGCGACCAACCCGACGCGCAGCGAAAGCTGCTTCAAATGTACCCGGAATGCGAAGTGCTGGCCGTGACGGAACTGGAGCTTCAGACCCGTCCCGAACCCACCGACATCGACAGCATCATTTCCCTCATCACCAAGCAGGACACGGAGCCGGGCAAACCGGGCTAGGGCAAGAACCCTGTCGCCATCAACTCGTCCAGAAGTGCATCGTAGTCAATCGCGCCCCGGCTTCCCGGCGCATGGGTGAAGACATCGGAATTGGTAGCAGGGCTCTCCGCGATGCTTACGCTCTCTGAAATACGCGTTTCGCACAGTTCGGCGCCATGGCGTTCCTTGATCTGGCTGTAAATATCGTGAGACATCCGGCGGCGCCCGTCGAAACGGGTGATCAAGTAGCGCCGCGGCAAGCGGCGTTTGAACACGTGCTCCAAGGCCTTCAGCGTCTTTTCCACCTGTTGCGCGCCCTTGACCGCCAGCCAGTCCGCCGAAATCGGAATGAGAATGCGGTCGGAAGCGAAGATCGCATTCAAACTCAACACCCCCAGCAGCGGGCAGCAGTCGATCAAAATGGGGCGGCCGGTATTGAGCTTTTCGCGCTGGATACCCGAGTTAAGCCGGTTCAGCGCCTGGGGCCCCTTGCCCAATTGGCTATCCACCTTGGAAAGCTCCAGATGCGCCGGAATGTTCGGCCACCCGCCCAAGCCCTCCCGCACCAATCCGGCCAGGGGTTTTTGCATCAGGTAAAACGCCGAGATGCTGTCCTCGGGGTTGCTGACCGTCGTCCCCGTGATGGCGCTCAGGTGCCCTTGCGGATCGAGGTCGATGGAAAGCGGCGTGTTGCCCCGCCTCGCCAAGGCGGCGGATAGATTCAGGGACGTGGTCGTTTTACCGACCCCGCCTTTCTGATTAAAAATCGCAACCCGGGCCATGGCGGCATCAAGGACAGAGCAAGTGCCTCGCCGTTGGAAGAGCGCCTAGCCCGCATTTCTCACAGGGGCGCGGGATGATGGCGCGTTTAGGGCGAGGCAGTTTTGGCTCGAACGTCGTGGCCGTATTGGACATACGGCCAAGACGGGCATGCCGAAAATGACCGGCATAAACGCGCCAGCACCCGCGCAGCCCATTGCCAGCGAGGGCAGTGATGTTCGATTCATGGTGAGCCTTGGACAAAGCAAGAGGCATTGCATATCTGGGCGGCTTGTGAGAAATGCGGGCTAGATGTTATGCCGCAGAGCGTCGACGATGTTCAAGCGCGATGCCTTCCATGCTGGATATACGGCCGCCAGCGCCGTGGTCAGAAAGGCAGTGAAAAAAGCGCCAATCAAAATGACTGCATTGAGCCGAATACGGGCGGTATACCCTTCCTCCATGCCCGGTGGCGGAGGCATGGGAATTCCGACATGCGAAATAAGTTCCGCCAGCCCGTAACCCAGCGCCAATCCTATGGCTCCGCCCAGGAATCCCAGCACGAGTCCTTCCGTGGCGAATAGCCGCAGAATTTCTTTTCTCTTGTAGCCGATGGCCAGCATCGTTCCGATCTCCCCAGTGCGTTCTAGAACATTCATGATAAGAAGGTTGGAGATGGATAGGACAATCACGATGCTAATAATCAGCCTCACCACCTGCATCTGGCTTGAGAATAAAGTCACCGTCTTGTTATAGAAATCTGCCCTGTCGTACCAGGGCACGAATTCAAGCTTGGAGGTATCGCTTGGAAACCGTTCTCGCAATTGCCGCAATACCACATCCGTCTTATCGGTTTCGTCGAGCAGGATGAGCCACGCATGCTCCCCGTTCGTGCGAAGCAGTGTTTGCGCGAACGCAAGCGGTAGCCGTAGGGCCGCGTCATCATAGGCTTGGCTTCCGGTAATGAAAATACCGGCAACCTTTGCTTCCACTGCGTTGATGCCGCGCGTAGCGGTATTGGCGAGCAACACCACGGTGTCTCCTGCCTTTACACCTAGATTGCGGGCCAGGCCTTTGCCGATCACCACTTCGGAGGCTTGCACGCTTAGGAGATTCTTGCCGTCCACAATTCGGAATGCCTTGCTAAGTTCAGCCTCCTTGGCCGGATCGGTGGCATCGGCAATGAAAGACACCGTGTGCTCCCCTTTGCTAACTAGCCCCGTAACGGCCAGCCGCGGGGCGACGGTTTTCACCCCTTGGGTGGATGCTATTTCTCGCAGGACGCCATTGGTGTCTCGAAGTATGTAAGCAAAAGGGTTGGCGGAGCCGGACTTGTTGTATCCAGGGCGCACCACTTGAATGTGGCCGAGTTGGGACTGGATGATGCCCTCTCGCATTGCCCAGAAAATCCAATGAATGAACCCTTCGGCCAGAAGGATGCAAATCACCGAAATGGATATGGTCAGGAGCGCGGTTACCGCACGGCGCCGGTTGCGGGCGAGGTTGCGCAGGGCAAGAAGCAGATGGCTCTTCAATGGGGCGGCGCTCTATCCGTGGTGCGTTTCAACGTAATGCGAAGAGCATACTCGGTTATAGTACCGCACGGGAATTGCCCGCACGCTTAATAAAGTCTACGCCCATCTTGCCTGATAACTCCCAAAGGCCTACTACGGTTTTACTGGTTGCCGAAGCGGTTACCCTGGCGCATTTCGGCCGCATCGTGACCCTGGCGAAGTCGCTGGACCCGCGGCGCTACCGAGTGATCGTCGCGTGCGATCCCCGGTACGCTCATTTGGATCGAAGCCAGGCATATGAAAAGGTTCCGGTGCATTCCGTTTCGCCCGCCCAATTCGCTCGTGCGCTGGCAGCTGGCAAACCCGTATACGACGTAAAGACTCTTACCGGTTACGTCGAGGAAGACTTGAGGTTACTGCACGACCTGGCGCCTGATCTGGTGGTGGGAGATTTCAGGCTCTCCCTGGCCGTGAGCGCTCCGCTTAGGCGGGTTCCCTACGCAGCGGTCGTCAACGCCTACTGGAGTCCCTATGCCCGCATTCGCTACCCCGTTCCCGATATAGCGCTTACCCGCATATTGGGGGTGAGCCTCGCGCAGAGAGTATTCGATTTGGTGAGGCCGGTGGCGTTTGCCCTGCACGCCGCGCCGCTCAACACGGTCCGGCGCCGCTTCGGTCTCCCATCTCTTGGCAACGATCTGCGCCGGGTATACACCTGGGGGGATTACACGCTATACGCCGATCTCCCGGAAGCGGTCCCGCTTAATGGCATGCCCGCGAATCACCGCTTCATCGGTCCGGTCTTCTGGTCTACTTCTCATGCCCTACCTGCTTGGTGGGCGGATTTACCGCCTAGCAGGCCCGTGATATTAGTTACCCTTGGAAGCTCCGGCGATCAAAGCCTTTTGCCGGACATCCTTCAGGCGCTAGCATCTCTTCCTGTCACAGTCATCGCCGCCACAACGGGGAAAAATTCGCCTATGAATCCTGCGAGCAACGTCTTCCTAACCGACTACCTGCCCATGGACGCTGCCGTCAGCCGCGCTCAACTGGTGGTCTGCAATGGCGGGAGCCTGACGACCTACCAGGCGCTCGCGGCTGGCGTACCAGTTATCGGCGTATGTTCGAACATGGATCAGTTGCTGAACATGGCGGCGCTTGAATCGCACGGCACCGGCACGGCGTTTAGAGCCGCCCGTACAAAGGGGAGCGACATTTCGCGGGCCGCCCAAGCCCTGCTCAATGGCCAGCAGCCGAGTGAGGCCGCACTTCACATGAAACAGACCCTCGCAGCGTTCGACACTGCGGAACGCTTCGGCACTTTTGTTGCGGAAGTCTGCGCGGCCAAAGGGGGCGTGCCGTGAGGCAAATTACCGGGGCCCAGATCCTCACCTTCGTCCTCTTGTTCGCATCGATCACGCTGCTAAGCGTAACCACCACCTACCTCTTACTTGGCCAGATACCATTGGGAGATTTTCGCGGGGTGGTTCTCGTGGCTGGGGGTGTCGGAATTTTTTACACCTTCGCTTTCGCCGTTTATAGAGTGTTTCTTTGGTTCATGCCGCTTACCGAGGGCGAGTTAGCCGAGGGTTCGCGGGAGGAGTTCGCCGCCCAGGTGAATATCCTGTTTTACCTGCTTCTCTTCAACACCTTGATTCGCACCCACTTTATTCCCGTCCCCCTGATGCGACTGGTGTACCAGGCCCTGGGCGCGCGCTTGGGACCCAACACCTACAGCGCTGGGACGATTCTCGATCCCGCGCTCACGGAACTGGGCGCCAACTGCATCATCGGTCACGATGCCGTGCTGTTCAGTCATGCCATTGAGGGTAGGCACTTTGCGCTTTCCAAGATCCGTGTGGGGGATAACGTCACCATCGGCGCCACGGCGGTGATCATGTCTGGGGTAAGCATTGGAGACGGGGCGCTAGTGTCGGCGGGTTCCGTTGTGCTGAAGGACACAGTGATCGGCGCTGGAGAGATCTGGGGAGGAGTGCCCGCCAAACGATTGCGCTGACTGGGCCCACTGTCGGAAAACTTTACAGTCGAGGGCCTTTCGACTTAGTGCGAAGGCTTTTTTAAATATAACTCATTGATATACAATATATAAAATAACATGGTCCTTGAATTGCTTTAATGAGGCTACGCGAGGTACCTTTTGGGTGGTTGCAAACGGAGACCCTGCGATCTCGCCTAAATTACTGAATATTTCTTGGAGAATAAATCATGAAACTTAAACAAACCGCCCTTGCGGTTGCAATGTCCGCCCTGGGTTTCGGCGTGGCTAATCAGGCACATGCCTACGTTTACGCCGGTTCCGGATTAAGCATAGACGATCTGACCATCTTAGTTACTCAAAATGGAACCACTCCGTCGCTCAACGTGACGGTCAACAGCTTTAACTTCACCCTGACCAACACCGCGTTCCTAAATGGGGTGGGTGTAGCTACGAACGCCACCTGCGGCGGTACACCAGCGTTGAACACCTGCGCTGCATCCCCTGCTCCGCCGGCCGATGCCTTGCCGGCCAATGCACCTGGCGGCACAACCATCCGGGCGAATAATGCCACGACGGTCAACTCCTTCACCTTCTTTCAGCCTGCCGCCGGAGGCGACTGGTCGAACTCGGATTCGGTGATCAATACGGCTCAATTGGTCGACGGCGTTCCAACGTCGACCGATCAAATCGCCGAGGCGCTCCTTAATAATGGCGCTACCGCCAGCGCTAACGCGGAGATTCAATCTCTCACCGGCTTTACGTTCAATTTTGACGTCTTAGCACCCGGTACGCTGCTCTTGAACTTCCTGGCGGATCCGGACATGCAGGCCCAGATTTCGGGAGAGCTTGCTGGAATTTATAACGCACAATCGAATATGAACGTGTCGTTCTCGCTTCAACAAAATACAGGTGGAAATGGAGCGGCCAGCTGGACTCCTCAAGGTACTGGCGCCAATGATTGCGCCGACGTTGGCGGCGTAATCTGCACCGAACTCGCCGATACGGAAGATCTGAATATCAACCTTGGCGTCTCGACTAACAATACGACTGAGAGTAACTCCTTTGCTCCAGGTGTACTTGGAAACGGTGCTTACGGAATATCGGTCGCCGGTTTGACGACCGGTAACTGGACATTGACTCTTAATGCCCTGACCTCTGTTACCTTAACTCGCCAGGTTCCCGAGCCTGGCATGCTCGCCCTGCTGGGTGCTTCGCTTCTTGGCGTGGGTGCCGTAGCCCGCCGCCGGAAGAGTAAGTAATCGATTATCTTGTAGTAGCTCCGCTACCTAGCGAGAAAGAGCGCGGCGAATGCCGCGCTCTTTTTTTGTCTGCTGCGTTTCAAGACCGGCTTCTATCGGAAAATACTTCTACCGGGATGTCGGTCCAAGTGACTGAAGCAGGGAGGTGATCTGGCCGGCCGCCCTTTGCGCGCTGTTCTGTCCCTTGAGGTGCTCGGAAAAAGCCGCGGCGTTCACCTGGTAATGCGATGTCCCGAGTACAGTCTGGATCATCTCCACAAGGTATTTCCAGCCCTGTTTTCTTAAACGCTTTAGAGTCGTGGTACGACCTAGGCCTAAGGATTCCATGCGTTTGCCGCCGTAGTGCTGCTCCGCGTGGGTTGCCACGACCACAGCGGGCAATCCATGGGATAGGGCTTGGTACAAGGTACCGTTTCCGCCATGACAGCACACCAGGTCACAATGCGGCAATAGGGCGTCTGCGTTGACGTAACGCTCCAAATGAACCCCATCCGGTACACGCAAGTTCGGGGATAGATTCGCGGCACCCAGCGCCACGACCACCTGGATACCCTCCTTTGAAAGCAGCCCGAGATGGCCGACCATATCCTCTAGCCCCTCGCTGCCCAGGGAAAGGTAAACAGTGGGTCGCTTTGGATCCAGGCGATTTAGGCATGCGGGAGGTGCAAGTGTGTTATGCCAGGTGAGGGGACCGACATAGGTTGCGTGGGCGGGGATGGAGTTCGCAGGATTGAACTCCGGGACGTCGGCCAGAAGGGTAAGGTCGCCTTCCTCGTGCTCGTAGGCGTATAGGCGCGACAGCCCCGCTTTTCTCCGGATCGCGTTCAGCCCGCCCATCACCAGGCGGTCGTATATCAGGCACTCAGACATGTTCTCTAACTTATCCGCGACCCCGGCTCCTGGCAGTTTATTGAGCCCAGGAATATTTCTCACGCTAAAGAACGGGATACGGCGATAATTGCTCATGTGTACGTTGAGCACCGCCGCGGTCTTTATCCCGGCTTGTTCCGCCGAAGTGCGTGCGGTGGGACGGTTGTCGATAAGGACGAGGTCTGGCCGCTCGGACTCATAGAGGCGTCTTTCGGCTTGAATGAACTCGATCAGTTCGTTCTCCCGGTACAGTTCCCATAGCCTCTGCGAACGTACCGCTCGCACGACCTGCTCGACGGAGATATAGGGAAGTTCGCGTGTTTCGAAACCATCCCATTCAGCGATGGTAAGGTACTTACCGTGGCCTGCGAAGACGATGCTGTGGCCAAGCTCCCGCAGAACCTTCGCGATTTCCAACAGACGTGAAACGTGGGCCAGTGCGTGCGCATTGGCCACGGCGAGAATTTTCACGGGCCGCGCCTACGAGTTTCCGGCGCCGAGTGTTTCCAAGATTTTCTTGGCCTCCTTTGCCTGTGGAGACTCGGGTGCTTTCTTCAGGATCTGGCCCAACACGTCCTTTGCCTTCTGGGGCTGCTTCAGTTGCACCAAGGCTTGGGCGAAATGGAGTTGAACCTCCGGGCTGCCCGGTGCCGCCTGCGACGCCTGCTTCAGCAGGTCATAGGCCTTGGAGGTGTCGCCAGATTTGAGGTAAAGGGTTCCCAAGGTATCCATGACCCCCCATTCCTTGGGAACAATCCTGTGCGCTTGTTCGGCAAGCGCAATAGCGGACTTGAGATCGGAATCGCGCTTGAGCCAGGCGAGATTGTTGAGCGCGGGGACATGGTTCGGATAAATCCTCAATATGGATTCGTAAGTGGACTGCGCCTCAGTTGATTTCTTAAGTCCCATGTAGCCATCCGCCAACCTAAGCAGGACGGGGACATCCTGCGGGTGTTGCTTGAGCCAATCTTGCAGGATCGCGATCCCTTGATCGGGTTGCTTCTGCCCCCAGTGCGCTGTGGCCAGCATCATGGTGAACTCGTTGCTCGGCGCGCGTTGGTTGGCCAGCGATAGGCTCTTGACCGCGGTGGCAAAGTCTCGGGTACCGAGTGCAAACCAGCCTTCAATTCCAAGCACTCCGGGAGGGTCGCCAAAGTCCTTACGCAGCTTTGAGATGGCCGCTTTGGCCTCCTTCATCTTGCCTTCGTACACCAGGCTCTTCACCTCACCGATCCGAGCAGGTAAATAGCGCGGATCGAGTTTTAAGGCACGCGCGAGCTGCTTGCGGGCGCCTGCCGCATCCCCTCCGCGCGCGAGCACGTCGCCCAATAGAAAATGTGCCGCTGCCGAATCTGGCGCGTACTCCACCCAGCGCTCGAAGGTGGACTTTGCCGCGCCCATTTCTCCGAGTTGCGCGTGGGCTTTGCCGCGCAGTTCAAGTAGAGCGGGCCTGGATTTGAACTCCGGATCCGTCGTCCCGTGAGTGATTTCGAGCACTTTTGCGGGCCGTCCGGCGCGCAAATGTTCCGCCGCAAGCAGGGCCCGTAGATTCAAAGAACCCGGGTTGCGCTGGTGTGCTTGCTCCAATAACTGGAGCGCGGCGGGCGCGTTCCCGAGTTTGTTTTCGATCTCCGCGAGTAACGATAGAGCGATTTCGTCATCCGGCTGTTCCTTTACGAAGGATTGCAGCAGCTCGCGAGCACGCTCTGGTTTCCCAATAGCGGCTTCGACCTTGGCGAGGTTCTTGGTCGCCGAGGGTTCGTTGGGTCTGATCTTGAGCACTTTCTCCAACTCGACCTTGGCCTTCTCCCACTGGCCTGCAATCAAATAACAGGCGGCAATGAGATTGAGAGGGTCGGCATTGTTCGGGTCCTGCTTATGTAGGGCTTCGGCTCGCTTTAACGCATCTCCGATTTTTCCGTCGCGGAAAGCTTCGACTGCCAGCAAGAACTCGCGCGTGTAGCGATTGGGATCGTTGCTGATCTCTACGCCTCCGTCTTCTAGCTTCTCCTTGTTGAGAAGCCTCGCGATCATGACCATGTCCTGCGCTTGCTGGGACTTGGGATCAAGTGCCGCGATCTTGCGCGCGTATTCCAGGCCTTGAGTCGTGTCGCCGGACATCATCGCGGCGGTGGCCAACATGCGAAGTGCGGCTGCATCGTTGGGCGATTTTTCCAGGGTGGCCCTGAGCACCTCGTTGGCGGCGGCGAATTCGGCGCGGCTAATCTGCACCGCACCGAGCAATCTCTTCGCGGCTAGGGATTGCGGCGCATTGGCGTAGACGTACTGGGCATGCTCGATGGCCTGCTGCGGATGTTTGAGCATCAGATGCGCGCTCGCCAAGTACATGCGATTCGGAAGAAACCTTGGCTCGGTGTTGAAGCTCAGTTCGAATGCGTCGGCGGCCTCTTGGTACTTGCCCTGCCGAAAACGGTTTAGACCGGCCAAATAATTAACGTAAGGATGGAGCTTATAACCGCCTTGTTTAAGTGTTTGTAAATCGGCCTCCGCCTCCGCGTATTGCTTCAGTTGGATGCGGGCGAGCGCTCGCCGAGCTATATCCAGGGTGACGAAAAGGCGGTTCTTGATGGCAGTGGTGAAGGCCGTTTCTGCTTGGGCGCTCTTGCCAAGCGCTAATTCCAAGTCACCCAGCGCACTCCATGCCTCGGGAGAGGTATTGTCGGATTTAATCGCCCTATCGATCCACCGGCGAGCCTCCTCATACTCGCGTTGAATCCCGTGCAGCGCACCCTTTCCCACGAGAGCCGCCGTTGAGCTGGCATCCAGTTGCAGCGCCTGATTGAGGGCGGAGCGTGCATCGTCGTGCTGGGCTTTGACCACATAGGCTTGGCCTCGCAGCCCCAGTATCGACGCCTTGTCCGGTTGCGAAACATCGGTATCGATTACCGCAGTCTCGGTCAGAAGCCGGTCAAGATCGCCTTGCAGGAGAATTGTACGGGCAAGGGTGGCGTGGATCGCGGATCTCTTCATCCCAAGTTCCATGGCTTTGCGCGCTTCCTTCTCTGCGGCGGCGGCCTCCCCAGTAAGTACGAGCTGCTGAGCGAGCAAGTACCGCGTTTCGGCTTGGTTGGGCTCCTTGGCCAGGGCGCTGCGAAGCTGGATAACCGCCTCTTTAGTCTTGTGCTGAGCGATAGATTCTTTCGCTTTGGCAACGAGTTCCTTTGAACTGCTCTCACAACCGGCGAGATATAGGGCCGTACTGGCTATTAGAAGGAACCGGGCTATCTTTACAAGGCATTCGTTCATTGGTTAGTGCTCAAAGGAAGATGGGGGAAAACTTGGGCAAAGCGGTTCGATCAGACGGTGACGAAGCCATTCTTCGGCGCTTGAGCAGAAAGATTAAGGCCTGGGTTGCTAACCGCCCGGCTTCTCGTGCCGCCCCTTGCAGAACGCGCATCGCTTGCGAGTCTTCATGAGTCTTGTTGGCGATAACAAACGGCGGGCCAGGGGAGTATGAATCAATGAACCGATCTCTGGATAAAGTGTGGCATAACAATTCCAAGAACAGGCGCCTGCGGCGGGGTCCTCGTGAACGGGAGATTAGGCCGCAGACTGGTCCGCTTGCACCGCAGTCGCCGCTGTCCCGACCAGTTGCTCCCGGTAACGCTTCTGCAACTCTATGTAGTAGGCCACCAGCCGCTCGGGGTCGTGATCGAAGCGCGCGGAGATGCCGTGACGTATCTCCCGGATTTCGTCAATAACCGGATCACTGTGATTCTGTTTCATCGTCGTCTCCCAGTAGTTCTAGAGGTGTTACCAACGCCGGCACAAACAACCCAAGGAGTACGTTTACGCGCCGGATATGGCCAAACTTGTTTGCGTTCGCCAAGTGACGGCAGTTCCAAGTGACCAAGAAGTCGCAGCGATGCTACGAAGCGAGCGCCAAGTGTAGCGCATCCCCGCCAGGGTCAGCGGGCATTACCCGATGCTGAACATATACCTGCACGATTTCTGCAATGGGCGGTTCGACCGGCAAGACAGGCAGATCACGAACCAGGGCTAATCGTTGAGCGCTGCGACCGGGTCTGCCTCCGGCCAATTCATCTAGTACTGCTGGGCTAGTCACAAGATCGTAGCGTGCCGCCGCACTCGCCCACCACTGCCGCGTCCACTCTCGGCGAGCGGCAATGTCCGGTGCAGGGCGTTCTTCGTAGTAGAAGCTCGGAATGGTGGTTTCTACGTAGGCTCTTGGTCTGCTCAT